>DASVUF010000095.1:0-54139 GCA_036387195.1 Pyrinomonadaceae bacterium | reverse complement strand
GCAGAGAGGTCTGCGGCGCGAGGACGAGCGCCGCGCCGGCCGTCAGCGCGCCGAAGACTTCGAGGACGGAGGCGTCGAAGCTGAACGGCGCGAACTGAAGGAAGCGGGCCCCCGGCCGCAGGCCGAGGGGGCGCGCCATCGCCTCGGCGAGGTTGCACAGGCCGCGGTGGGCGACCATCACGCCCTTGGGCCGACCCGTCGAGCCCGAAGTGTAGATGACGTAGGCGAGGTGCGAGGGCGTCGCCGCCGCCGTGAGGTTCTCGCCGCTCTCGGCCTCGGCGGCCTCGCGCTCGGCGTCGAGGCGGACGACCGCGCCCGGCCAGGGGGGCAGCGCGTCGGCGAGCCGCCGCTCGGTGAGCAGCACGCGCGCGCCGCTGTCCTCCAGCATGAACCGGAGCCGCGCCGCCGGGTACGCCGGGTCGAGCGGCAGGTAGGCGCCGCCCGCCTTGAGCACCGCGAGCAGCGCGACGACCATCTCCGGCGAGCGTTCGAGGTGCAGGCCGACGACCACCTCCGGCCCGACGCCGAGGCGGCGCAGGCGTCTCGCCAGGCGGTTGGCGCGCGCGTTCAGCTCGCCGTAGGAGACGCGCGCGTCTTCGTAAAAGAGGGCGTCGGCGCCGGGCGCGCGCGCGGCCCGCGCCTCGAACAGCTCGTGCGCGCAGGCGTCGGCGCTGAAGGGCGCGGCCGTCGCGTTCGTCTCGCCGAGCAGGCGGCGGCGCTCGCCTTCGTCGAGGATGGCGACGTCGGAGAGGCGCCGGTCGGGGTCGGCGACGACCGACTCCAGCAGTCGGCGGAAGTGGCCGAACATGCGCTCGATGGTCGCGTGCTCGAAGAGGTCGGTCTTGTAGTCCCAGTAGGTGAGCAGCGGCCCCTCGGTCGTCTCTTCGACGGAGAGGGTCAGGTCGAACTTGGAGGCGCCGATGTCCACGTCCAGCTCGCCGAGTGAGAAGACCAGCTCGGCCGACGCCGCGCGCTCCTCCATCGGCGCGTTCTGGAGGATGAACATCACCTGGAAGAGCGGCGTGTGCCCGGCGCTGCGCTCGGGCTGCAACTCGGCCACCAGCTTCTCGAAGGGCACGTCCTGGTTGGCGTGCGCTTCGAGCATCACCTCCCTGACGCGGCCGAGCAGTTGCCGGAAGCTCGGGTTTCCCGAGAGGTCCGCGCGCAGCGCCACCGGGTTGATGAAGAGTCCGACGAGCGGCTCGGCCTCCGGGCGGCTGCGGCCGGCGAGCGGGCTGCCGACGGTGATGTCGGTCTGCCCCGTGTAGCGGTAGAGCAGCGCGTCGAAGGCGGCGAGCAGCGTCATGTAGAGCGTCACGCCCTCGCGCTGGCTCAACTCCTTGACCGCGCGCGAGAGCCCGTCCGGCAGCAGCATGAACTGGGAGGCGCCGCGGTCGGTCGGGGCGGAGGGGCGCGGGTGGTCGGTCGGCAGACGGAGGACGGGCGCGGCGCCGGCGAGCTTCTGCTTCCAGTAGTCGAGCTGCCGCCGCGCGGCGTCGGCGGCCAGCGACTCCCTCTGCCAGACGGCGAAGTCGGCGTACTGCACGGGCAGCTCGGCGAGCGGCGAAGGCTCGCCGCGCAGAAACGCGCCGTAGAGCGCGCTCAACTCGCGCAGGATGATGCCCATTGACCAGGCGTCGCCGACGATGTGGTGCAGCAGCACGAGCAGGTAGTGCGACTCCTCGGAGAGTTTGACCAGCGTGGCGCGCGCCAGCGGCCCGCGCTCCAAATCGAAGGGGCGGCGCGCGTCCTCGTTGGCGCGGCGGCGCAGCTCCTCCCACTGCTCCGCGCCGGCCAGGTGGGTCAGGTCTATGACGGGCAGGCCGAGCGCGAGCGCCGGGGCGACGACCTGCACCGGCTCGCCGTCGCTGACCGTGAAGGTCGTGCGCAGCGCCTCGTGCCGCCGGACTATTTCGTCGAGCGCGCGCCCGAGCACGGCCGCGTCGAGCCGGCCGCGCAGCTCGTACGCGATGGGCAGGTTGTAGGTGACGCTGTCGGCCTCCATCTGCGAGAGGAACCAGAGCCGCCGCTGCGCGAACGAGAGCGGCGCGGGGCCGCCGTCGCGCCGCCGCGTGATGGCGGACTCGGCCGCCGAGCCGCCGGCCCGCGCCCTGCGCGCGAGCCGCATCGCCAGCGCCGCGCGCTCGCCGGGCGACAGCGCGCCCACCCTTTCCGAAACGTCGCTCATGACTTCACCAACTCCCCCACACAGAATGTCCGCCGACGCCGCCCCGCGCGGCGCGGCCGGCCGCCGCGCTCAGACGGGGCTGGGCGTGTTCAGCCCGCCGCCCGGCAACTCCTCAAGCAGGCGCGCCACGTCCTGCTGCTCGTGCTGCTCGATGACGCGCTGCGCGACGACGAGCGAGAGGCCGCCGACCGTCGGCGACTCGAAGAAGTCGCGCAACTGCAACTCCACGCCGAAGGACTTGCGCAGGCGCGAGATGACCATCGTGGCGAGCAGCGAGTGGCCGCCGAGGTCGAAGAAGTTGTCGTGGACGCCGACCTGGCGTATGCCGAGCAGGTCTTGCCAGACGCCGGCCACCTCCTGCTCCAGCTCGTTCTCGGGCGCGACGTAGGCGCTGCGCAGCTCGGGCCGCGCGTGGAGTTCCGGCGCGGCTTCCGCGGCGTCTTCGGCGCCCGCGTCACCTGCCCGCGTGCGCGCGGCCTGCCCGCCGAGCCGCGCGCGCAAGTCCGTGGTCGAGACAAGCACCTGCGGGGCGGGCAGCAGCGACAGGACGCGGCCGAAAGCCTCCGCCCCTTCGTGCGGAAGAATCCACGTCCCCCCGGCCTCGGCCGCCCCGGCCGCACCGCCGTCCGCGCCGTCGAAGTCCCAGCCGTCCCAGTTGACGCTCGTCCATTCGTCCTCGCCCTCGCGGTCGCGGCGCTGCGCCAGCGCGTCCACGAAGATGTTCGACGCGGCGTAGGCGGTGAAGCTCAGGCCGCCGAGGATTGACGAGAGCGACGAGATGGTCATGCGGAAGTCGAGCCGCCGCCCCCGCAGAAGCTTCTCCAGCACGAGCAGGCCGCGCGGCTTGACCCGGAAGTGGCGCCCGCAGACTTCGGGCGTCGTCGCCGTAATCTCCTGGTCCACGTCGGGCCCGTTGGCGGCCGCGCCGTGGATGACGCCGTCGAGCGGGCCGAACCGCCGCTCGGCCTCTTCGAGCGCGGCGCGCATCTGCCCCTCGTCCGACACGTCGGCGGCGAGCACTAACACCTCCGCGCCCGACGCCTCCAGCTCGCGCACGCGCCTGACGCGGCGCGACAGCTCGTCGTCTTCGCCGCCGGCCGACGCCCTCGCGTCCCACTCGTCGCGCCCCGGCAGCCCGGCGCGGCCCGTCAGCACGAGCCGCGCCTTCGCGGCCTTCGCCAGGTAGCCGGCCAGCACCAGCCCGACCCCGCTCAAGCCCCCCGTAATCATGTAGACCCCGCGCTCGCGCAGCCGCGTCCCCGCCTGCGCGGGCGGCGCGGGCGCGACCGGCTCGAAGGTCTGCACCCAGCGGTGCCGGCCGCGGTAGGCGGTCACCGCGTCCGCGGCCTCCGCGGTCAGTTCGGCGACGAGCTGCGAGACGAGGCGCGCGCGCGGCTCGCCGCCGGCGGGCGGCAGCCGCACGTCAACGCTGCGGCACCCGATGCCGGGATGCTCCTGCGGGATGACCCTGCACGCGGCCAGCACGGTGGCCTTCTCCGGGCGCAGCACGTCGCCGTCGGCCACCTCCTGCGCCTCGTCGGTGACGACGAAGAGGCGGGGCTCGATTTCGTGCCCCACGAGCGCCTGCGTCAGAAAGATGAGGCTGTAGAGTCCCGACTCCTGCGCGCGCTCGAAGCCGTCCTCCGCGGCCGGCGGCGCGGCGCCCCCCGTGACGCCCCACAGGTGGACGACGCGGTCGGGCGTCAGGCCCTCGGCGCGCAGGTCGCCGAGCAGCGCGCGGTAGTCCTCCGGCCGCCGCGCGTCGAGCGTGTAGGCGCGCCCCCCCGCCTTCTCGTAACGTGCGCCCGCGCGCGCCGTGACCACCTCGTCGCCGGCCTCCACCAGCCGCGCCGCGACCTCCGAGCCGAGGCCGCGCTCGTCGGCCAGCAGCAGCCACTTCAACTTCGGGCCGCCGCCCGCCCGAAGGCACTCCGCGCCGTGCAGCGCCAGGCGCTTCCACGAAGGGACGTAGAACCACTCGGCGACGGGGTTCTTACGCGGCGGCGCCGCCCCGCCGGCCTGCCGCCGCGGGCGGGCCGCCTGCGGGCGCGGCTCCACGTAGTAGCGCGCGCGCTCGAAAGGGTAGGTGGGCAGCGGCGTGCGGCGACGCTGCCCGCCCGAAGCGCCGACGCGCCGCCACTCGACCCGCCCGCCGGCCGCCCAGAATTTGCCGAGCGCGGTCAACAGCGCCTCCGCGTCCGAGTGGCCCTCGCGCGGGTGGCGCATCGAGTTCAGGACCACCTGCTCGGCGCCCTTCGACGGGTGCCGCCGCGCGAACGTGCTCAGCGTGTGGCCGGGGCCGACCTCTATCAGAATCCGCCCCGGCTCCCTCAGCAGTTCGCCGACGCCCCGCGCGAAGCGCACCGGCTGGCGCAGGTGCCGCGCCCAGTAGCGCGGGTCGGCCGCCTCCTCGGCGGTTATCCATGCGCCGGTCACGTTCGAGATGAAGGGTATCTTCGGCGCGGCCGGCCCCGCGCGCCTGACCAGCTCGGTGAACTCGGCCAGAATCGGCTCCATCATCTCGGAGTGGAAGGCGTGCGAGGTGCGCAGCGGCTGCGCGTCGGTCCCCCTGCGTAGAAGCTCGGCCCTGAACTCCTCGACCGACTCGGGCGGGCCGGAGACGACGCAACTGTCCGGGGTGTTGACCGCCGCCACCGAAAGCCCGCGCGGGAGGATGGCGGCCGCCTCTTTCTCCGGGAGCGCGACGGCGAGCATCGCGCCCGCCGGCAGCCCCTGCATCAGCCGCCCGCGCGCGGCCACGAGCGCGAGCGCGTCTTCGGGCGTGAAGACGCCCGCGAGGCAGGCGGCCACGTACTCGCCGACGCTGTGGCCTATCATCGCCGCCGGCCCGACGCCCCAGCTCATCCACAGCCGCGCCAGCGCGTACTCGACGACGAAGAGCGCCGGCTGCGTGACCCGGGTCTGCCCGAGCAGCCGCGCCGCCTCCTCTTCGCCCCCGGGCGCCGGGTAGAGCACGCCGCGCAGGTCGAGGCCGAGGAGCGGGAGCAGCTGCTCGGCCAGCGCGTCCACCTGCTCGGCGAACACGGGCTCCGACTCGTAGAGCCCGCGCGACATCCCCGCGTACTGCGCCCCCTGCCCCGGGAACATGAAGACGTTGGGGCGGTGCCCCGGCTCGCGGTAGCTCGTCACGAGCCGGCGCGGGTCCTGCGCTTCGAGCGCCGCGGCCGCGTCCGCCGCGTCGCGGGCCACGAGCGCCCGACGGTGCGCGAACTCCCTGCGGCCGACTTGCAGCGTGTAGGCCACGTCGGCGAGGTTCGCCTCCGGGCGCGCCCTCAGGTGCTCGGCCAGATTCCTGGTCGCCGCGTCGAGCGCCGCGCCCGACCGCGCGGACAGCACGAGCAGGCTCCACGGCCGCGCCGCGCCGGCCGCGGGCGGCGGCGGCGGGGCCTCTTCGAGTATGACGTGCGCGTTCGTCCCGCCGATGCCGAAGGAGCTGACGCCCGCCCGGCGCGGCGTCTCGCCGGCCTCCCAGGGCGCCAGCCGCGCGTTGACGTAGAAGGGGCTCTGCTCGAAATCAATCTTGGGGTTGGGCCGCTCGTAGTGGAGGCTCGGCGGAATCTCTTTGTGCCTGAGCGCGAGCACGGCCTTGATTAGACCGGCGACGCCGGCGCCCGCGTCCAGGTGGCCGATGTTGCTCTTGAGCGAGCCGATGGCGCAAAAGCCGCGCCGCTCGGTCGTCGCGCGGAAGGCCTGCGTGAGCGCCGCCAGCTCGATGGGGTCGCCGAGCTGCGTGCCCGTCCCGTGCGTCTCGACGTAGGTGACGGAGTCGGCGTCCACGCCGGCCATCGCCAGCGCCTCGGCGATGACCTCGGCCTGCCCGTCAACGCTCGGCGCGGTGAACCCTATCTTGAGCGAGCCGTCGTTGTTGACGGCCGAGCCCTTGATGACGGCGTGGATGTGGTCGCCGTCTTCGAGCGCGTCGGCGAGCCGCTTGAGCACCACCAGCGCCGCGCCCTCGCCGCTGACGGTGCCGCGCGCGCGCTCGTCGAAGGCGCGGCAGTGGCCGTCGGGCGACATGATGCCCTCCTCCTGGTAGAGGTGCCCCGACCTGTGCGGGAAGGTGACGGAGCCGCCGCCGGCCAGCGCCACGTCGCTCTCGCCGTTGAGCAGGCTCTGGCAGGCGGCGTGGACGGCGACGAGCGAGGTCGAGCACGCGGTCTGCACGTTGATGCTCGGCCCCTTCAGGTTGAGCTTGAAGGAGATGGTCGTCGGCACGAACTCGCTGTGGTTCCCGATGTCCACCTGGTAGGCGCCGACCCGCTCGACCAGGTCGGGGCGCGAGGCGAGGTTGAACGTCAGGTAGCTGCCCGCGCTCACGCCGGCGAAGACGCTGGCGCGCCCCGCCAGCTTCTCCGGGTCGTAGCCGGCGTCCTCGAACGCCTCGACGGCGCACTCCAGCATCAGGCGCAGCTGCGGGTCGAGCATCTCGGCCTCGCGCGGGTTGTAGTCGAAGAAGGCGGCGTCGAACAGCTCCGCGCCTTCGAGCACGGCCTTGGCCGGGACGTAGCGCGGGTCGGCGAACTCCTCCGGCTCGACGCCGTCGGCGCGCAGCTCCTCGGGCGTGAAGAAGGAGACGGACTCGACGCCGTCGCGCAGGTTCCGCCAGAACTCACCGAGGTTCTTCGCGCCGGGGAAGCGGCCGGCCATGCCGACGATGGCCACCTCCGAAGCGGCGTGGTCGTCAAGCGGTTGCTCGTTACTCATCGGCCCCTCCCCCCTTCCGCCGCGCGACCTGCTGCTGCTGCCGCCGCCGCATCTGCCGCTGCCGCTCGGTGGCCTCCAGCCGGGTCTGCGGCGCGCGCGGCGCGGCCGGCGCGTCCGCCTCGCGGCCGAGGTGTTCGGCCAGCGCGCTGACGGTCGGGTACTTGAACATGTCAATGATGGAGACGTCGGCGCGCAGCGCCTCGCGCAGACGGCTGTTGACCTGCACGATGAGGAGCGAGTGGCCGCCGAGGTTGAAGAAGTTGTCGTGGACGCCGACGCGCTCGACCTTGAGCACCTCCTGCCACACGCCCGCGACGGCGCGCTCCAGCTCCGAGCGCGGCTCGACGTAAGCCTCCTCAAGCTCGGGGCGCGCGCCGTCGGCCTCGGGCAGCGCGCGGCGGTCAACCTTGCCGTTGGGCGTCAGCGGCAGACGTTCGAGCGTGACGAAGGCCGAGGGAATCATGTACTCGGGCAGCGTCTCCTTGAGGTGGCGGCGCAGCTCGCCGGCCGTGGCCTTCGCCGCCTCGCGCGCGACCACGTAGGCGACGAGGCGGTTCCCGCCGCGCTCGTCCGGGCGGGCGACGACCGCCGCCTCGCGCACGCCCGCGTGCTGGCCGAGCGCCGTCTCGACCTCGCCCAGCTCGATGCGGAACCCGCGGACCTTGACCTGCTCGTCGGCGCGCCCCAGGAACTCGATGTTCCCGTCGGGCAGGTAGCGCGCCAGGTCGCCCGTGCGGTACATGCGCTCGCCGCCGGCCGCGGCGTACCCGTTCGGCGTGAAGCGCGCGGCGGTCTGCCCCGGCATCCCGTGGTAGCCGCGCGCCACCCCCGCCCCGCCGATGCACAGCTCGCCGGCCACGCCGATGGGCGCCAACTGCTGAGACTGGTCGAGCACGTACATCGTCGCGTTCATCACGGGCCGCCCGATGGGGACGGCGCTCGCGCCCGCGCGCGACTCGCCCCCCGGCGGCTCGTAGTTGCTCGCCGTGATGGTCGTCTCCGAAGGCCCGTAGGCGTTGCTCCACTCGACGAGGTGGCCGACGGCGCGCTGCCACTTCGCCAGCGACTCGGGCAGCGTCTTCTCGTTGCCCACGACGACGCGCCGCAGCCCGCCGGGCAGCGCGAGGCCCCGCTCGGCCACGGCCGTCGCCAGCTCGGCCCAGAAGGAGGCCGGCAGGTTGACGAGCGTCACGCCCTCGCGCCCCAGGAACTCGACGAACTGTTCGGGCGCGGCGGCGGCCGGCTCGGGCAGCATCACGAGCCGCGCGCCGGCGAGCCACGCGGCGAAGAACTCCTCGGTCGCCACGTCGAACGAGAGCGAGGCGAACTGGAGCACGCGGTCGCGCTCCGTCACGCGGTGGTGCGCGACGAAGGCGTGGATGGCGTTGGTGAGCGAGCGGTGCTGGACGAGGATGCCCTTGGGCCGCCCCGTCGTCCCGGACGTGTAGACGAGGTAGGCGAGGTTGTCGGCCGAGGCCGCCGGCGCGGGGTTCTCCGCGCTCTCGCCCGCGATGCGCGCCGCCTCCGCGTCGAGGCGCACGACGCGCGCGCCGCGCCCGTCCAGCCCCTCGCCGAGCCGCCCCGTCGTGAGGAGGAACGACGCGCCCGCGTCCCCGAGCATCCGCGCGACGCGCTCGGGCGGGTGCGCCGGGTCGAAGGCGACGTAGGCGCCGCCGGCCTTGAGCACGCCCAGGAGCGCGACGCCCGCCTCCGCGTCGCGTCCGAGCAGGAGGCCGGCGCGCCCCTCCGGCCGCAGCCCCGCGCGCCGCAGGTAGTGCGCCAGACGGTTGGCCCGCGCGTTCAACTCGCCGTAGGTCAGGCGCTCGCCGCCCGCCGCGAGCGCGACCGCCTCCGGGCTCAGCGCCGCCCGCTCCTCGAACAATTCGTGGACGCACCTGTCGCGCGGGTACTCGCGCGCCGTGTCGTTCCACTCGACGAGCAGCCGGCGCCGCTCAGCGTCGGAGAGGAACGTCAGGTCGCGCAGCCGCCGGTCGGGGTCGGCCGCCGCCTCTTCGAGCAGCCGCAGGTAGTGGCCGAAGAGGCGCTCGGCCGTCTCGCGGTCGAAGAGGTCCGTGTTGTATTCGAGTTCGCAGTGGAGGCCGCCGTCGCGCTCTATCACGTCGAGCGTGAGGTCGAACTGCGCCGTCTTCATCTCGTCGTCCATGAGCCTCATCACGACCCCGCCGAGCCGGAGCGGCGGCAGCGGCTCGTTCTGTAGGCTGAACATGACCTGAAAGAGCGGCGTGCGGCTCGTGTCGCGCTCGGGCTGCAACTCCTCGACCAGCTTCTCGAACGGCACGTCCTGGTGCGCGTAGGCCCCGAGCGTCGTCTCGCGCACGCGCGCCAGCAGTTCGCGGAAGGTCGGGCCGCCCGCCAGGCTCGTGCGCAGCACCAGCGTGTTGACGAAGAAGCCGATGAGGTGCTCGACTTCCACGCGGTTGCGGTTGGCGATGGGCGTCCCGACGACCAAATCCTCCTGCCCCGTGTAGCGGTGGAGCAGCGTCTTGAAGGCCGCGAGCAGCGTCATGTAGAGCGTCGCGCCCTCGCGCCGCGACAACTCCTTGAGCGCGTCGGCCAGCGGCTTCCCTACCTCGCGCTCCAACGTCTCGCCGCGGTAGGACTGGACGGGCGGGCGCGGCCGGTCGGTCGGCAGTTCGAGCGCGGGCGGCGCGCCCCGCAAACTCTCCCTCCAGTAAGACAGTTGCCGCTCTAGCTCGGCGCCGCTCAGCCACTCGCGCTGCCAGGCGGCGAAGTCCCTGTACTGAATCGGCGGCGGCGGAAGCTGCGGCCGGCGCCCCGCGGCGAACGCCTCGTAAAGCGCGGTCAACTCGCGGAGCATGACGCCGATTGACCAGCCGTCCGAGACGATGTGGTGCATCGTCAGCAGAAGGACGTGCTCGTCCGCGCCGAGGCGGAGCAGGCGAGCGCGGAACAGCGGCCCGCGCGCGAGGTCGAAGGGGCGCCGCAACTCCTGCTTATGCCGCTCGACCTCGGAGGCGCGCGCGACATCGTCGAGCCCGCCGAGGTCCTGGACGGGCAGGGCGAGCGGGGCGTGCGGCGCGACGTGTTGCGCGGGCTGACCCTCGACGGCCGTGAAGGTCGTGCGCAGCGACTCGTGCCGGCGCACTATCTCGTCGAGCGCACGCGCGAGCGCCGGGGCGTCGAGCCGCCCGTCGAGGCGGAAGTTGGTCCAGATGATGTAGGGGCTTTCGGGCTCCATCTGGTCGAGGAACCAGAGGCGCCGCTGCGCGAAAGAGAGCGGCGCCGGCCCCGCCCACGCGCGGCGCGGGATGACTTCGCGCGCCGCCGACGCGTCCGTCCCCCGCTTGAGTTGCATGACGAGCGCCGCGCGCTCCTCGGCCGAAAGCCCGGAAGTGTCCTTCATTGCTTCGCTCATGTCTGCCTGCACCTTTAAGCCTTCCCGGCCGCCGAAGGGGTCGGGGATGAACCTCTCGGCCGTCAGCCCCGGCCGGCCCAGATACCCGCGCGCCAGCCCGCAGCCCGCGACGTACAGCTCGCCGGGCACGCCGACGGGGACGGGGCGCAGGCGCTCGTCGAGGATGTATGCGCGCGTGTTGGAGATGGGGCGGCCGATGGGCGGCGAGGCGTCGGGGCGCGGCGCGCCGCCGACCTCGGCGGCCGTGCTGACGACCGTGTTCTCCGACGGCCCGTAAAGGTTGACGACGCGGAAGGGCAGCCCGCCCGCGGGGAACTGGTGTAGCCGGTCGCCGCCCGTGAACAGGTAGCGCAGCGCGTCGGGCGGCGCCTCGCCGCCGCCCGCCCCGGGCGCGCGGGATTCGAGCAGCAGCTCGGCCAAGGGCGTCGGCAGGAAGCAGTGCGTGACGCGCTCGTCGTGAACCCACCGCCAGAGCCGCGCGGGCGAGCGCACCGTCTCGTCGTCCGCCACGCACAGTGCGGCCCCGGCCGCGAGGTAGGCCCACAACTCCCAGACCGAGGCGTCGAAGGAGTGGCCGGCCACCTGCGACGCGCGCGTGCGCGCGTCCACCTCGTAACACTCCCGGTGCCAGTGGGCGAGGTTGACCAGCCCGCCGTGCTGGACGGCGACGCCCTTCGGCCGCCCCGTCGTGCCCGAGGTGTAGATGACGTATGCGAGGTTGTCGGGCCGCACTGGGTAGCACGGGTTGCGCCCGGCGTCGGCGTCGGGCGCGTCGGCGGCCCCGGCCTCTTCGTCCAGGTAGAGCGCCCGCGCGTCGCGGGGCGGGAGACGCGCGAGCAGGCGGCGCTCCGTCAGCAGCACCGGCGCCGCCGACTCTTCGAGCACGAGGCGCAGGCGCTCGCGCGGGTACTGCGGGTCGAGCGGCACGTAGGCCCCGCCGGCCTTCATGACGGCGAGCGCGCCGACCACCATCCGCGGCGAGCGGTCGGCGCAGATGGCCACGGGCGTCTCGGGCCCGACGCCGAGGGCCCGCAGGCGCCTCGCCAGCCGGTTGGCGCGTGCGTTCAACTCCGAGTAGGTGAGCCGCTCGTCGCCGGAGGCGACGGCGAGCGCGTCCGGCCTCAGCTCGGCCTGCCTCTCGAACAGCTCGTGGATGCAGGCGGCGGGCGGGAGGAACTCCCTCGGCGCGCCGTTCAACTCCGCGACCAGGCGGTCGCCCTCCGCGTCGGTCAGCAGCGGCAGCGCAGAGACGCGGCTGTCCGGGTCGGCGACGACGCCGGCGAGCAGCGTCTCGAAGTGCCCGGTCAGGCGCTCGATGGTTTCGGGGTCGAAGAGCTGCGTGCTGTATTCGACGGCCAGCTTCAGACGCGCCCCTGCGTCCTCGACCATCAGCGACAGGTCGAACTTGGCGGTCGCCGTGTCGGCCTCAAGCAGCTCGGCCTCGAGGCCGGTCAGTTCCGGCGCGCGGCGCGGCGCGGCGTTGAAGGCGAAGGCCACCTGGAAGAGCGGCGCGTGGCTCAGGCTGCGCCCGACCTCCAGCTCCTCGACGATTCTCTCGAACGGAAGCTCCTGATGCGCGTAGGCGGCCAGCGTCGTCTCGCGCACGCGGCGCAGCAGTTCGCGGAAGCTCATCCGGCCGGAGACGCGCGTGCGGATGACGACCGTGTTGACGAAGAACCCGATGAGGCCGTCCGTCTCGGCGCGGTCGCGCCCGGCGAGCGGCGAGCCGACGCTGACGTCCGCCTCGCCCGTGTAGCGGTGCAGGAGCGCCTGGAAGGCCGCCAGCAGCGTCATGTAGAGCGTGCTCGATTCGCTCCGGCTCAAGTCCCTGAGCGCCTGCGTCAGCGTCGCGCCGAGCGTCGAGCGGTGGGCGCGCCCCTCGTAAGTCTCCACGTCCGGGCGGGGGCGGTCCGAGGGCAGGCGCATCAAAGGCCGCGCGCCGTCGAGCTGCCCGCGCCAGTAGCCGAGGTGTTCGTCTTCGCCGCCGCGCGACAGCCGGCCGCGCTGCCACTCAGCGTAATCCGCGTACTGGACGGGCGGCTCGGCCAAAGACGGCGGACGCCCCGCCGCGTAGTCCGCGTAGAGCGCCGACAGCTCGCGCGCGAAGACCTCCAGCGACCAGCCGTCGCTGACGATGTGGTGCATCACCACGCACAGCAGGTGCTCGCGCGCGCCGAGGCGCACGACGACGGAGCGCCAGGGCGGGCCGCACGCCAGGTCGAAGGGCGCGCGCGCCGCCTCGCGCAGCGCCCGCTGCGCGCGCGCCTCGCGCGCGCCACCCGAGTCCCCCACGCCCCCGCCCACGTCCTCGACGGCCCCGCTCACGTCCACCAGCGCGACGGGCGCCGGCGCCGGCTCGTCCACGAACTGCCTCGGCTCGCCGTCAACGGCTACGAACCTCGTGCGCAGCACCTCGTGGCGCCTGGCGATTTCGCCGAGGCTCTGCTCCAGCGCCGCGAAGTCCAGCGGCCCGCGCAGCCGCGCCGCCAGCGGGAGGTTGTAAGAGGCGCTGTCGGGCTTCAACTGGTGCAGGAACCAGAGGCGCTGCTGCGCGTAAGAGAGCCGGCGCGGGCCGGCGCGCGCGACCCTCTCCAGCGGCTCGGCGTCGGCCGCCAGCAGTCCGCCCTGACGGCGCGTCTCGACCCTGGCGGCGAGCAGCGCCACCGTGGGCGCGTCGAAGACGTCCTGAAAATGCACGTCCGCCCGCAGCCCGCCGCGCAGGCGCGCGACGAGTCTCGCCGCCAGCAGCGAGTGGCCGCCGAGGTCGAAGAAGTTGTCCTCGGCGCCGACCGCCGCGCGGCCCAGCAGCTCGCGCCAGTGGGCGGCTATCAACTCCTCGGCGGGCGTGCGCGGCGCGACGAACGGGCGCCCGTCGCGGTCGCCGGCCGCCGGGGCGGGCAGGCGCAGGCGGTCAACCTTGCCGCTCGCCGTGAGCGGCCACTTCTCCAGCCTGACGTAGACGGACGGCGCCATGTAGTGCGGCAGCCGCTTGAGCAGGAAGGCGCGCAGCTCCGCGTCGGTCGGCGCAGCGTCGGCCGCGCCGGCCGGCGTCACGTAGGCGACCAGCCGCCTGTCGCCCGGCGCGTCCTCCCTGGCGAGCACGACCGCCTCGCGAATCGAAGGGTGCTCGACGACGGCCGCCTCTATCTCCCCAAGCTCGATGCGGACGCCCGACAGCTTGACCTGATGGTCTATCCGCCCCACGTACTCGATGTCGCCGTCGGGCAGGTGGCGCGCCAGGTCGCCCGTCCTGTAGAGCCGCGCGCCCGGCTCGCGCGAAAGCGGGTCTGGGACGAAACGCTCGGCCGTCAGCCCGACGCGGTTGAGGTAGCCGCGCGCCAACTGAACCCCGCCGATGTAAAGCTCGCCGGCGACGCCGACGGGCGCCGGCTCCATCCGCTCGTCGAGCAGGTGGATGCGCGTGTTCGCGACGGGCCGCCCGATGGGCACGACGCGCAGCGCGCCGTCGCGCTCGCAGCGCCACGCGGTCACGTCCACGGCCGCCTCGGTCGGCCCGTACAGGTTGTGCAGCTCCGCGCCGAGCCGGGCGAAGAAGCGCCGCTGGAGGTCGTAAGGGAGCGCTTCGCCGCTACAGATGACGCGGCGCAGCGTGGCGCACTTGCGCGCCAGCCCCGGCTCGTCCAGAAAGACCTGGAGCATCGGCGGCACGAAGTGAATCGTCGTGACGCGTTCGGCCTCTATGACCTCGGCGAGGTAGGCGTTGTCGTGGTGGCCGAGCGGGCGCGCCACGACCAGCCGCGCGCCCGTCAGCAGCGGCCAGAAGAACTCCCACACCGAGACGTCGAAGCTGTAAGGCGTCTTTTGCAGCACGCAGTCGTCGGCGCCGAGCCCGTAGGCGTCCTGCATCCAGAGCAGGCGGTTGACGACGCCGCGGTGCGTGTTCATCGCGCCCTTGGGGCGGCCCGTCGAGCCGGACGTGTAGATGACGTAGGCGAGGTTGTCGGCGTGCGCCTCGACCGAAAGGTTCTCCGCGGACTCGCGCTCCACCTCCGGCCAGTCGGCGTCGAGGCGGACGGCGCGCGCCCCGTGCGCCGGCAGGCTTTCGAGCAAGGGCCGCGTGGTGAGCAGCACGGGCGAGCGGCAGTCCTCCAGCATGAAGGCGAGCCTGTCCGCCGGGTACGCCGGGTCGAGCGGCATGTAGGCGCCGCCGGCCTTGAGGACGCCGTAGAGCCCGACGACCATCTCAATCGAACGCTCGACGCAGACGGGGACGATGCTGTCGGGCCCGACCCCGGCGCGAACCAGATGACGCGCCAGTCGGTTGGCGCGCTCGTTCAACTCACGGTAGGTCAGGCGCCGGCCCTCGAAGGCGAGCGCCGGCGCGTCGGGCGTGCGCGCCACCTGCTCCTCGAACAGGCGGTGGAGGCCCCGCCCCTGCGGGTAGGCGACGGCGGTGTCGTTCCACGCCTCCGGCGGCCGCCGCGCCTGCGCCGTCGCGCGCGTCGGCGGTTCCGGGGCTTCGGGCGTCGCCATCCTTTGACTGCCTTCGTTGTTCGTCATAACAGTTCCCGCCACGTTCGCCGAGGCCCCGTCGCCGTCGGGGGCTGCGGCGGCGGGGTCAGAGAGCGTCGCAGGGAGAGGCGTGAACCGAGGCGGGGCTTCGACCTGTCTCGCCGGCGGTCGGACGGATTCGGCCGCCCGAAACTTACCCGCGCGGCCGCCGCCGGCATGAACGCGGCGGCCCGCGCAGACGCCTTAGCGCCGGCGTCTGCGCGCGCGCGCGCCGCCGCTAAGACCGCGGCGAACAGACGCCCCGGGATGAAGGGACCCGGCGACGGCGGGCGAGCGCGCGCCTTCGGGGTGAGTCGTCACCCGTCCACGACGGCGGGCGACCGCCGTGCGACGAGGACTTCACCGTCCTGCGAGTCCCCGGGTGTTTAAAACTATGACGGGAAGTGGGGCAAGGGTTGCATCAGAGGGCAGGTGAAACGCCCCCGTATGATTCACGAGCGTGCGATGACCGCGTCGGAGAGAGTCAGGACCTCCTTAGAACACTTCATCAAAGTGAACTCCGCCCCGATTGCCTGGGCCGGTGGGCGGGCTCGGCCCCGGCAATCTGCGGAGAAAGTTTTCGGCGGGGCGACATGATTACAACGCCTGCGCGACGAGCTGGGGGATTAATAGAGACGACGCTCCCGCCAGGTTATTAAAATTCTTCAGGCCCGAGCCCCCTTTACTTTGCTATATTGCGGGTAATTTACCGAACAGGTCGCGACCGATGTCGAGCTGCGGCGGCCCTGCGGGGAGCAGATTTGAGGGCACATCATACACCCATCAGCGCCGCTGTCAAGCGTCTAGAAGTTGGGGATTGCCTAAATCAGGCCTGATGATGCTATAAGGCTTGACATGCAACAGTGTCCCTATTGTCAGAGCGCCGAGCGGCAGGTGAAGTCCGGCTTCAACCGCACCGGCAGCCAGCGCCTCCAGTGCCAGTCGTGCCGCCGCCAGTACACGCCAGCGCCTCTCCCGCTCGGCTACGACGAGAAGACCCGGGAGGCCGCGCTCAAGCTCTACCTCGAAGGCAACGGCTTCCGCCGCATCGGGCGGCTGCTCTCGGTCAACCACCAGACGGTCGCCAACTGGGTCAACGCCGCCCACGCGCAACTCCCGGCCGGAGCCGGCGGCGCGGCCGCCCCGGAGGCGGCCGGCACGCTGGAGATGGACGAACTGTTTACCTTCGTCGGGGCGAAAAAAAGCCCGCGTATATCGTCACCATCGTCGAGCGCGAGACGCGGCGCGTCGTCGCGCACGAGGTCTGCTGGGAGCGCACGCCGGAGGTGATGCAGCGCGTGATCGACGGTGCGCCTCACGCGGCGCGCTACTTCTCCGACGCCTTCAACACCTACCGCGAGTTGTGCTGGTGGGGCGAGCACCGCTCGATGTATGACAAGAGCCAGACCTACTCGGTCGAAGGTGATAACGCCGAGTTCCGGCACTACCTGGCGCGGCTCACGAGGCGCTCGCGCTGCTTCTCGAAGTGCATCAACGCGCTCAGGCGTGCCGTTGAACTCCTCGTCTGGTGCTGGAACTGGCGGCAGACGCGCAAGCGGCAACGGCCGCGCTACCCTGTTCACCTCATTGATGCTGTGTCGTGTCTGATTTAGTCAGTCCCGAAGTTGGAGGGAGTTTACATGAACTGGCTTCGTCTCGTGGCGGCGTCGCTGGCGGCTTTGTGCTGCGTCCTGCCTTTCGTCGAGCGCGCCGCGGACACGCGGCAGGCGGGGCGCGACGCGCCGCCGTACGCCTCGGACAAACCGCTGGCGACGCCCGCGCTCTTCGCCGAAGGCGTCATCTCCACCGGCGACTACGACTCGCACCCGGCGTTCACCCCGGACGGCCGGACGCTCTACTTCCTCAAGAGCACGCCCGACTTCAACTTCTGGACCATCGCCGTCTCGCGCTTCGCGGGGGGGCGGTGGGGCGCGCCCGAGGTGGCGCCGTTCTCGGGCCGGTACAGCGACGCCGACCCCTTCGTGACGGCCGACGGCTCCAGGCTCTATTTCATCTCCAACCGGCCGGCGCCCGGCAAGGCGAAACGCGACCTGGACATCTGGGTGACGGAGAGGACGGCCGACGGCTGGGGCGAGCCGAAGAACCTGGGCGCGCCCGTCAACAGCGACGGCAACGAGTGGTACCCGACGCTGACGAGCGACGGGACGCTCTACTTCGGCTCCGACCGCGCGGGCGGCAGGGGGCGGACAGACATCTACCGCGCACGCCTCTCGGGCGGGAAGTACGGCGAGCCCGAGAATCTCGGCGAGGCCGTCAACACGCAGTTCAATGAGTTCGAGGCTTACGTCTCGCCCGACGAGCGCTTCATCATTTTCATGTCCGGCGGTCGCGCCGACGGGCTCGGGGGCTTCGACCTCTACGTCAGCCACCTGAGGCAGGGCGCGTGGACGAAGGCCGTCAACCTGGGCGCGCCGGTGAACTCCGCCGCGAACGAACTCTCGCCCGTGATAGCGCCCGGCGGGAAGTATTTTTTCTGGACGAGCACGCGTGGCTTCGCGGGCGAGCAGCACGAAAGACCCTTAACCTACGGCGAGCTGGAGAGGCGGCTGCGCGGGCCGCGCAACGGCGGCCTCGGCGACATTTACCAGATAGACCTGGGCGCCTTAAACCTCGAACGATGAAGCCGGCGGCTCGCCCCGGAACGCCGGCCGGGCGGCCGCCGCCCCGCCTTCGACGCCGGCCAGATTCCCCTTGCCTTTGACCTGTCGTCTAAGGCAGAATTCCCCGCCCTGCTGAATTGAGACTCCTCACCGCCCCAGGCCACACGCTTATTCGAGATGGACGGCGCCCTCCGGGGCGGGGCGTCATTCCGCACGCTTCGCGCCCGCCGCGCGCGCCCGGGGAAGGTCGTCAACATGCGACTGCCACGCATCGCCATCGCCCTGCTCGCGGCGCTCGCGCCCGCCCTGCTGACGCCCTGGCAGGCCGCCGCGCGGCAGACACGGCCCGCCGCGCGCCCGCCCGCGTCCTCGCCCGGCGCGACGCCGGCGGCGCCCCCGCCGCAGACGGCGCCCGCGGCGCCCGAGACGCCCGCAGGGACGGCGACGCCCGCGGCGTCGGCGACGCCGCCCGCCGAGAAGTCTTCCGCCAAATCATCCGCCGCGCCGCCGCCGGAGAAGGCGCGGCCGGTGCGCGTCTCGCGCTTCGAGCGGCCGCCGGTCATAGACGGCAGGCTCGACGACGAGGCGTGGAAGCGCGCGGCGGTCTTCAAGGACTTTTACCAGATAAACCCGGGCGACAACATCGCGCCCTCGCTGCCCACGGAAGCCTTCATGGGCTACGACTCGACGCACCTCTACCTGGCCTTCCACTGCTTCGACGAGCCGTCGAAGGTGCGCGCCACCATCCCCAAGCGCGACGCCGTGCTCGGCGACGACACGGTGCGCGTCTTCCTCGACACCTTCAACGACAAGCGCAAAGCCTACGTCCTCATCTTCAACCCGCTGGGCGTCCAGCAGGACTGCGTGCGCACGGAGGGCGTCGGCCCCGATTGCAGCGTTGACATCGTGATGGAGTCGAAGGGCGCGCTGACGCCGGACGGCTATACGGTCGAGGTGGCCGTCCCCTTCAAGTCGCTGCGCTACGAGGCGGGCGAGGGCAAGCTCTGGGGCGTTCAAATTTTCCGGCGCATCCTCCGCCTCGACGAGGAGGATTCGTGGATGCCCATCTCGCGCGACACGGCCGGCCTCATCAACCAGGCCGGGCACATCACGGGGCTCGAAGGCGTCTCGACCGAGCGCACGCTGGAGCTCATCCCGAGCGCGCTCGTCTCCGAGACGGGGCGGCGCGTCCGCTCGCTCTCGCCGGCCGCGCTCGAAAGCCTCCCCGAGCCCTTCGACCCCGGCCGCTTCGTCAACCGGCCCGTCCACCTCGACCCGGGGCTGACGGCGAAGTTCAGCCTCACGCCGACGGTCGTGCTCAACCTCGCCGTCAACCCGGACTTCGCGCAGGTCGAGGCCGACGAGACGGTGGTCACGGCCAACCAGCGGTTCCCCATCTTCTTCGAGGAGAAGCGCCCCTTCTTCCTCGAAGGCCGCGAGGTCTTCAGCACGCCGGTCACGGTCGTCCACACGCGCGCCATCGTTGACCCGGACGCGGCCGTCAAGCTCACGGGCAAGCGCGGGCGCTACACCTTCGGGATGCTCCTCGCCTCGGATAACGGCCCCGGCAACTTCAGCGAGGAGGAGCGCGCCGACCCCGCGCTGGCGCCGGCCGTCGCCCGGTTCCTCGACAAGAACGCGACGGTCGGCGTGCTGCGGCTCAAGCGTGACGTGGGCGCGGAGGGCGGCCTCGGCCTCGTCGCCACCAGCTACGACTTCGTCGAGAGGCACAACGACGTGGTCGGCCTCGACGGGCGCTTCAAGCTCGACCGGCAGACGACGCTCGACTTCCAGTTGCTCGGCTCCTCCTCGCGCCGCTTCTTCCGCGACCCCGACCTCGGGCGGAGGGTCTACCGGACGGGTAACGCGCTCGGGTATTACGTCAGGCTGGAGAAGGCCGGGCGCAACTTCGGCTACAGCTTCGACGGCAGCGGCTTCAGCCGCTACTACGCCGCCGACGCCGGCTTCACGCGCCGCGCCAACACCAACCGCGAGGCGCTCGGCGCCTACTACCAGTCCACGCCCGAGCCGAAGGCGACGCTCATCGGCTGGCGCTTCGTCGCCACGGCGCTCTCGGAGTTCGACTGGCAGGGGCGGCAGCAGGGCTGGCAGGTCGAGCCGCAGTTGGAGTTGAACTTCAAACGGCAGGTCAGGCTGCTCGGCGGGCTTATTAACGGCTACGAGCGGTTGTTCGAGGAGGAGTTCGGCGTCAGGCGGACGCCCGCGCGCGCGGGGGCTTTCGCCGGGGACGACCCCGAGCGGTCGGGCCCCGTCCGGAGCTTCTACGGCCTTCTGGACGCGACCCCCAGCAAGAAGTATTCGGCGTTCCTCTACGTCGTCGCGTGGCGCGGGGCGTTCGACCTGGACGCGGGGGCCGGGCCGAGGTTCCCGCGCGTCAGCCCGGCCGCGCTGCTCGACCCGGAAGCGCCCCTCGACCCCGGCCCCGGCGACGGGCTGGAGGCCGAGGCGGAATTCATCTACCAGCCGACGGAAGCCCTGCGCGCGTCCGTCAGGTACGCCAAGTCGCGTCTGACCCGGCGCGACACGCGGCGCACGGCCTTCGACGAGAACATCTTCGCGCTGCGCTCGACCTACCAGTTCACGCGCTTCCTCTTCGCGCGCGCGCGCCTCGACTACGGCACGCTCGACGCCAACGTGCGCGGGCAGTTCCTGCTCGGGTGGACTCCGAACCCCGGCACGGCCTTCTACGCCGGCTACAACGACGACCTCAACCGCAACGGCTTCAACCCCTTCACCGGGCAGGCCGAGCCGGGCTTCCGCCGCAACGGCCGCGTCTTCTTCGTCAAGATGTCCTACCTCATCCGCCGCGGCTTTTAAGAGGCGCCGGCCGGGGCCGCGCCGCGCTCGACGCGCCGCGCGAGGGCGGCCACGGTCGGGGCGTCGAAGAAGGCGTGGATGGGGACTTCCACCTTGAAGAAGTCGCGCACGCGCGAGATGACCTGCGTGGCGCGCAGCGAGTGGCCGCCGAGCGCGAAGAAGTCGTCTTCGACGCCGACCGACTGTAGGCCGAGCACCTCCGCCCAGAACCCGGCGAGCGTGCGCTCGACGTCCGAACGCGGCGCGACGAAGTCCGTCTCGACCCCGCCGCGCTCGCCGTCCGGCGCGGGCAGAGCCTTCTTGTCAACCTTGCCGTTGGCCGTCAGCGGCAGCGCGTCGAGCGTGACGAAGGCCGAAGGCATCATGTACTCGGGCAGGCGCTCGCGCAGGTGGCGGCGCAACTCGCCCGCGCCGCACGCCTCGCCGCGCCTGTGGACGACGTAGGCCGCGAGGCCCCTCTCGCCCGCCGCGTCGGCGCGACAGACGACCGCCGCGCGCGCCACCTTCGGGTGCGCCGCGAGCGCCGCTTCAATCTCTCCCGGCTCGATGCGGAAGCCGCGAATCTTCACCTGCTCGTCCGCGCGGCCGACGAACTCGACGGCGCCGCCCGGCAGGAAGCGCGCCAGGTCGCCCGTCCGATACAGGCGCGCGCCCGGCTCGGCCGAGAACGGGTGCGGGACGAAACGCTCGGCCGTCAGCGCCGGGCGTTCGTGGTAGCCGCGCGCGAGGCCGGCGCCGCCGACGTAGAGTTCGCCGACGACGCCGACGGGGACGGCCCGCAGGCGCGCGTCCAGCACGTAGGTCTGCACGCCGGTCAGCGGGCGGCCGACGGGCACGGTCTGAGCCGTCGCGTCGAGGCTTTCGACCTCGTGCCAGGTGGCGAAGGTCGTCGTCTCCGTCGGGCCGTAGACGTGCAGAAGCCTCCCCGGCCGCCCCTTCTCCAGCACCTCCCTGACCCACCTGACCTCGACCGCCTCGCCGCCGAACAGCAGGACGCGCAGCCGCCGGAAGGCCGAAGGCAGCTCGGCCGCCACGAGGTTGAAGAGCGCCGTGGTCAGGAACATGACGGTGACGCCGTGCGCTTCGAGCTGCGCGGACAGGCCGGCGGGCGAGAGCGCCAGGTCTTTGTCTATGAGTTGCAGGCGCGCGCCGCAGAGCAGCGCGCCCCAGAACTCGAACGTGGCGGCGTCGAACGAACAGTTCGAAACCTGCGCGACGACGTCCGACTCGTCGAGCTGCACGTAGTTCGTCCCGACGACGAGGTTGTGGACGGCGCGGTGCTCGACGGCGACGCCCTTGGGCCGCCCCGTCGAGCCCGAAGTGTAGATGACGTAGGCGAGGTTTTCGGCGCCGACCTCGCCCGCCCCGTCCGCGTCGCTCTCGCGCGCGACCGCGCCCCAGTCGGCGTCGAGGCGGACGGTGTGACCCCAGTAGTCGGAGAAGTTTTCGGCGAGGGCCGACTGCGTGAGCAGCACGGGCGCCTGCGCGTCTTCGAGCATGAAGGCGAGCCGCTCGCGCGGGTGCTCAGGGTCTAAGGGCAGGTACGCGCCGCCGGCCTTGAGGACGGCGAGCAGCGCCACCGCCATCTCTATCGAACGCTCGGCGCAGACGCCGACCGCCACCCCCGGGCCGACGCCGAACGAGCGCAGGCGGCGCGCAAGCTGGTTGGCGCGCGCGTTCAGCGCCGCGTAGGTCAACTCTTCGCCGCCGCGGGCGACCGCGACGCGCGACGCGTGGCGGCGCGCGACCTCCTCGAACACCTCGTGGACGGGGCGGAACGCGCGCGCGGCGCGCGCCCCCTCGTGCCAGCCGCCGAGCACCTGCCGCGACTCCTCCTCCGTCATGACGGGCAGCTCCGAGAGCCTGCGCGCGGGCTCGCGCGCCGCGCCTTCGAGCAGCACGCGGAAGCGTTCGAGCAGGCGGGCGACGGTGGCGCGGTCGAAGAGGTCCGTGTTGAAGTCGCATTCGACCAGCAGCTCGCCGCCGCCGTCCAGCAGGCTCAGGCCGCAGTCGAACTTGCTGTAGCTGACGGGGAACGAAAACCACCCGACCTCCAGCCCCGCGAGCGGCGGAAGCCCCAGCGGCTCCATGTTGAAGGTGTTGGAGAAGAGTCGGAAGCGGCCCGCGTCGCGCGGGAGGTCGAGCTTCCGTGCGAGGTCGGCCGGCGAGTAGTCGTCGTGCTCGCGCGCTTCGAGCAAGGCGCCGCGGACGCGCGTCAGAAACTCCGCGAAGGTCGGGTCGTCCGTGTCGCGGCTGGTGACGGGGACGGGGCGCGTGCAGTAGCCGACGAGCCTCTGGTCTTCGCCGCGCGGGCGGCCCGCGACGGGGACGCCGACGACGACCTCGTCCCGCCCCGTCAGCCGGTGGAGCAGCGCCATGTAGCCCGCCAGCAGCGTGACGAAAGGCGTGCAGCCGTGGCGGCGGCCCAGCAGCCGAAGCTCTTCCGAGAGGCGCCGGTCGAAGGTCGCGCCGAGGCGCGCGCCGTTGAAGGTGGCGCGGGCGGGGCGCGGGCGGTCGGCCGGGAGTTCCGTGCGCGGGGGGCCGCCGGCGAGGCGTTCGAGCCAGTGGCGCTCGTCGGCCTCCTTCTTCGCGAGGCTTTCGGGCCGCCGGAGCCGCGCCGCGTACTCGCCGAACTGCGCGGGCGCGTCCGCCTCCCAGCGCCGGCCGCCGAGCTCGGCCTCGTAGGCGGCGCACGCCTCCTCCAGCATGACGCCGACCGACCAGCCGTCGCAGACGATGTGGTGGACGTTCAGCGCGAGCAGGTGGCTCCGGTCTTCGAGGCGCAGGACGTGCAGGCGCGCCAGCGGGCCGGCGCCGAGGTCGAAGGTGTGGCGCCCCTCCTCGACGAGCCAGCGCGCGGCGGCCGACTCGCGCTCTCCGGCCGCGCCCGCGCCGGCGAAGTCCACGAGCGGCAGGTCGAACGACGCCGGCGGCGGGTGGACGAGCATCTCTTCGCCGTCCTCGCCGATGGTCGAGCGCAGAGACTCGTGACGCCCGACGACGAGGCGGAAGGCGTTGCGCAGGGCCTCCAAATTCAGCGGGCCGCGCAGGCGCAGGCAGAGCGTCTCGTTGTAGGCGCGCGAGGCGTCGTCGCCCATCTGCGCCAGCACCCAGAGCTGCTTCTGCGCCTCGGTCAAAGGCACGCGCCGGACGACCTCCGCCGCGCGCGCGCCGCCGAGGTCGTAGGCGCGGGCGCGTGGTTCGTCCGCGGGCCGCGCCTGGCAGCGCCCGCGCAGCGCGTCTAGGCGCGGGAGGCTTTCGAGCACCGCGCCCGCCTCGACGCCGAAGTCTATGAAGCATGCGACCTCGTCAACGCCGACGCGCGCCAGCGCGGCGACGACCGCCTCGCACGTCTCGGGCGTCCCGACGAGCGCGCTCGTCCGCACGTAGCGCTCGTAGGCCGAGGAGAGGATATAGTCGAGGTCGTCTTCGGAGAGCCGCTCGAAGTCAATGCCGAGTCGCTGGCTGCGGACGAGGTTTTGCAGCAGGTCGAGCGACGACCTGAGGTAGTCGCAGAAGGGGCGGCGCGCCCGCTCGCGCGCGGCCTCGGCGGAGTCGCCGACGAAGGTGTGAAGCAGGACGGAGACGTGGCCCCGCGCGGGGTCGTGGCCGTGCCCGGCCAGCGCCGCGCGGTAGAGCGCGACGTTGCGCGCGAGGTCTTCGACGGTCTGCCCCATCAGGTTCGTCAGGACGCGCGCGCCGATGGCGCCGGCGCGCCTGTAAGTCTCGGGGTTGTTGACGACCGTGACCCAGACGGGCAGCTCCGCCTGCATCGGCTGCGGGAAGAGGCGGACGTCCAGCTCGTTGCCGGCGCCGCCGCGCACGCGCAGTCGCTCGCCGCGCCAGAGCCTCCTGACCTCTTCTATCTTTTCGAACATCAGCTCGCGGTGATTGCCGTAAGCCTCGGGCGCGAAGACGAAGTCGTCCGGGTGCCACCCCGATGCGAAGGAGACGCCGACGCGCCCCTTCGAGAGGTTGTCCACCACCGCCCACTCCTCGGCGACGCGGACGGGGTGGTGCAGCGGCAGGACGACGCTGCCCGCGCGCAGTCCCACGCGCTGCGTCTCGCGCGCGAGCGCGGCGGCCAGCACCGAAGGGTTCGGCGATAACCCGCCGAAGGGGTGGAAGTGTCTTTCGGGCACCCACACCGCCTCGAAGCCGTGGCGGTCGGCGAACCGCGCGCCCTCCACCAGCAGGTCGTACTTGCGCTCGTCGAACTCCGCCTCGTACTTGCCGAAGTAGTAGAGGCTGAACCCGACGGCCTTCCCTTCCCGCGGCGGCGCGCAGACCTCCACCTCGGCCGCGCGCGACCCGGCTTCGTCCGCGCGGGCGGGGGCGACGAGCGCGGGCTTCGTCTCGCTCCGGCCCCAGAAGCCGAGCGCCCGGCGGCCCGCGGCG
Organism: Pyrinomonadaceae bacterium; assembly: GCA_036387195.1. Classification (GTDB taxonomy): domain Bacteria; phylum Acidobacteriota; class Blastocatellia; order Pyrinomonadales; family Pyrinomonadaceae; genus QHXN01. The sequence goes on along the minus strand of DASVUF010000095.1, from coordinate 29,460 downwards.
CGCGCGTCCGCCGGCGGCTCGCCCGACGAAGTCAAAGGCTCGCCCGGCGAAGTCAAAGGCTCCGCCGGAGAGGTTGAAAACTCTAAAGACTCGCCGGGGGAAGTCGAAGACTCCGCCGGGGCGGACGCGCCGCGCGCCGCCGTCGTCGCGCAGGCTTTGAGGCCGCCCGGCGCCGCGGCCTCTGCGGCGCACACGGCGGCGCGCGCGCCGCCCGGCGGGCCGCCCGACTTCGGCGGGACGAAGCCGCCCTCGCGCATCTCCGCGACGCTCTCCGAGACGGCGCGCGCGACGAGCGCGAGGTCTTCTTCCGTGTGCGCCGTCGAGAGGAAGCAGTTGCGCCACTCCCACACGAAGACGCCCTTGACGAGCAGGTGGTAGAAGAGCAGGTCGAGGTTGCCCGTGTAGCCGAAGCGGAAGAGCGAGCCGAAGTGGTTGACCCTGAGCGGCGCCTCCTCACGCTCGAAGTGCTCGTTGAGGGTCGCGGCGAAGCGCGACGTGCGCGCGTTCAACTCCTCCTGCAACGCGGGGCCGCGCTCCTTCAGGTGGCCGAGCACGGCGCGCGCCGCGGCCATCGCCAGCGGGTGCTGGCAGAAGGTGCCGCCGAAGTAGGTCGTCTCGGCGCGCGGGTAGGACGAGTCGCCGTACTCCCAGAGGCCGCCATCAATGCCGTCCATGAAGGGCGCCCGCCCCGCCACGACGCCGAGGGGCAGGCCGCCGCCGGCTATCTTGCCGTAGGTGGCGAGGTCGGCCTCGACGCCGAAGAGGGCCTGCGCCCCGCCGGGGTGCACGCGGAAGCCCGTCACCATCTCGTCGAAGACGAGCACGACCCCGGCCCGCCGCGTCCAGTCACGCAGCTCGCGCAGGAACTCGCGCGGCTGTAGCTCGGGGCGCCGGCTCTGCACCGGCTCGACCAGGACGGCGGCCAGCTCGTCGCCGTGCGCGCGCAGGATTTCCAGCGCGCGTGGGCTGCCGTAGTCGAGCACCAGAACGTCCTCGACGACGTGCGGCGGGATGCCCGGCGCGAGCGGGATGGAGCGCGGGTCGCCCCCGCCGTGCGCGGCGCGCGCCAGCGTGCCGTCCGAGTGGCCGTGGTAGGAGCCGGCGAAGAGCGCGACCTTCGTGCGGCCCGTTCTGGCGCGCGCCAGCCGGAGCGCCGTCATCACGGCCTCGGTGCCCGAGTTGCAGAAGGCCGCGCGCTCCATCCCCGTCAACTCGCAGACGAGCGCGGCGACCTCGCCGACGAGCGCGGGGCGCGGGCCGAGTTCGATGCCGCGCCGGAGTTGTTCCTCGACCGCCTCCATCACGAAGGGCGGGCGGTGGCCGAAGAGGTGCACGCCGAAGCCCATCGTGATGTCGAGGTACTCGTTGCCGTCAACGTCCCGCAGCCGCGCGCCGTCGCCGCCCGCGCCGACGATGGGGTAGAGCATCTCCTTGATGGAGAGGCGGAAGCCGACGACGGCCCGGCTGTCGGCGAGCGCCGGCCGGAAGCGCTCGGCCATGCGCTTCGACTCGGCCGTGCGGCGCGTGAACCGTTCGACGAGCGCGCGCAGGTGTCGCTGCTGCCGCTCGCTAAAGCCCCCGGCCGCCGCGCCCGGCCGGATGGGGCGGTGCGGGACGTACGGCGCGTCGCCGTTCTTCCCGTTCACGGGGCTTTGCGGCGGCGTTTGAAGCGCGGGGGGCGTTTGAAGCGCGGGAGGCGCCTGCCATGCGTCGTCGGCCGACGCCCCGGCGTCGTCCGTCGCGGCGGCGCGCTCGGTCGGGGCCGCCGACAACGACAACGCCGACGCCGGCGGCGTGGACTGTCCGAGCGTCGAGAGCTGCTGCCGCATCAGGTCGGAGAACTGCGAGAGCAGGGTGAGCTGCTGCGACATGATGCGCTCCAGAGAATCGGCCGGCGCGCCCGCGCCGTCCGCGCGCTCGGGGGCGAAGGCGCGCGAGTCCGGCGCGGAGGCGCGCGAGTCCGGCGCGGCCGGCCCCCGCGTCGCCGGCGCGCCGGCGGGCGGGCGCGTGGGCGCGTCGGCGATTTGAAAAGGCTGCGCGCCGAAGGTTCGAGGCGCGGGCGCGTCGGTGTCCTGCCGCGCGCGCGGGGGCGGCGCGTCGGCGCGAGGCGCGGGGGCGGCGGCGGGGGTCGCCTCGGGCGTCGCGTTGAGCGCGATGTGCTCGGCCAACGCGTCGAGCGTGGTGAACTGCTCGAAGAGCTGGCGGATGGAAATCTTTAAGGAGAAGGTGTCTTCGATGACGCGCACCGCCTCGCTCAGGACGATGGAGTCGGCGCCCATTTCGAGGAAGGACGCGTGAACGTCGAGCGCCTCCGGCGCGACCTGTAGCAGGCCGCCGGTGATGCGGCAGAGCGCGCCGAGAACCACCTCCCTGCGCCGCGCGGCGTCCGCCGTGCGCGCCGCCCCGTTCGTCGGCCGGGACTGTTCTTCGTTCATGTGGGTTCCGTCTCCTTTAGGCGTGGCGTGCGGCGGCGGCTCGACGGCCGGCGCGGCTTGCGCGCGGGGCGCGCCCGCGTCTTCGACGGCCGAGCCGCCGGCGTCACGCGGCGAAGGCTTCAGCCAGTAGCTTTTCCTCTCGAACGGGTAGGACGGGAGCGAGACGCGCCGCCGCGCGTAGTCACGGTCGAAGCCTTCCCAGTCCACGCGCGCGCCTCGCACGTAGAGCGCCGACAGGCTGTCGAGCAGCACGCCCCAGTCGCCGCGCCCGCGGCGGAGCGAAGGCAGCCACAGCGTCTCGCCCCCGCCCACACACCTGCGCGCCATGTTCAGCAGCGGCGCGTCCGGCCCGGCCTCGACGAAGACCTCGCAGCCGCGCGCGGCGAGCGTCCGGACGCAGGCGTCGAAGCGCACGGTTTCGCGCGCGTGGCGCACCCAGAAGTCGGCGTCCGTCCGCCCGCCCGCTTCGAGCGCCGCGCCCGTCAGGCCGGAGACGAGCGGGAGCGAGAGCGGCCGGAAACGGACGCGGCTCAGGGCGCCGGCGAACTCTTCGAGCGCCGGCTCGACGAGCGGCGAGTGGAAGGCGTGCGAGACTTTGAGCGCGCGCGTGGTGACGCCCTCGGCCTCTAGCCCGCGCCGCAGCTCGCGCACGGCCTCGCGCTCGCCCGAGACGACCGTGTTCGAGGGGCCGTTGGAGGCGGCGACCGCGACCCGCCCGCCGAAGGGCGCGAGCGCCGCCTCGACCCGCGCCGCGTCCGTCAAGGCCACGACCATCTCGCCCGCGCGCGGCAGGGCCTGCATCAGGCGCGCGCGCTCCGCGACCAGCAGCAGCCCCTCCTCGAAAGTGAACGCCCCGGCCGCGCACGCCGCCGCGTATTCGCCGACGCTGTGCCCGCAGACGAAGTCCGGCTCGACGCCCCACGCGCGCCACAGCTCTGAGAGCGCGTGCCCGACGGCGAAGAGCGCGGGCTGCGCGTAGGCCGTCTCGTCCAGCAGCGCCGAAGCCGCGCCCGTCGCGCCGTAGAGCACCGAGAGCAGCGGGCGCTCAAGGCGCGGGCGCAGAATCTCGTCGCAGGCGTCGAGCGCGCGGCGGAACGCCGGCTGCGTCTCGTAGAGTTCGCGCCCCATGCCCGCGTACTGCGCGCCCTGCCCCGTGAAGAGGAGCGCGACCTTAGGCCGCCGGCGGTTGGGCACGCGCCCGCGCCGCAGGCCGGCCGCCGCGCCGCCGGCGGCGCAGGCGCGCAAACTCTCCGCGAGCTGTTCGCGCGTCTCGAAGACGGCCGCCGCCCTGTGCGGGAAATGCGCGCGGCCGGCGTTCGCCGTGAAGCACACGTCGGGCAAGGGCTCGCCCGCGCGCAGCGCGAGGCGGCGCGCGTGCCGGCGCGCAAGCTCGCGCAGCGCCTCCTCGCTCTGCGCCGACAGCGCGAGGACGTGCGCCGTGCGCTCGGCCCCGCGCGCGGACGGCGCGCGCGCCGGGGCCTCTTCGAGGACGACGTGCGCGTTCGTCCCGCCGAAGCCGAAGGAGCTGACGCCCGCGACGCGGCGGCGCGCGCCGCGCCTCCATTCGCGCCCACGCGTCACGACTTCGAGCGGCGAGCCTTCGGTCGAGAGCCGCGGGTTGAGCGTCCGCAGGTGCAGGTGCGGCGGCACGAACTCGCGCTCAAGGCAGAGCGCGGCCTTGACGAGCCCGGCGACGCCGGCCGCGGCTTCGAGGTGGCCGAGGTTGGTCTTGACCGAGCCGACGAAACAGCGCTCGCCGCCCGCGCGCCCCTCGCCGAGCGCCTCGCCGAGCGCGTCGAACTCGACGGGGTCGCCGAGCGGCGTCCCCGTGCCGTGCGCCTCGACGTAGCCGACCTCGGAAGGGGCCACGCCGGCCACTTCGAGCGCGCGGCGGACGAGCGCCCGCTGCGCGGGGCCGTTCGGGGCCGTCAGCCCGTTGCTCCGCCCGTCCTGGTTGACGGCCGAGCCGCGCACGAGCGCGACGACGCGGTCGCCGTCCGCCAGCGCGTCCGAGAGCCGCTTGAGCACGACGACGCCGCAGCCCTCCGCGCGCACGTAGCCGTCGGCCGCGGCGTCGAAAGTCTTACAGCGCCCGTCGGCCGACATCATCCCGGCCCGCGCCAGCGCCTCCGTAAACTCGGGCTTGAGCAGGAGGTTGACGCCGCCCGCTATCGCCACCCGCGACTCGCCCGCGAGCAGGCTCTGACAGGCCATGTGGACGGCCACCAGCGAAGAGGAGCAGGCCGTGTCAACCGCGACGCTGGGGCCCCGCAAGTCGAGCAGGTAGGAGAGCCGGTTGGCCGCGATGCTGAGCGCCGTGCCCGTGCCCGCGTAGGCGTCGGGCGAGCCGCCCGAGTCGAATTGCAGGCGCGCGTAATCGCTCTGGCTGATGCCGACGAAGACGCCCGTCGCGCTGCCGCCGAGGCGGTCGGGCGCGCAGCCGGCGTCCTCCAGAGCCTCCCACGCGACTTCGAGCAGCAGGCGCTGCTGCGGGTCAATCTGCGCGGCCTCGCGCGGCGAGACGCCGAAGAACTGCGCGTCGAAGCCGTCAACGTTTTTGAGGAAGCCGCCGCGGCGCAGCGCCGCCGACGCGCCGCCGACGGCGGGCGCGCCCCAACGCCCCGGCGGGACTTCCCCGACCGCGTCCACGCCGTCCGCCAGCAGCCGCCAGAAGTCTTCGACTGACTCCGCGCCGGGGAAGCGACAGCCCATGCCGATGATTGCAAGGGGCTCGCGCGCCGGCGCGGCCGCCCCGCCCGCGCGCGCCCCGTCGGCGGGACGGGCGGCGGCGCCGGCAGCCGGCCCCGGGGCGAGGGCGCGCGCCGCCGCCTCGACGGTCGGGTAGTCCCACAGGAACGACGGCGGGAGCGCACGGCCGAGCCACGCGCTCAAGTCTCCGACCAGGCCGACGACCCGCGCCGAGTCGAACCCGAGATGACGGAAGGGCTGTCCGGCGTCAACCTCCTCGGCCGGGATGCCGGTCAGCCCTGAGACTTTTTCGACCAGCCACTCGCGCACCGCGTCGGCCGACGGCGCGGGGGCCGCGCCCCGCGCGGCCGTGCGAGGCGCGGCGGGCTCGGGCGCGCGCCTCGCGGCGTCGTCCGCGTCGCCCGCGCGCGGCGCGACTTGCTCCGCGTCTGGCGCGCGCGGCGCGACTTGCTCGGCGTCGTGCGCGCGCCACTCGGCGACGACTTCGAGCGCGCCGTCGAGGAAGTCACGCCGGCTCGCGTGCCGCTGAATCTTGCCGCTTGAAGTCTTGTGAACGCTCCCGGTCTTGATGAGCACGACGGCCGCGGGCTCAAGCTCGTGCCGCTCGGCGACGGCCTCGCGGACGGCGCGCAGCGCCTCCCGGCCGTCGGCCGGCGTGAACTCGCGCCTGACCTCCTGCACGACGACCAGACGCTCCTCGCGCCCGACCTCGACCGAGAAGGCCGCGCAGCAGCCCGGGCGCAGCAGCGGGTGGCTGTGCTCGACCGTCCACTCCACGTCCTGCGGGTAATAGTTCTGCCCGCGGATGATGATGATGTCTTTGACGCGCCCGCTGATGAAGACCTCGCCGCGGCGTACGAAGCCGAGGTCGCCCGTCCGCATGTAAGGGCCTTCGTCGGTGTCGGCGACGCGCGCGTTGAACTTGGCCTCCGTCTCCTCCGGCCGCCGCCAGTAGCCGCGCGCTAAGCCTTCGCACTTCACCCAGAGTTCGCCTATCTCGTCGGGCGCGACGCGGAGGCGCGTCTCCGGGTCCACGACGGCGAACTCCGTGTCGAGGATGGGGCGGCCGCAGCCGACGAGGGCGCGCGCGCCCGCACGCCCGGGCTCGACCTCGACGACGCGCCGCTCCTGTTCGAGCGCGGCGGCGTCGGCCGTGATGAAGAGCGGCGCGCGCCGCCCGTCCGCCCCCCCGGCCGAGACCATCAGCGTCGCCTCGGCCAGCCCGAAGGAGGGGTGAAAGGCGCCCCAGCGGAAGCCCCGCGGCGCGAACCTTTCGCGGAAGCGTTCGAGCGTCTCGCGGTGGATGGGCTCGGCGGCGTTGCCGGCCACGCGCCAGCCGCTCAGGTCGAGCGCCGCGCGCTCGCCGTCCGTGACTTTGCGGACGCACAGCTCGTAGGCGAAGTTGGGGCCGGAGCTGTGCGTCACGCCGTAGCGCGTCACGGCTTCGAGCCAGCGCGCCGGCCGCTGCACGAAGGCGAGCGGCGAGAACAGGTAGGCCGGGACGCCCCACAGCGCCGGGTGGACGATGCCTTCGACCAGCCCGTAGTCGTGGAAGTTGGGCATCCACGTGGCGCTCACGCTCCCGCCGTCGTAGCCGTAGGCGCGGCCGAGGTGCTCGGACTGGTGTACGAGGCACGAGTGCGTAATCATCACGCCCTTCGGGGCCGAGGTGGAGCCGGAGGTGTATTGCAGGTAGGCGAGGTCTTCGCGCGCGACCCCGGGGTCGCGCCACGCGCCCGCGGCGTCAAAGTCGAGTTCGTCCACTTTGACCCAGCGGAAGGCTTCGAGCAGTTCGGGCGCGTGCGCCGACGCGCGGCTGAGCGTGTCGTACACGTCCGAGGTCGTGAGCGCGAGTGAGGGGCCGGAGTCGGCGGCGATGGTCTGGACGCGCGGCAGCGTGCGCGCGAGCCGCGCGGGGTGCGGCGGCGGCGAAGGGACGGCGACCGCGCCCGCGTAGAGGCAGCCGAAGAAGGACGTGACGAACTCCAGCCCCGCCTCGAACACCAGCAGCACACGCCGGCCGCGCGCGCCGTGCTCCTGCAACAGCGCGCCCAGGCTCCGCGCACGCGCGTCCAGCTCCGCGCAGGTCAGACGCGCCGCCTCGCGCTCGCCGTCGGCCAGGAACGAGAAGGCGAGACGGTCGGGCCGGCGCTCCGCGTTCCGGCGCAGGATGTCCGTCAGCGTCAAACGCCTCTCGTCAATCATTCGCGCCGCCCCCCCGAGTTCGTTAAGCATCGCCGGCCCCCGCCGCCTCGCCCGTGCGCGCGCCCCGCCGCCTGAGCGCGCGCCGCCGGCCCAGAAGCGCGACCCGCTCGGCGGCCGAGAGCCCCGCCTCCGACCCGTGCGCCGGCGCCCCGGCGCTCGCCCCGCTCAGGTGCGCGGCCAGCGCCCCGACCGTCGGGTACTTGAACATCTCGATGACGGGCAGCTCCGACCGGAGCGCCGCGCGCAGTCTGCTGTTGACGTGAAGCAGCGACAGCGAGTGGCCGCCGAGCCCGAAGAAGTTGTCGTGGACGCCGACGCGCTCGACCTTCAGCACCTCCTGCCAGACGCCGGCGATGGTCCGCTCCAACTCCGAGCGCGGCGCGACGTACGCCTCGCGCGCCGCGCCCGGCGCGTCCGACGGCGCGGGCAGCGCCTTGCGGTCGAGCTTCCCGTTCGCGTTCAGCGGCAACTCTTCGAGCCGCACGAACGCCGAGGGAATCATGTACTCGGGCAGGCGCTCGCGCAGGAACTCGCGCAGGTCGCCGGGCACGTCGCCGCCGCGCGTGACGACGTAGGCTGCGAGCCGCACGGGGCCGCGCCCGTCGTCGAGCGCGGCGGCGACCGACTCGCGCACGTCCGGGTGCTGGGCGAGCGCCGACTCTATCTCGCTCAACTCGACGCGGAAGCCGCGCACCTTCACCTGCTCGTCCGTCCGCCCGAGAAACTCTACCTGCCCGTCGGCGAGCCGGCGCGCGACGTCGCCCGTCCGGTAGAGGCGCTCGCCGGGGCGGCGGGCGTAAGGGTGCGGCGTGAACCGCCCGGCCGTCAGCGCGGGCTTCCCCTGGTAGCCGCGCGCCACGCCTTCGCCCCCGACGAAAAGCTCGCCGACGACGCCGACGGGGACGAGGCCGCCCGACGGGTCGAGCACGTGCAACTCCGCGTTCATGATGGGGCGGCCGATGGGCACGGCCCCGCCGCGCGCGCCGGAAGGCTCGCCGCCGCCGCCGGCCGGCTCAGGCTCGTAGTTGCTAGCCGTGACTGTCGCCTCCGTCGGCCCGTAGGCGTTGCACCACCCTACGCGGTCGCCGACGAGACGACGCCAGCGCCCCAGCGTCTCGCTCAGCGTCTTCTCGTTGCCGACGACGACGCGCCGCAACGCCGGAGGCAGAAGCCCGTCCGTCAAGGGAGCCCCTTGACCGGCCCCGCCGCCCGCGCGCTCTTCGAGCGTCGCCACCCACTCGGCCCAGAAGGAGGCCGGCAGGTTGACGAGCGTCACGCCCTCCCGCTCGACGAACCGCGTGAACTCCTCGACTGTCTCGAAAGCCCCCTCGGGCCGCATGACGGCGCACGCGCCGGCGAGCCACGCGGCGAAAAATTCTTCGGACGAAACGTCGAACGAAAGCGACGCGAACTGCAGGACGCGGTCGCGCGGCGTGAGGCGGTGGCTCGCCGCGAAGGCCAGTCCCGTGTTGACGAGCGAGCGGTGCGTGACGAGGACGCCTTTCGGCCTGCCGGTCGTGCCCGACGTGTAGACCACGTACGCGAGGTTGTCGGGCGCCGCGCGCCGCGCCGCCGCTCCCTCCGCGAGACGCTCCTCCGGCCCGCCGCCCTCCGCGAGCACGACGTTGACCCCGGGCGGATTGTCCGCCGGCGCCAGCCGTCGCTCGGTGAGCAGCACACGCGCCCCCGAGTCTTCGAGCATGAAGCGGAGGCGCTGCGCCGGGCACGTCGCGTCGAAGGCGACGTAAGCCCCGCCGGCCTTCAACACCCCGAGCAGCGCGACGGCGGCCGCCGCCCCGCGCCCGACCAGCACCCCCACGCGCGCTTCGGGGCCGACGCCCGCGGCGCGCAGGCGTCGCGCCAGACGCTCGGCCCGCGCGTCCAGCTCGGCGTAGGTCAGCCGCTCGACGCCGGCGACCAGGGCCGCGGCGTCGGGCGTGCGCGCGGCCTGCGCCTCGAAGAGTTCGTGGACGCACTTGTCGCGCGGGAAGTCGCGCGCCGTGTCGTTCCATTCGACGAGCAGCCGGCGGCGCTCTTCCCCGGTCAGCAGCGGCAGCTCGGAGAGGCGCGCTTCCGGCTCGCGCGCGATTGAGTCGAGCAGCGCCGCGAAGTGGGCGAGCATCCGTTCGGCGGTCGCGCCCTCGAAGAGGTCTGTGTTGTATTCGAGCCCGCACGCCAGCCCGTCCGCCCGCTCCGTGACGTCGAGCGACAGGTCGAACAGCGACCAGGGCGCGTCGTCTTCGAGCATGCTGACGCGGAGCCCGCCCGCCTCCGCGGCCGGCGCGGGGCCGTTCTGCAGGCTGAACATCACTTGAAAGAGCGGCGTGCGGCTGGTGTCGCGCTCGGGCTGCAACTCCTCGACCAGCCTCTCGAACGGCACGTCCTGATGCGCGTAGGCCCCGAGCGTCGTCTCGCGCACGCGCCGCAGGAGCCCCTTAAAGGGCGGGTCGGCGGAGAGGTCTGCGCGCAGGACGAGCGTGTTGACGAAGAAGCCGACGAGGCGCTCGACCTCCACGCGGTTGCGCCCCGCGATGGGCGTGCCCACGACGATGTCGGCCTGCCCCGTGTAGCGGTGGAGCAGCACGTCGAAGGCGGCGAGCAGCGTCATGTAGAGCGTCACGCCCTCGCGCCGGCTCAGCTCCTTCAGCCGCCCCGTCAGGCCGCGGCCGACGAGGCGCGTGTGCAGAGCGCCGCGGTAAGACTGGACGGGCGGGCGCGGCCAATCGGTCGGCAGTTCGAGCGTCGGCAGGCCGCCGCCGAGTCGCCCCCTCCAGTATTCGAGCTGCCGCTCCAGCACCTCGCCCGAAAGATGCTCGCGCTGCCAGACGGCGAAGTCCCTGTACTGAATCGGCGGCGGCGGAAGCTGCGGCCGGCGCCCCGCGGCGAACGCCTCGTAGTAGGCGCACAACTCACCGGCGATGACGCCCAGCGACCACCCGTCCGAGACGATGTGGTGGGTCAGGAACAGGAGGACGTGCTCCTCCTCGGACAGCCGCATCAGGGCGGCGCTGACCAGCGGCCCGCGGACGAGGTCGAACGGCCGCTCGCAGGCGCGCGCCCTGACCGACTTAAGCTCCGCGGCCTGCTCGTCCGGCGACAGGCCGCTCAGGTCTTTGAAGGGGAGCGCCAGCGTCAGGCGCGGCCGCGCCAACTGCACGGGGCGGCCTTCGATTACGTCGAAGGTCGTACGCAGCGACTCGTGCCGCGCGACGATTTCGTTGAGGCTCTGTTCGAGCGCGCCCGCGTCGAGGCGGCCGGCGAGCCGGAACATGACCGGCATCTTGTAAGGCGAGTTCGGCTCCAGTTGCTCCAGGAACCAGAGGCGCTGCTGCGCGTAAGAGAGCGGGGCCGCCGCCGGCGCCTCCTCCGCCGGGGGCCGCGCGGCGGGGGCGGCCGAAGCCTCGGCCGCCTTCCTCCGCTTCAGGCGGGCGACGAGCGCGGCGCGCTCCTCCGGCGAAAGCTCGGTGACGTTCTTCGCGGCCTCACTCATTTCGTTACTTACTCCAGGCCCCCTTGCCCGCCCGCGGGACGTGAGGAGTTGGCGCCCTCCGCGGCGGGTGCGCCCGAGCCGCCGGCGCGGCCGCACGGGGCAGGCGGCGCCGCGGCGCGCCCCCGCCCCGACACGCGACAAGGGCGCCCGTTTATGGATTCTCTGTCGGCGACGTCGAAGAGATTGTTTGACTGAGGCGACGGGACAAGATTACGCGCGACAACGCCCGCCGCCGGCGCGGCGGCCCCGCGGGCGTGTTCGTAGCCAGGGACGCTTTACTCGCTTAATGAGGAATCAACGAACAGTCGGGGCGATAGCGATTCGTACGCGGTCTACGCTTGCGACGAGATGGTGAGGATATTCCAAGAGGCGTTAAATTACAAGACAAAACCGGGCGGCGTAAACGGGCCGCCCGGCCGCGCGACTGACCCGGCGGCGGGCGCGCGGCCGCCCGCGCCGCCGCGCTCAGCGGACGCGGCTCTTCTTGCGCCGGAGGAAGTCTATCAGGACGAACTGCGTGAGGTTGCCGGGCGTGGCGAAGTACGCCTTGCCCGAGGTCATCGCCGACATCTGCTTGACGAACTCGACCAGGTAGTAGTCCGAGGCGAGCATGAAGGTGTTGACCTGGATGCCGGCCTTGCGGCACGCCTGCACCTCGCGGAAGGTCGCGTCCATCACCACGGGGTCGCCGCCCATCGAGTTCTTGTAGAGGCGGCGGCCGCCGCGTATCTGCCCCAGCTCGTAAGGCGCGCGCCGCCGCCCGCCGCCCGCCGAGGCCGCCGCGCGGTCCGACTCGGCGTCGAGGAAGCAGGCGGTCGGCTTGCCGTCCGTCACCATCACGATCTGCTTCATCTCCTTGCGCTGCGCCTGCAGGAGCCGGCGCGCGAGCTTGAGCCCCTCGGCCGTGTTCGTGTGGTAGGGGCCGACCTGCGTGGCGGCGAGCCGGGCGAGGGGCAGCTCCTCGGCGTCGTCGTGGAAGAGCACGACCTTGAGCGAGTCGCCCGGGTACTGAGTCCGTATCAGGTGCGCCAGCGCCAGCGCCACCTTCTTGGCCGGCGTGAAGCGGTCCTCGCCGTAGAGGATCATCGAGTGCGAGCAGTCGAGCATGACGACGGTCGCGCACGACGACTGGTAGTCCTGCTGGTGGACGTGCAGGTCGCCGTATTCGAGGTTGAGCGGCACGGTCAGCCCCTCGCGCTTGATGGCTGACAGCAGCGTCGTGTTGACGTCGAGGTTGATGGTGTCGCCGAACTCGTAGGGCTTGGGCGACTGCGACGCCTCGACGCCCGTCGAGAGGTGCGGCGTGTCGTGGCGGCCGACCGAAGACTTGCCGAGGCTGCCGAGCAGGCCCCGCAGCGTCTTGTAGCCGAGGAAGTCGAGCCCCTTCTCCGTCACCTCGAACTTAACGTCGCGCGGCGGCGGCTCGCCCACCTCGCCCGGGCCGGGCTGCCCGCGCCGCCCCCGCTCGTCCTGCGCCGGCTCCTCCGTCAGCTTCAGGTAGCCCTCCTCGACCAGCCGCTCGACGAGCTGGTTCAAAAGCTCCTCCAACTGCGAGCCCTTGTACTGCCCGTTGTTCTCGGCGAGCATCTCCTCCACGTCGCGCTCGGACAGCTCGCCCATCTGCATCAGCGCTTCGAGCAGCGCCTGCCGCAGCGCGTCCAAAGACCTGTCCGGGTCCTGGCGCCGCCTCGTCCAGTAGTAGTCGTCGTCGAACCCGGACGACAGCAGCGAGTCCTGAAGCAGCCCCATCAGGTCGCCCAGCGAGAGCCCCGACACGTCGAACCCCTTGAACCTCGAATAGCGTATGAACTTCATTTACTTCTTCCCCGCCGGCTCGGTCACTTGCAGGTCGCGGCAGATTTTGCGCGCGAGAAAATCGCTCGCCCCGCGGTTGACGTGAACCGTATGCCCGCCGCCCCCGCGGAAAAACTCGCGGCCCTGTTTTTCCGAGACGGCGTCCGGGGTCGAGCCCGCGGCGTCCGCCATTAGCTGTAGCGCCCCGACTCGGTGAGGTCGTCGTAGATCATGCCGCGGCGGTCTTTGCGCGCCTTGGTGGCGGCGGTGTAGCCGCCCTCCTCGTTGCGGCTGATCTTGTTCTGGGCGTAGAGCCCTTCGAGGACGAACTCGCAGGCGGAGACGAGCATGGCCTCGTCGGCGCGCGTGAAGTCGAAGGGGACGAGCGCGTTGTCTATCAGGTCGGGGACGGCTTCGAGCAGGCGGACGCACTCGTCGGCCGGCGCGTCGTCGGAGAGCTTGACGTTGTTGCCCGCGTCGAACCAGCGCACCGTGGCCGAGAAGTCGAAGCCGACGAAGTAGCCCTCGAAGATTTCGCCCGCCGCGCGCTTGATGAGGTCTTTGGCGATGCGCCCCGCGCCCACCTGCTCGCCCTCGTACTCCAGCTCCATCTTGCCCGTCATCGAGGGCACGGCCGCGTAGACGTCCGAGACGCGCGGCGCCATCTCCTCCTCGCCGGTGAGGATGGCCCGCCGCTCGGCGTTCGACACGAGCGACTCCGTGACGGTGATGGGCATCCGCTGCGAGACGCCCGAGCGCTTGTCTATGCGCTGGTCGTCGCGCGCCTCGAAGGCTATCTGCTCGACCATCTCGCGGATGAAGTCGGGGACGCGCAGGCGCCCCGCGAGCCCCTCGCGCTCGGTCCACGCCTCCTGCTTCGTTATCTGGACGCCGAGCTGCAGCTCCGACGGGTAGTGCGTCGTCACCTCCGCGCCGATGCGGTCCTTGAGCGGCGTGATGATCTTGCCGCGCGCGGTGTAGTCCTCGGGGTTGGCCGAGAAGACGAGCATCACGTCGAGCGGCAGGCGGACGGGGTAGCCCTTAATCTGCACGTCGCCCTCCTGCATGATGTTGAAGAGGCCGACCTGGATTTTGCCCGCGAGGTCGGGCAGCTCGTTGATGGCGAACAGGCCGCGGTTGGCGCGCGGCAGCAGGCCGTAGTGGATGGTCATCTCGTCCGAGAGGAGGTGGCCGCCGCGCGCCGCCTTGATGGGGTCCACGTCGCCGATGACGTCGGCGATGGTCACGTCGGGCGTGGCCAGCTTCTCGACGAAGCGGGCGTCGCGCTCGACCCACGCCACGGGCGTGCGGTCGCCCTCGCGCTCCAGCGTCTGGCGGCCGTAGGCCGAGATGGGCTTGAACGGGTCGTCGTTTATCTCCGAGCCGGCGATGACGGGTATCGCCGGGTCGAGGAGGTTCACGAGCTGGCGGATGATGCGGCTCTTGGCCTGCCCGCGCAGGCCCAGCAGGATGATGTTGTGGCGCGCGAGCACGGCGTTGACGATCTGCGGGATGACCGTCTCGTCGTAGCCGACGACGCCGGGGAAGACGCGCTCGCCGCGGCGGAGCTTGTCGAGGAGGTTGGCGCGCATCTCGTCCTTGACCGGGCGCGCGCGGTAGCCCTGTTCCTTCAGTTCGCCGAGTGTCCTTGCTAGTGCCATTACTTTTAAACCTTGTCCCCTGGTTCGGTGATTCGAGTCCGGTTTTCAGAAGGCGCGGCGGCCGCCGGCGAGCGCCGCGAGCGCCTGCGCGAGCGTGCGGTAGGTGCGCAGGCCCCGCATGTCGAGCCCGAGGCGGACGAGCGTCTGCGCGACGTGCGCGCCGACGCCCGTGACGCACGCCTCGGCGCCGACGAGCCTGAGCGCCTGCACGAGGTTCGTCAGGTTGGCGACCGCGTGCGAGTCCACGAGGCGCGCGCCCGTGATGTCGAGGATGCAGACGCGCGCGCCCTGACGCGCCACCTCCTGCAGGGCCGCGCGCGTGGCGCGCGCCGTCCGCTCGGTGTCGAGCGAGCCGATGAGCGGCAGCACCAGCACGCCGTCGAGCACGGGCACGACCGGCGTCGAAACCTCGGCGATGGTCTGCTCGCGCTCGTGCAGGAGCGCGGCCAGCGCCTCCTCTGCGCGGCGGCGCTCGATGCCCTGCGCGATGACGTTGGCGACCGACGAGAGCGCCTCCAGCGTGTCGGCCGGAAGCTCGTTGCGCGCGAACATCGCCAGCACGCCGGCCACGCGGTCTTCGACCAGCAGCGGGTAGCCGGCGAAGGCCACCATCCCCTCGCGCCGCGCCCACTCTTGGTCGCCGACGCGCGGGTCGCCGACGACGGAGTTCGTCAGGTGCGGCCGGCGCTCGGCGGCGATGAGCCCTATCTTGAACTGGCCGACGGGCACGCGGCCGTGCGCGCCGTCGAGGTGCGTGTACATGCCGGCGCTGGCGCGCAGCTCCAGCACGTCCGCCCCGCGCTCCAGAGTCCAGATGCGCGCGAACGCCGCGTCGAGGTGGCGCACGACCGACTCGGCGCAGCGCCGCAAGACCTGCTCGACGGGGACGCCGCCCTCGGCGAAGGCGGCCCCGACCTCGGCGCCGAGCGCCGCCTGGTGGACGCGCCGGCCCAGTTCGGCCTCGGCCGCCTTGCGCTCGGAGACGTCCATCGTCACGCCGCGCATGCCGACGGGGCGCCCGGCGTCGTCGAGCACGGGGGCCGAGCGCGCCTCGACGGGGAGGACGCGGCCGTCCCTGCGCACCCAGCGGAACTCGCTGACGCCGCCCGAGCCGTCGAACTTGCGCCGCGCCTCGGCGGCGGCGCGCTCGCGGTCTTCCGGGTGGACTATCCTCAGCCAGAAGTTGGGCGTCGAGAGCCACTCCTCCTTCGTGTAGCCGAGCATCTGCTCGACGTAGTCGCTGACGAAGTTGATGCGCTGGCCCGACCCGTCGGGCTCGCCCCAGGACTCCCAGACGACGCCGGGGACGCTGGCGACGAGGTCGCGCAGGCGCCGGCGCTCCTCCTCGACCTGAGTGGCCAGGCGCGTGCGCTCCTCCTCGACCCGGCGGCGGGCCCCGATGTCGCGCGCGATGGAGGCGGCGCCGACCGTCTCGCCGGCGGCGTTCTTGACGGGCGAGATGCTGACGGCGACCTCGACGCGCGCGCCGTCCCTGCGCACGCGCGTCGTCTCCAGGTGGCTCACGCCCTCGCCGCGGCGGAGGCTGGCGTGTATCTCTTCGAGCTGCTGCGCAAGCTCCCCGGGGACGATGAGCGAGATGTGCCGGCCGACCGCCTCCTCGGCCGTGTAGCCGTACATCCGCTCGGCCGCCGCGTTCCAGCTCGTAATCACGCCGTCGAGCGTCTTCGAGATGATGGCGTCCTCGGACGACTCGACGATGGCGGCGAGGCGGGCTTGCGCCACGTCGTGGGGCTCGGCCGCGCCGCCGTTGGCGGCGGCCGGCGCGGGTCTGGTCGGCGTCTCTTTCCGTCTCATGGGTTCGGCGTGAAGCGCCCGCCCTCGGCGCGGCGGACGAGCCCGTCCTCTTCGAGCTTCAGGAGGTGAGCCGAGACGGCGCGCGCGGCGAGCGCGTGCATCTTCGGGTGGACGTCCACGTACGCGACGGCGACTATCTCGGCGGGCGTCGCGGCCCCGGCGCGCACGGCCGCGAGGATTTCGCGCTCGCGCATGAGCCGGTGCTCGACGTACTCGTCCAGCTTGGCGCGCGGGCTCCCGACGGCGGGGCCGTGGCCGCCGAAGAGCGCGACGAGCCGCGGCAGGCCGCGGTAGCGTTCGAGCGACGCGAGGTAGTCGCGCACGCTCCCCTCCTCCGGGTCTATCAGCACCGAGCCGAAGCCGACGACGTTGTCGCCCGTCAGCAGCGCGCCCGCGCGCTCGTCGTAAAAAGAGAGGTGGCCGCGCGTGTGCCCGGGCGTGTGCATCGCCCTGAGCGAGATGGGCGGGTCGCCCTCCAGCTCCAACGTCTCGCCGTCCTCGACGAAGCGGTCAACGCGGACGGCGCCGCTCAGCTCCTCCGCCGTCAGGCGGTGCGCGGCGACGCGCGCGCCGCCGCCCGCCTGCTCGCGCAGCCGCTCGACGCCCCCGACGTGGTCGTGGTGGTGGTGCGTGATGACTATCTCAAGAAGGCGCCGCCCGGCGGCCTGAAGCTCGCGGACGAACTCGAAGAGCGCGTCCTGCTCGTCGGCGTGCGGCGAGCCGGGGTCGAAGACGACGAAGTCGCGGCTGCCGACGACGTAGCAGTTGGTGGTCGTCGCCGGCGGCTTGGTCGGCGTGCGCAGCGGCACGCAGACGAAGCCGGGCAGAAACTCTATCCGCCGGACGGGCTCGCGCCGCGCCTCGGGGACGGACAGGAGGCGCTCGGTCAGGCCGTCGCCGAGGCCGGCGGCGAGCGTGCGGACGGCGTGCGTGACGGGCGGCGCGGCCATCAGCTCGAAGCGGCGCCAGCGCGCGTAAGCCTCGGAGGCGCGCTCCCACCCGCCCTCGTCGAACTCGGGCGTCAGGAGCCGCGGCTCCTGCTTGCGCGGGCAGCGCACGACGAAGAAGAGCGTGTCGAAGCGCCGGGGGCTGAAGGGCGGCGTCACCCAGCGGCCGGCGTACGCGAAGTCGCGCGCGTCGAGCCGCAGGCCGTAGTGCCTGAGCAGCGCCGCGAAGGTCATCCGCCCCGAGGTCAGGTCGTCGAGGACCGAGGCGAGCTGCCCCTTCGTCAAGTTCTCCGAGCCGCGCGCGGCCAGCACGCCCAGTTCCTCGAACAGCTCGCGCGCGGCGCACGCCATCATCGCGGCCGTCTCGGCGTCGGGCGCGTTGTCCACCTCGGCCTCGGCGTCCGACTCGTCGCGCTGCCCGCCGGGGAAGGCGTAGAAGCCCGGCTGGAAGGCCAGCCGCTCGCCCCTGCGCGCCCAGAAGACTTCCGGGTCGCCCTCGTCGCCGCGCACGAGGATGACGGCCGCCGCGTCCCTCGGCGCCGCCGCCGCGGCGCCCCCCGGCCGTCGCTCCGCCTGAACTGTCCCCTCTTCGCTCATGTGTCTCGTTAAAGAAGCGCCGAGGACTGAGGACTGAGGACCGGGTGAAGGCGAGACGCCTCCTGACACTCAGCCCTCAGTCCCCGGCGCTCAGTACTTTATTCCTCGTCCTGCCAGCGGAAGCGTTCGCCGTCGCGCCCGTTCCAGGGGTTGCCGCGCATGTGGTAGCCGCCCTCCTCCCAGAAGCCCGCCCGGTCTTCGGCGAGGAAGTGGACGGCCTTGACCCACTTGGCCGACTTCCAGGCGTAGAGCTGCGGGACGACGAGGCGGACGGGGCCGCCGTGCTCGGGCGGGATGGGCCGGCCGTCGTTCGACCAGGCGAAGAGCGAGTCTTCGGCGAGGAAGTACTCGACGGGCACGTTCGTCGTCCAGCCGTGGTCGTACCCCTCGATGACGACGAACCGGGCCTCGGGCCGCGCCCCGGCCAGCTCGGCCACCGTGCGCGTCGCCACGCCGTTCCAGAGGTTGTCGAGCCGCGACCAGCGCGTGACGCAGTGAAAGTCCGCGTAGACGCGCACGGGCGGCAACTGCATGAACTCGTCGAGCGACCACCGCAAGGGGCGCTCGACCAGCCCGCCGACCTCGAACCGCCACTCCTCAAGCTCGACGCGCGGCGTGCCGTGCGCGTCGAGCACGGGCCACTTGCGCGTCCGCGTCTGGCCGGGCGGCATGCGGTTCGGGCGGCGCGTGTCGGGGCTGACGACCACGTCCTGCCCCTCGAACTCCTCCGCCCGCCGCGGCTCGCCCTCCTGCCTGAAGGGGTCTTTGGAAAGCCTGTCAAGGAAACTCATAAAGCAGCAGTAGACGGTGGCCGGCGCCCCTTTGCCCGGCGGAAAAGCCTTCGCGCGCGCGCGCGGCCGTTTCGCCGGCGTCGGCGGCCGCCGGCTACTTCTTCCCCGCGTTCTCCGCCAGCCGCATCAGCTCCTCGGGCATCCACTTGGAGACGCCCTTCTGGAGCGCGCCCTCGATGCCGACGGTGCGGTCGTGCCAGTCGTCGGCCTGCCCCATGCGCCCGCGCTCGCGCTCGTAGCGCAGGGTCTGGTCGAGGCTCATGGCGATGCCGTTGATGATTTCGCGCCAGTCCGTCTGCTGGATGCCGCGGCGGACGAGCGAGAGCCCCGAAGTCCAGTCCTCCTCGGGCGCGCGCGCGTCCTGCTCGGGAATGGTCAGGGTCTCCATCGGCGGCATCGGCGCGCCGTTGAACTCGTCGTAGAGCCTGCGCCGCAAGTCCCTCAGCGACAGCCCCTCGTCGGCGCGCGCCATCTCCAGCGCGCGGCGGAAGATGTCGGGCACGCTGGTCTGTTCTTTCGCCATCAGTCCTCCGGCCCCTTCGTCTGAACTTTTAAGGTTTACGCCTGCCGCTAGTTTATAACACCCGCGGACGGAACCGCGAGCGGCCGCCGCGCGGCCGACGCCCCGCGACGCCCCGTCGGGCTTGCGCCGGGCGCGGTTCGCCTGCATGATAGGCGGAAAAAACAAGGGGCTTGATGAAAAGTGTCTGAGACGATTTCCGCCGGCGAGCCGGCTCACGCGTCGGAGGCGCCCGCCGGGCGCCCCGTTTGTCCGGTCTGTCGGCGCGAGGCGGCCGAGGGGCTCGCGCCCTTCGACCAACTGCCCGACGAGCTGCGCCGGCTCATCTCGGCCAACGCGCCCGAGGGCGTGCAGGCCGTCTGCGGCCGCTGCGTCGAGCTGTTCGGCCGCGCGCGCGCCCAGCTCGAGAAGTACGCCGCCGTCTTCGAGCAGGGCCGCCACGTCCTGCCGACCTGGCTGCGGCTCGGCGCGCACGAGCACATCACGGGGCGCGGCGTGACCATCGCCTTCCTCGACTCGGGCTTCTACCCGCACCCGGATTTGACGACGCCGCACAGCCGCATCCTCGCCTACCACAACGTCGTCCCGCGCGGCACGGGCACGCTCGAATCCATCGACCCGGCGAGCTGGCACGGGATGATGACCTCGGTCGTCGCCGCCGGCAACGGCGCGCTCTCGGGCGGCTTCTTCCGCTCCATCTCGCCCGACTGTAACGTCGTCCTCGTCAAGGTCAGCAAGTCGGGCCACATCCCCGAGAAGAACATCGAGCGCGGCCTCAGGTGGGTCATCGAGAACCGCGAGCAGTACAACATCCGCGTCGTCAACATCTCGGCCGGCGGCGACCGCGAAGTCTCCTACCTCGACAACGGCCTGTGCCAGACGGTCGAGCGCGCCGTGCGCGAGGGGCTGGTCGTCGTCTGCGCCGTCGGCAACGCCGGCTGGGAGCCGGGCCACCCCGTGCTGCCGCCCGCCTCGTCGCCCTCGTCAATCGCGGTCGGCGGCCTCAACGACCAGAACTCGCTCGACCGCGCGCGCCACAGCCTCTACCGCTCGTCCTACGGCCCGACCTCCGACGGCCTGCAGAAGCCCGAGGTGATAGCGCCCGGCATCTGGGTGCCCGCGCCGATTCTGCCGCACACGCCCACGGCCGCCGAGGCCGAGCTGTACGCGCGGCTCGACCGCGCCGCGGACGACGAACTCGTGCAGATCATCGAGGAGCACAAGGGCGTTGACCGCGACATCTACGACGCGCGCACGCTCCCCAAATACCTCATCCGCCAGCTCGTCTCCGTCAAGCTCCACGAGGCCGACGTCATCTCCGAGCACTACAAGTTCGTGGACGGCACCTCGTTCGCCGCGCCCATCGTCTCCTCGACCGTCGCCTGCATGCTCGAAGCCAACCCGCACCTCTCGCCGCAGCAGGTCAAGCGCATCCTCATAGACACGGCCGAGCGCCTGCCCGGCGTCGAGATAGACCGGCAGGGCTGGGGCGTCATCGCCCCCCGCCGCGCCGTCGAAATCGCCCTCTCGCTCAAGCCGCAGCAGGAAGCCTAAAGTCGAAGCGCGAAGGCGGAGGCGAAGGCGAAAGGCGGAGGCGGGAGGCGGGGCCGCGCCGTGCGGCCCCGCCTCCCGCCTTTCGCCTTTCGACCTTTTTTCGCCTTTCGACCTTCGACGCCAGCCCCTCCGGAGGGCGTCGCCGCCAACTGCAATCTTTTTCCTGCGCGCGGCGCGCCCGCGCTCACCCCTTTAAGCGGCGTTTTCGACCTTTCCGCGGGCGGCCCGGGGCTTGCAACCGTACGGGCGTTCTCCCGATTCTTCGGGGCGGAGTTTTTGAGAGATGCTGAGAGAACCCCTTGCGCTGGCGACGAAGTCGGGCGCGTCGCTTCTGTCCCCCCTCGAACGGCGGCTGGCCGCGGCGGTCGTGCCGCGCGTGCCTTCGTGGCTGGGGACGCAACACCTGACGCTGATGACGCTCGCGTGGTGCGCGGGGCTGTTGCTGTTCGGGCGGCTGGCGGCCGCGGACCCGCGCTGGCTGTGGGGCTCGTCGGCGATGATCGCGCTCCAGTGGGTGACGGACTTCTTCGACGGCAAGGTCGGCAAGCACCGCGGCACGGGGCTCGTCCGCTGGGGCTTCTACATGGACCACCTGCTCGACTTCGCGTTCCTCTGCGCGGTGCTCGGCGGCTACGCGCTCGTGCTGCCCGCGTCGGCGCACCTCGGGCTCTTCCTCGTGCTCGCGGTCTTCGGCGGCTTCATGGTCAACTCGTTCCTCGCCTTCGCCGCGACGGGGCGCTTCCACATCAGCCACGGCAAGCTGGGCCCGACCGAGTTCCGCCTGGCGCTCGTCGTCGTCAACTCGCTCGTCGTCTTCTACGGCACGCGGCGGATGACGAAGGCGCTCCCCTACGTCGCCGCCTGCGGCTTCGTCGCGCTCTGCGTCCTCGCCTACCGCACGCAGCGCGAACTTCGTCTCCGCGACGCCGAGCAGAAGCGCGCCGCCGCCGCGCCCGCGCCCGCGCCCGTCGTCCTCGCCCGCAGGGAGGCGGCCTGAGGGGGAGGCAGGCGGCGGGCGGTATTCAGAGCCGTCGGTGGAAAAGCCTTCGCGGCCGCGCGGCCTTCTTCTGTCGGCGTCGGCGGACGCCGCTTTGAGCGCCCACGTCCGCCGGCCGCCGTTCACTTCCCGCCGCCCACTCTCATCTTCCTTTTGCCTTTTATTCCCCGCCTGATTACAATCCTCGGCACAAAGCGAAGCAAAAAATTCTGACGAGAGTCCCGAGAGGAACGAACATGGCAGAGAACGAGAGCGCGGTCGCGCCCGCGCAGGAGACCGGGGGCGAAGCGGCCGAGACGGCCGCCGCGCCGGCCGAAGCGTCAGCCGAAGCGTCACCCGAAGCGCCGGCCGAAGCGCCGGCCGCGCCGCCGGAAGAGATCACCTACCACGCCGTCGAGAAGGACGGCCAGGTCACGGCCATCTGGGAGATGCAGGGGCGCAAGCACCTGCGCACCATTGACCCCCGCTCCCGCCAGGGTCAGGAGATTCTCCGCCTCTACACGGCCGAGCACGGGGAGTGAGCGGCGCTGAGGACTGAGCGCTGAGGGCCGGGTGAAGAACGGACTGTCTTTGACTCAGTACTCAGTCCTCGGCGCTCGGTCCTTAGTTCTCAGTCCTCGGCGCTGTTAAAGAAGTCCTCGATGTTGTCTATGAGCTGGTCGGCGAGCGCCTGCTGCGCCTGTCGGCCGGCCCAGGCGACGTGGGGCGTGACGATAAGGTTGGGCACTCCGGGGTCGAGCAGCGGGTTGTCTTCGCCCGGCGGCTCCTGCGAGAGCACGTCAACGCCCGCGCCCACCAGCCGCCCCGCGCGCAGCGCCCCCGCCAGCGCCGCCTCGTCCACCACCCCGCCCCGCGCGCAGTTAATCAGAATCGCCGTGGGCTTCATCAGCGCCAGCTCTTCGCGCCCGACCATCCCGCGCGTCTCCGCGTTGAGCGGGACGTGAAGGCTCAACACGTCGGCGCGGGCGAGCGTCTCCTCGAAGGACGTGCGCCCCGGCCGCAGAGCGCGCGCGCCCTTGCGCTCCGCGATTAAGACCTCCATCCCGAAGGCGCGCGCGAGGCGCTCGACGCCGCGCCCCAAAGCGCCGTAGCCGGCGAGCCCCATCACAGAGCCTCCCAGGTCTCTTATCTCGCGCGTGTGCAGGCAGAACTGCCCCGCGCGCTGCCACAGCCCTGCGCGCACGTCCTCGCGGTAGCCGACCAGGCTGCGGCTGAGCGCCAGCGCCAGCATCAAAACGTGCTCGGGCAGCGTCGCCGTCGCGTAGCCGCGCACGTTGCGGACTTCGACGCCGCGCGCGCGGCAGAACTCAAGGTCTACGTTGTCCGTGCCCGTCGCGGCGACGGCGATGAGTTTGAGCGCGGGCAGCCGCGCAAGCAGTTCGGCCCGCAGCGGCAGCTTGTTGACGACGGCGACGGTCGCGCCCCGCAACCTCCCCTCGGCCTCCTCGGGGCGCGTCGAGCCGTAGTCGCGCCACGCGTGCTCGAACGAGGGGCGGCGCAACTCCGCGCGCAGCGTGTCGCGTTCGAGAAAGACGATGCTCTCCATAAGTTTTCCGAGCCGCGGGGCGCGCGTCGAGAAGTGGTCGCGCCAACGACGACGGCCGCGCCCCCCCCACGTAACTTTGAAGTCATCCTAGCACCCTTCCCGACGAGGTCACACGCGGAGGCCGCCGCCGCCGCGCCCCTGTCGTTAAATCCGGCCTCCGCGGTAAACTCGATTCGCGTCCGCATAAATCGTGTCAGCGAGGGGAGGCGCCTGATGGCCTGGCTTTATCTGTTCGTGGCGGGGTTGATGGAGGTGGCGTGGGCGGTGGGGCTGAAGTACACGGAGGGGTTCACGCGGCTCTGGCCGAGCGTGCTGACGGGGGCGGCGCTCGCGCTCTCGATGGTGCTGCTGGCGGCGGCCGTGCGGACGCTGCCGCTCGGGACGGCCTACGCGGTCTGGACGGGCATCGGCACGGTCGGCGCCGCCGTGCTCGGCGTCGTCCTCTTCGGCGAACAGGCGTCGCCGGCGCGCGTCCTTTGCATCGGGCTCATCGTCGCGGGGCTCGTCGGCCTCAAGCTCACCTCCTCCGACTAGCGCAGGAAGGGCACGAGCAGCTTGACGAGCGCGACGATGACGAAGACGCCGACCACGTCGAGCAGCACGCCGTAGCGAATCATCCGCGCCAGCGGGACGTAGCCCGACCCGTAGACGATGGCGTTGCACGGCGTCGAGACCGGCAGCATGAAGCCGAGGCTCGCGCCCATCGTCGCGCCCAGGGCGGGCTCCAGGGGGTCCGCGCCCTGCGCGCGCGCGATGGCGATGACGACGGGGACGACCATGTTCGCCGACGCCGTGTTCGAAGTCGCCTCCGAGGTGACGACCGCCACCACGACGGACGCGAACAGCAGCCCCGTCCCGCCGCTCACAGGCAGCAGCCCCGTCAGGCCGCGCCCGACCGCCTCGGCCAGCCCCGTCTGGAACGACAGCACGCCCAGCGCGAACCCGCCGCCGTAGAGCAGCACGACGCCCCAGTCAATCTTGACCGCCTCGTCCCACGTCAGCGCGCGCCCGCCGCCGTCGCCCGGCAGCAGGAAGAGGAGCGAGGCGCCGACGACCGCCGCCACCGCCTCCGGGACGCTGCCGTTGACGCTCTTGTAGAGCGCGCTCTGGTCGCCCGCGAAGAGCGCGATGAGGCCGGGCACGACCCACAGCGCCACCGTCACGACGAAGGCGGCCAGCGTTGACTTCTGCGCGCGCGTCCACGCGCCCAGCCGCTCGCGCTCGCGCGCGAGCATCTCGCGGCTCCCCTCTATCTCGCGCACGCCCGCCGGCGAGAGCCAGTTGAGGTAGAAGAAGAGCCAGAGGAAGAGGACGACGACGACCGGCACGCCGATGACGGCCCACTTGAAGAAGGGGAACTCGACGCCCGTGAGCTGGCGGATGAAGCTGAGCCCGATGACGTTGGGCGGCGTCCCGATGGGCGTGGCCAGGCCCCCGACGGAGGCGGCGAACGACGTCATCAGCATCAGCGCCGTCGCGTAGCGCCGGCTGACCTGCCCCCCGCCCTCCTTCTCCTGGTCGAAGAGGAAGGCGAGGATCGCCATGCCGATGGCGAACATCATGGCCGTCGTCGCCGTGTTGGATATCCACGCCGAGATGAAGGCCGTCACCGCGCCGAAGGCGAAGAGGATGCGCGAGGGGCGCGCGCCGACCCACCTGACGGAGAGCACGCCGAAGGCGAGCCGGCGGTCGAGCCGGTGCAGGAAGATGGCGCGCGCCAGCATGAACGACCCTATGAAGAGGAACATCAAAGGGTCTGCGAACGGCGCGAAGACGTCGCGCGCCGGCGCCACCTTCAGCGCCACGCAGGCGGCCGCGCCGACGAGCGCCGTGACGGGCAGCGGCAGCGCCTCCGTGACCCACATCACGACGACCGCCGCCATCACCGCCGCCAGCCTGTGCGCCTCGGGCTTCAGCCCGGGCAGCGGCAGGACGAGCAGCGCCACGAAGACCGCCGGCGCCAGGACGAACCCCGCCGCCCGCCGCCAGCGTTCGAACCGCGCCTCGGCCTCGCTGATCTGCTCGACCGCCTCGACCGTTCTGTCCATAGGTGGGGCCCCGCGCGGCGCGCCCGCGCCTTCAGGAGCGGAGCTGGATGTTGTAGGTCTTGATCTTGGAGTTGAGCGTGGTGGCGTTCATGCCGAGCAGGCGCGCGGCGCGCGACTGGTGGCCGCCCGTCTGGTCGAGCGCGCGGCGGATGATGTCTATCTCGAAGCGGCGCACCTCGTCGTAGAAGTTGACGCCGCGGCTGACGTCGAGGCTCCCCGTGCCCGTCGAGAGCGGGACGGCGCCGACGGCCTTCGACGGGTCGGCGATGTCTGGCGGCAGGCACTCGCGCGTGATCTCGGGGGTGGGCGCGATGACGACGGCGCGCTCGATGACGTTCTCCAGCTCGCGGACGTTCCCCGGCCACGTGTACTGCTCCAGCAGCGCCAGCACCTCGGGCGCGAGCTGGTCGGAGACGACGCGGCCGTTCTCCTCGTTGTACTTGCGTATGAAGTGCTGCGCGAGCGCGAGCACGTCCTCGCGCCGCTCGCGCAGGGGCGGCAGCTCGATGGGGACGACGGCGAGGCGGTAGTAGAGGTCTTCGCGGAACGTGCCCTGGCGGACGGCCTCCTTGAGGTCGATGTTGGTGGCGGCGACGATGCGCACGTCCACCTTGCGCGGCGCCGTGTCGCCGAGGGGCGTGAACTCGCGCTCCTGCAGGACGCGGAGGAGCCGCGCCTGCGTCTCGGGCGGGATGTCGCCTATCTCGTCGAGGAAGATGGAGCCGCCGTCGGCCACCTCGAACAGACCCTTCTTGGCGGCGACCGCGCCGGTGAAGGCGCCGCGCGTGTGGCCGAACAGCTCCGACTCCAGCAGCTCCGAGGGGATGTTCGACGAGTTGACGGTGACGAAGGTCCTCGGGGCGCGCGGGCTCTGCATGTGGATGGCGCGGGCGATGAGTTCCTTGCCCGTGCCCGACTCGCCCGTGATGAGGACGGTCGAGCGCGCGGGCGCGACCTGGTCCACGAGGCGGAAGATGGCCTGCATCTTGTCGGAGCGGCCGATGATGGAGCCGCGCTCGACGCTGCGGCTCATCGCGCGGCGGAGGTTCTGGCGCTCCTCCTCCTTGCGGCGGCGCTTGACGCCGGCGGCGACCGTCTCAAGAATCTGCTCGTTCTGGAACGGCTTGCGGATGCAGTTGAAGGCGCCGCGCTCCCACGCGCCGATGGCGGTGTCGAAGGTGGCGTAGGCGGTGATGATGATGCAGACGGCCTCGGCGTCGGCCTTCAGAATCTCTTCGAGCGCGCGCAGGCCGCCCATGCCGGGCATCGAGACGTCGAGCAGCACGACGTCGTAGGCGCGCCGGCCGTAACACTCCAGCCCCTCCTCGCCGGTCTTCGCCAGGTCAACGCGGTACCCCTCGGCCGAGAGCAGCGTCTCCAGCACGTCGCGCATGATCTCCTCGTCGTCCACGACGAGGACGGAACCTTTTCTCGCCATCCGGACCTCGGTGCTGAGTAATAAGTAATGAGTGATAAGTGATGAGGGAAAGGCGAAGGCCCGTTGCCCCCTCAACACTTATCACTCGCCACTCATTTTATAACGGCGGCGGCGCGGCGGCGAACGCCGGGCGGCGCTCACTTGACGGAGGCGGAGTCTCGCGGCTTGAGCAGGCGGCGGCCGTCGGGCGCGGCGGCGGGGCGCGCTCGCTCGGCCGTGACGAAGAGCGTGTAGTCGTCCGACTCGAAGCCGGCGACGCGGACGTAGACCTCCGCGCGGTTGAGGTCTTCGGTGGCCGGCAGGCTCCCCATGTAGACGATGCGGCCGTCGGGGACGACGCCCCACAGCACGTAGACGCCCGCGCCCACGGCCGAGGGCAGCGGCACGCCGCGGAAGTTGGCGCGCACGTAGGCGCGGCTGGCGCTGAGGGTGGCGCGCGCCGCGCCGCGCGCGTTCGGCGCGGCCGTGTCGCCTTCCAACTCGATGAGGCGGCCGCCGCCCTGCGAGACGAGCGCGTCGTCAACCTCGGCGTAGAAGTCGCCCGCGGCGCGGCGCGCGCGCGAGCCCGGGGACGGGAGCCGCGGCGCGGGCGCGGCCGGCGTCGGGGCGGGCGCGGCCGCGCCGGCCGGGGCCTCGGGCGGGCTCGACGGGTAGAGCGCGGCGGCCTCGTCGGCGCGGGTCGTCAGCACTGGGTCGCCGGGGCGCTCGACCTCGGGCGACGCCTCGGCGGTGACGATGACGCCGTAGCGCTCAAGCCCCGCCGGGCGCTCGAAGGCGAGCCCGCCGTTGCCGCGCTCGTCGCGGCGCAACTCCCCCAGGCGCACGACGCGCCCGCCGCTCGCCGCCCAGACGACGTAGGTGGTCGCGCCCGCGGCGACCGTCGCCGGGTCGGGCAGGTTCATCGCCGTCAGCCGCGCGCGCCCGCCGGCGGCGCTCGCCTCGACGGTCAACTGCCCCGTCGCGCGCGTCGTCAAAGAGCGCAGCCGTATGTCAACGCGCTCGGCCTGCTTCGACGCGGCGGCCGCCCGGCGCGCGCCCGGCCGCGACGCGCGCGCCTCGACCCCGGAGCGCGGCGGCGCCGCGAGCGCCAGCCCGACGCCAGACGCCACGCAAACCCCCGCGACCCAACGCCCGAAGTGTTTGCCCCTGCCCATAAAATTTATGAACCCGGTTTCCGATTCAGTGATGTGAAAGCGCGTGCGAGATTAGCACCCGCCGGGATAAAAGCAAGCCTTATTTCGCGCGCCGCGCGCGGCGGTCGCCCCCCTGGGGCCGGCGCGACGGCGTGCGCCCGCGCGTCTTCAGACGCCCTTCCGGGGCAGCCGAGGGGGGCGGCGGTCGTCATCGTCGTCGCTCCTGCGCCTGGGTCGTAGCTTAAGTCGTAGCTCGAACTCCTCCACGTCCCTCAGCACGCCCGCCAGCAGCCGGAAGACGTCCCGCGCCGCGCGCAGCACGCGCTGCGTCGCCAGCCCGGCGGAGTAGGCCGCCGCCAGAAACAGCAAGTCTTTGTAATCCATGGCTCGCACCTCAATTCCCGCCCCCGCCGCCCGGTTTCCGGCGGCGAAGGCTCGCCCTCAAGGGGCTTAGTCTTGCCCGGAACGTCGTTGACTTCTCGCCCGTGGGCGACGCCCCTCTTTTCCGCTTTCGAGAGTAATCTCTCGCGACATTAACCTCCGCTTTCGAGAGTAATCTCTCGCGACATTAACCGTAGCCCCACTCCGCGCCCGCGCCCCCGCGCCGGCCGCGAGCCCGGGCCAACTTCCGCCGCCAGACGTGGTCGAGGCCCGGAACCCATCTGTTTTCAGCCGGTTCAAAGCGTCGTATTCGTAAGTCCGGTCAAGCGCCCGTCACGCCCGCCACGCGCCCCGCCCCGTCGTACTCGGTGGACTGCTCGTCGCCGAGGCCGGACGGGTCTACGAGGCGGAGCGGGTTGTTGCGGACGTACGTGTAACGGTTCCAACTCTGCGGTAGCGCCGCCGCGCCCGACGCGGTTCGAGTACTCGGCGGCCAGGCGGCCCAGGCAGTCGTAGACGAAGACGGTGACCTCTGAGGCCGAAGCCTTCCTGACGCGGCGGCCGTCGCCGTCGTAGGAGAAGGTGACGCCGGCGGCGCCGTCCCACCCGCCGTCCACCGACGCCAAGCGGTTCTCGCCGTCGAAGGCGTAGGCGTGCGCAGGGTCTTGCGTCACGTTGCCGGCCGGGCCGTAGCCGTAGGAGAGGCGCAGCCTGTCGGCGTCGGACGGCGTCGAGCCGAGCGCTATCTCGGCGGTCTGGAGCCGCGCGTTGAACGAGGCGCGCTCCCACAGCCCGTTGCCGAGCCGCACCGCCTCGGCCGCCCCGTGCGCCGCGTACCTGACGCGCCCCGAGGGGTCGGCCGCCGCGCCCCCGGCGTAATAACTCCCGGCCGCCTGGTCCCGCACGCCCGCCACGCGCCCGGTCCCGTCGTACTCGGTGGCGACGACCTTCCCCGAGGGGTACTTCTGCCGCGTCAGGTTCCCCGCCAGGTCGTAGCCGTACTCCATCAGGTAGGCGCGCTCCGAGGCCGCGCCCGGGTCCGCCACCTGCCTGTGCGCCTTGACCCTGCCGGCCGGGTCGAACTCCGTGTAGATGGTCTCGGAGGCGGAAGACTTGACGGCGGTCAGGCGCCCGGCGGAGAAGGCGGGCGCGGGCGCCCCGCCCCCCGAGGGCATGCCGCGCCCGTCGTAGAAGTAGGCGACGGGCGAGGCGGCGGCGTAGCCCGGCGGCGGCGCGTGCCCCGGCTCGACCGAGTAAGTCCGGCCGACGGGTCTGTGCAGCGCGTCGTAGGAGTAGTCGGCGCGGACGTGGCGCGCGTCGGTCCTGCGCGTCAGGTCGCCGGCCGCGTCGTAGGCGAAGGAGGAGGCCCCGCCCTCGGGGCTGACGGACGAGGTGAGGC
>DASVUF010000094.1:0-5061 GCA_036387195.1 Pyrinomonadaceae bacterium | reverse complement strand
TGAGGCGGCGGGGCGCGCGAAGCCGGGGCCGCCGGCGCGGACGCAGTACCACATCAACGTCGAGGTTGACTTCGACGCGCGCGCCTACGCGGGGCGCGAGCGCGTGCGCTGGGTGAACCGCGACGACAGGGCGGCCTCCGTCCTCTACTTCCACCTCTACCCCAACCTGCGCGCCGAGGACGAGCGGCCCGGGGCGGCGCCCGCCGACTCGGCCGCGCCCGAGGAGCCGCGGCTCGAAGTGACCGAGGTTCGAGCCGGCGGCCAGGCGCTCGCCGTCGCGCAGGAGGACGGCGGCGCGACGCTCCGCGTGCAACTGCGCGAGTCGGTCGCGGCCGGCGCGGCGGCCGAGGTCGAACTCTCCTTCAAGGGCACGGTCCCCGAGATTGACCCCGACGAGACGAGCCTGCCGGCTCACGTCGTCCAGCAGGTCGGCGCGGCCATGCGCGACACGCGCGAGATACGGCGCGCGCGCGACACCAACTTCGTCTCGCGCGGCGTGATGCTCCTGGGGAGCTTCCACCCCGTGCTCGCGGCGCGCGCGGGCGGCGACTGGCAGCGGCGGGTCGAGCCGACCATCGGCGACATCTTCTTCGCCGACGTCGCCGACTACGAGGTCGAGATAGCGACGGCCGGCGGCGTGAACGTCTACACCTCGGGCGAGCTGAAGACGGACGCCGCGGCCGGGCGCGGCCGGCGGCTGCTCTACGCGGGCGAGAACCTGCGCGGGTTCGCGGTCGTGGCGGGGCGCACGCTGCGCTCTGAGGAGCGCGAGGCCGGGAACTTACGCGTCCGCTCGGTCTTCACGCCCGAGCACGAAAAGGTCGGCCGCCGCGTCCTCGCCGTCGCCGCCGACGCGGCGCAGGCCTTCACGGCGCGCTTCGGGCCGCTGCCGCGCAGGACGGTCACGGTCACCGAGGCGCCGCTCGTCGCCGGCTTCGGCAGCGCCGAGTTCGCCGGCCTCGGCGTCATCGCCAGCGCCTTCTACGTTGACTTCGACTCGCCGCTGATGCGCGCGCTGCCCGAGCTGGTGCGCGAGCAGCGCGCGAGCGTCGAGGACAGCGTGGACTTCGCCGCGGCGCAGGGCGTGGCGCGCCAGTGGTGGGGCGAGGCCGTGGGCAGCGACCCGGCGCGCGAGCCCGTGCTCCACGAGGCGCTCGCGCAGTTCTCCGCCCTGCTCTACGTGCAGGACGTGCGCGGCGCGGAGGCCGCGCGGCAGGTGCAGGACGACCAGCTCCGCGGCGTCTACCAGGTCTACCGCACCTTCGGCGGCGAGGACGTGAGCGCCGACCGCCCCGCGCGCGAGTACCGCAACTCGTTCCAGTACGCCGCGGTCGTCGCCAGCAAGGGCGCGCTGATGTTCGTCGAGCTGCGCCAACTGCTCGGCGAGGAGCGCTTCTTCAAGGCGCTGCGCGGCTACTACGACGCCAACCGCCTTGAAGTGGCCGAGACGCAGGACTTGCGCGCCGCCTTCGCCGCGGTCGCCGAAGTGCCGCAGCGCCGCGCGCTCACGCGCACCTTCAACCGCTGGCTCTCCGAGCGCCACGGCGACGAAGACATCTCCCCGCCCAACCCGCAACTGCTCGCCGCGCTCGGCGTCACGCCCGAGCAGCAGCAGGCCGCCCGCGACCGCAACGCCTTCTCCCGCCTCGGCCGCTTCTTCTGGCGCCAGATGACGCGCATCCGGTGAACCGTCTCCGCGCGGGCGGCCGTGAACCGTTTAAGCTTAGCTCCGCCCAGCCGTTTCGGCGCGCCTCTTCGAGCCGCCGGGGGAACGATTCGGGAACTTTCCCGGCGCTCCGCCGCCTCCGTCGCCAGCGGCGGAGCGTCGTCCGTCGGGCGGGCGTAGCGCTCCAGGGCGGGCATGCGACTGCGGCGCGCGCCCACGCCGCACTTAAAAATAAAGGGCGAGGCCGAAGCCCCGCCTCCCTCCCGGCTCAGGGTTGACGACACCCCGCGGCGCCGCCTCACCCCCCAATGCCTTTAACACTTCCTCACGCGGCCTACAGGTCTTCCGAAGTCTCTTTGGGTATTTCACTGCCGCACTGCACCTCGACCATGTCCCCGCCATCGGTGCATATACAGTTGGTGGGGCAACTGTTAATCCCGTCCGGGTTCGGCTCGTTTTTCGACACGGGACAGCCGGTCAGAACGGGCGTGGTCAGGCACAGGACAAGCAGGAACGCCGTCCTCAATTTGCGCGTCATCGGGGACTCCTCTCGGTTGCGGACAGGTACGTGCAGGCTGACGGGGTGAGTCGTCAGTGGAGAAGGGGCGACTGCAAGCTACGGGGTTTCGTTGGCGAAGTCAACGCCTAAACAGTCGAAGCGCAAATAGAAAGGGGCAGGGCCGCGACCCCGCCCCTACACGCGCGCGCCCGGCCAGTTCTGACCGGGCGTTGAAGAGACGCCGACGCCGTGGCGGGGCCGCCCCCGCCCTTCTTATTCCTCTCCGATGTTGATAAATCCCGAGAAGAGGTTGTCCACGTCGGCTCGAACCGCCCGCAGCAGGTCGCCCGCCCCGCGGGCCTCGAACTCGCCGCGTCGCTCGTTGAAGATTTCCACCAGCCCGTCGTAGTTCAGGCTCATGACCTGCCCGATGGTCAGCGCCAGAAAGCCGGTGACGGGGTTGTCCTCCTGTTCGAGGATGGACTGCGCCAGTTCCAAGCTCGCGGGTGTCGGCTCCGGCATGCTCACTCACCCCCGCCCGCCAGCCGCCCGGCCAGCTTCTCCACCGCGCCCGCGAGCCGGTCAACATCGGCCTCCGTCTTCGCCTGCGTCCCGGCGAGCGCGGAAATGGCCCTCGTGACCGTCTGGTTGAGCCGACCCTGCGAATCGGCCTGCGTCCGCACGACCCGGGTCAACTCCTCAATCTTCGCCCCGAGGCTCTCGTTCGCCTGCTCGATTCTGGCCTCAAGGTTCGCCTGACTCCTGAGAGGAAAATCCATCGCGCGCTCCATCTCTTCGCCGGTCATCTCTTCGGGACTCTCTTCTCCGCCTCGGGCAGGCGGGACTTTATACCGTAACTAAGCGCGGAGAAGAAAGCAAGAATTCTTAGACAGCCGGTCTGACGGCGCTCCGCGCCGAGCCCGGGGGGAGAGTCGAGCGCAGGGGAGACGGGGGTTCGCCCGAACGCCGGCGGCAATCGTTTAATGTGTGAAAGCCAACGCTCCGGAACGTTATCCGAGGAGCAAAGGACGTGCGATAGCCCGCAGGGCCACTCTCACATGCCGGGCGGTGGGAGGGGCTTCTCATTTTGTCCGGACGGCGGCCGTAAACCGGCGACACGGAAGACGTGGCGGCGAAGGTTGGAATTGCGGGATGGAAGTAGAGGGGGCCCGTGCGGGCCCCCTCCGGTTTCTCCGTCCCGACCTCCGCGGCTCTACCTGGCGGCCGCCGCGCCGCCGCGCACGACGACGTTGGTCGTCCTGTACATGAAGGGCGGGTAGATGGCCTGACAGCCGATGGGCGCCCCCGTGACGATGAGCGAGCTGGCCATGTCCGAGACCTCCCCCGTGTTCTGATTCCTCACCTCGTCCTGAACCGTCAGGCTGGCGGACGCGCCCACCAGGTCGAACCTGCTGGTCGGGTCGTCCGGGTCGAGCAGCACGAACTCGGGATCGGACTTCGTGATGACCCCCTGGATGGTCGCCGTCTTGCCGACGATGGTGAGGCAGTTGATCCTCATGTGCACCGAGAGGTTGTTCGCCGGGTTGGTGGCCGAGCGCTGGTTGTACACCAGGTTGCCCTTCACCGTGCCGTCCTTCTGCCGTATGGCGGTGAAGGAGAAGTTGCTGACCTTCCCCTCGAACTCGACCGTCCCGTTGCCGTGCGCGAACTCCTTCGCGTTGGAAGTGTCATCCTGGCCGAGCGCCACCCCCGACAGCGTGAGGGTAAGGGCCAGTAGCATCAGTGTCGGTTTGATCCTCATTTCGTTCATCCTCCTGACAGGCTTGTTTGACTAAAGACCCGCCGCCCGGACGAATGACCGCCTTGCCCACAAAGCGCATGAACGGGAGGCGGGAGAGAT
Source organism: Pyrinomonadaceae bacterium (assembly GCA_036387195.1). GTDB lineage: Bacteria > Acidobacteriota > Blastocatellia > Pyrinomonadales > Pyrinomonadaceae > QHXN01. The sequence goes on along the minus strand of DASVUF010000094.1, from coordinate 1,035 downwards.
TTGAGGCGTAACCCTACACCAATCAACGGGGGATTATGTATTGTAAAACTGTTCTAATTGTTTGCCGGCGTCTCTGACGCTCGATGCGGGGCTGGAAGACCCGGGGGCGGGCCTCATCGAAGGCTCGCCCTCATTAATCTGTCGGGCGACGTAGGGGGCACGGTTTAAAGGGCTTACCCGTCTCTCGCCGCCGGCGCGACGGCCCGACGGTATGGGACGTGGCCCTCGTCTCCGTTCGACAATTCAAGTTCGGCGCGCTCCGGGCCGCCACACGCGCGGGCCATGCGCCACCGCGATTTTTAAAGACAGGCGGGTTGAAGATTCGCGCGCCGCGGCGGGCGGTTTTTTCGTACTACCGTGGTGTGGGCGGGCGCATCTAATTCGCCGCGGGCGCGCCGCGGACGCGGGCGCGCGAGATTTGAAATAAGGAGGAGTCGCCGATGGCTTTGAGCAGGAGCTTGGCGGAGCGCGGGGGCGGCGCGGCGCTGGCCGAAGGGCGTTCGCGCGCGGACGTGGAGCGGAGCCTCGACCAGTTGAGCCGGATGATGGACGGGCTGTTCCGCATCCCGGGCACGGGCTGGCGCGTGGGGCTCGACGCGCTCGTCGGACTCATCCCCGGCGTCGGCGACTTCGCGACGACGGCCGTCTCGTTCTACATCCTGGCGGCGGGCGTGCGCTACCGCGTGCCGAAGGTGACGCTGCTGCGGATGGCGGCGAACGTCGGCGTTGACTACCTGCTCGGCGCGGTGCCCGTCGTCGGCGACCTGTTCGACGTGGCGTGGAAGTCGAACCAGATGAACGTCGAGCTGCTGCGGCAGCGCGCCGCCGTCTCGGCCGACGAGGCCAGGAGCGGCCGCGTCAGCGACTGGCTCTTCCTCGGCGTCATCCTGGCCGCGCTGCTCCTGCTCCTCGTCGCCTCGGTCGCGGTCAGCCTTTGGCTGCTCACGCGGTTCGTCGGGCTGTTCGTGTAAAGGGTTTCACGCGGCCTTAGAAAAGTCAGACGCGGAGAGGCGGCTAAGACACTTCCTGTCTTAG
>DASVUF010000093.1:0-13994 GCA_036387195.1 Pyrinomonadaceae bacterium | reverse complement strand
ATCTGGCGCAGCGGCTCTTCGAGCGCGCGGCGCACAATCGTCACGCCGATCTGCTCGTCGGCGTCACCCTCGCCCTCCTCGTTGGCGCGGAACTTGTCGAGCGCCTTGGCCGCGCGCACCAGCGCGACGCCGCCGCCCGGGCCGATGCCCTCCTCGACGGCCGCGCGCGTCCTGCTTGAAAGCGCCGCCGGCCGCCGTCTATACTCGCCACTCGCTCGACGCCGCCGGCGCGCGCAAAGCTCCCGATGACGCCCAACCAACTACAGAGCCCGACAGGCCCGGCGCACAACGTCTTCCGCTACGGCTGCGGCGTCCTCGGCATCGGCCTCGCGCTCTTCAGCCTCTTCTTCGTCGTCGCCGCCTTCTCCGACCTCGTCATCAACCACGACCCCAAGCAGGCCGGCGTGCTGGTCGGGATGATAGTCCTCTTCGGCGGGCTGGCGGCGGGCGGCGTCTTCGCCGCATGGAAGTTCATGCGCAAGGCGCCCGCGCCGCTCAACGTTGACCTCGAACACAGGATTCTTCAACTCGCCGAGGCCAAAGGCTGCCGTCTGACGGTCGGGATGGTCGCGCTCCACTGCCGCGTCAGCATCGAGGAGAGCCGCGCGGCGCTGGAGCGGATGGTGATGCAGGGCGCGGCGACGCCGGAGGTGGAGGACGACGGCGGCATCGTCTACGACTTCTCTGACCTGCTGCCGTCGGGCAGGGGCGACGCCCCGAAGAGGCAAAGCCCCATCGCGCTCCCCTGAAGACTTTCACACACCGCGCCCTCTAAAAGACTGGACCCGCCGCAGGCGCGCGAGCCGCGGCGGGTCTTCTTTCTGCACGGCCCTCGCTTCCTCTAGGGCCCCTCGGCCGCGCCCTGAAAACGCGCCTCGAACACGTCGCCGCGCTTCGTCCCGTGGCGGAGCGTGAGCGCGGGGTAGGAGTCCCGCTCGGCCGGGGAGTCTTCCAGGCCGAGCAGGCGTTCGGCGCGTAGGATGTCCGCCTCGTCGCCTTCGATTTCGACGAAGAGGCCGAAGGGCAGCTCGTCGAGTACGACCTCGGCGCCGGCGAGCCGCCACGTCTCGCGCCGCTTCTCGTAGACGAGCGCGGGGCGGTAGCCGAGCGCTTCGAGTATCGCCGCGAGCGCCGAGGCGTCTGACACCTCTGTCTCCTCCTCGCGCTGCCGCTTGATGTCCGCGCGGCCGGGCTCGCGCTCCTTGAAGGTGAAGACGGCGCGCCCGCCTTTGCGGCGCAGGCGCAGCGCGCGCCGCCCGGGTTCAAGCCCCGGCCCCGCGTAGATGGTGTTCTCCTCGAACTCCGCCGCCCCGCCCCCCCCGGCGCCGGCCCCCGCCAGCCGCCCGCGCAGCGCCTCCATCCGCGCGGGCGCGAGCCGATACTTCTTCTCGATCTCGATGGGCATAAGCGGCGGTCGGCGGTCGGCAAGGCATCGGTCGGCAAAAACCCCTCCGCCCGCCGACTAATCTTCAGGGCTGTCTCACCCACTTGAGCACTTCGGGGATGGTGGCGCGCTTGCCGTACATGAGCATGCCGACGCGGTAGACGCGCGCGGCCAGCCAGAGCAGCAGCGCGACCGTGGCGAAGCCGATGCCGAGCGAGAGCGCTATCTGCCAGAAGGGCGGCGGCTGCGCGACGATGCGGATGAGCATCGTGATGGGCGAGAAGAACGGGATGAGCGAGACCCAGAAGGCGAACGACGAGTTGGGGCTGCGGATGACGGGGAACGCCAGGTAGAAGCCGACGACGAGCAGCAGGATGATAGGCATCGCCAACTGCCCGCCCTCCTGCGACGTCGTCACCATCGAGCCGACCAGCGCGTAGATGGTCGCGTAGATGAAGTAGCCGAGCAGGAAGAAGACCACGAGGTAGGCGAAGACGCTCAGCGGCACGCGCGGGAACGAGACGGCCATCCCCCTGGCCGCGAAGTACGCGCCGAGGCCGACGAAGGCCGCGCCCCAGATGGCGAACTGCGTCAGCGCCACCAGCGAGACGCCGATGAGCTTGCCCGCCATCAGCGTGAACGGGCGGATGGAGGAGAACAGGATTTCGGCGATGCGCGTCTCCTTCTCCTCGATGACCGCGCCGAGGATGACCTGGCCGTACATTAGGATGGTCAGGTAGATGACGAAGCCCACTCCGAAGACGAGGAAGAAGCCCTGCCCCTTGTCCTCCTCGCCGCCCGCGCCGCCGCCGGCGCGCGTCGCCTTCAGCCGCACGGGCTGGTTGACGGCGCGCATCACCTCCGCGCTGACGCCGCGCGAGTCGAGCCGCGCGTCGCGCACGGCGCGCACCACGCCGTTGCGCACCTGCCCGCGCGTGAAGACGTCGCCGAGGTTGCGCGCGTGGTACTCGGCCTCGCCGCGCTCCAGCACGTCGCGCGGGAGGACGAGGTAGGCGTCCAGCTCGTCGCGCCGCACGCGCTCGTCGAGCTGCGCCCTGACCTCTTCCGGCGGCCGCCCGCCCGCCTCGACCCGCTCGAAGGCGTAGCTCTGCGCCGTCGCCCGCGCCGCCTGCTCCATGCGGTCGCGCGAGTTCTGGTTCACGGCGCCGGTGGCCGCGTCGGTCTCCGAGTCCTCGTCGCGCGCGCCCCCGCCGGTCTCGACCGCCTCGCGGACGCGTTCGAACAGCCGCCCCGTCTCGTCCAGGACGGCGACGCGCGTCGGCCCGCCGGCGCGGATGCCTGCGATGAGGACGGGGACGATCGTGAAGAGCGCGAACATGAGCGGCCCGCCGATGGTGACGACGAGGAACATGCGGCTGCGGACTCGCTGGACGTACTCGCGGCGCACCACGGCGCGGAACTTACTCATTCGCCGCCCCCCCTCTCTTCATTCGACGCCCCCACTTTCTCGATGAAGATGTCGTGCAGCGACGGCTCGACCAGCTCGAACCGCGTGATGGTCGCGCCCGCGGCCAGCAGGCGGCGCAGAAGCTCCTGCGGCTGCGCGCCCGGCGCGAGCAGCGCCTCCGAGTGGTCGCTGTGGCGGACGACCGAGGCGACCAGACTCTCGTCTTCCAGCACGCCGCCGCCGCCCTCGAACCTCAGCGCGACGCCGTTGCGCCCGAAGCCGCTCTTGACCTCGCGGATGCTGCCCGACAGCACCTTGCGCGAGCGGTTGACGAGACAGATGTCGTCGCAGATGCGCTCGGCGACCTCCATCTGGTGCGTCGAGAAGATGATGGCCCGCCCGGCCGCCTTGAGTTCGAGCACCAGCTCTTTGAGCAGTTGGACGTTGACGGGGTCGAGGCCCGAGAAGGGCTCGTCGAGGATGACGAGGTCGGGGTCGTGCATGACGGCGGCGATGAACTGAATCTTCTGCTGCATCCCCTTCGACAGCTCGGACGCCCTCTTGCGCTTCCACTCCGAGAGCTTCACCTTGGCCAGCCAGCGGTCAACCGCCTCGTCGGCCGCGCGCCCCGAGAGGTTCTTCAGCTCGGCGAAGAACTTGAGCTGCTCTTCGACCCGCATCCGCTTGTAGAGGCCGCGCTCCTCGGGCAGGTAGCCGATGCGGTCCTGCACCTCGGGCGTGACGGGGCGGCCGAACAGCTCGACGCGCCCCTCGTCGGGCGCGGTGATGCCGCAGACCATGCGGATGGTCGTGGTCTTCCCCGCCCCGTTCGGGCCGATGAGGCCGAAGATGCGGCCGGGGCTGACGGTCAGGCTCAGGCCGTCCACGGCCGTGAAGTCGCCGAAGCGCTTCGTCACCCGTTCGAGTCTGAGTGTGGGTCGCTCGTCGCTCAAGGCTTCGTGGGGCGCGGGCGCGCGTGGTTCGGAGTCCATAAAGGTGCGAACATATACGCGCGCGCGTACCGAAAGTTTCGGCGGCGCGGTTTTCTCTCCCGCGCGGCGCGCGCGGCGTGGTAAGATTCCCGCCGCCGTCTCCCTAGCGGTCCTGACAAGGGTTCCCTGCCATGACAACCAGAAGGCTTTACCGCCCGCGCCTCGCCGCCGCGCTCACGGCCGCCCTCTGCCTGCTCGCACACGCGCGCGCGCAGAACCCGCCGGCACAGCAGCAGCCACAGCAGCCACAGCAGCCGCCGGCCGCCGCGCGGCCGCAGGACGGCGCCCCCGCGCCGCCCGCCGCCGCCGCAGCCGCGGAGGACGAGGTCGTCCGCATCAGCACCGAGCTGGTGCAGACCGACGTCATGGTCTTCGACGGCTCGGGCAAGTTCGTTGACGGGCTCAGGCCCGAGCAGTGCGCGCTGCGCGTGGACGGCTCGCCGCAGCAGGTCGCCTTCTTCGAGCGCATCAAGGCCGGCGCCGTCAACGAGGACGCGCAGATAGCGGCGGCGCGCGGGCGCGGCCCGTCGTCGCCGGGCGCGGCCGGCGGCGCGCTCCCGCTCGACCGCGGCCGCACGGTCGTCTTCTTCGTTGACGACCTGCACCTCTCGACTTCGAGCGCCATGCGCATCCGCAAGACGCTCCTGCGCTTCATAGACGAGGAGCTGGGGCAGAACGACGAGGCGGCGGTCGTCTCGGCCTCCGGGCAGGTCGGCTTCCTCTCGCAGATGACCGACCACAAGGGGGTCCTGCGCGCCGCGGCCGAGCGCATCAACCCGCGCCCCTCCTCGGCGCGCGACGGCCAGCACCCGCTGATGACCGAGGTGCACGCCGCCTCCATCGAGCGCGGCGACCAGCAGGTCACGGACTTCTTCGTGGACCAGATGATTCGCGAGAACCCGCTGATGACGCGCCCCGTCGCCGAGTCCATGGTGACGATGCGCGCGCGCGTCATCATGCAGCAGACGCGGGCCGTGGCCGCCAGCACCTTCTACTCGCTGGAGTCGGCCGTGCGCGGGTTCGCGCCGCTGCCCGGCCGGAAGGTCATCTTCTTCATCTCGGACGGCTTCATCATGCCCGACACAGACTCGCACCTGCGCGAGCGCGTGCGGATTCTCTCGGACGCGGCGGCGCGCGCCGGCGTCGTCATCTACTCGCTCGACGCGCAGGGCTTGCGCACGGGCCAGCCCGACATCTCCGAGCGCGTCAACTTCGACCCGGCCGGCCGCCTCCAGCGCGCCGACCTGAGCGAGATTTCGGCGATGCAGGCGCCGCTCTACCAGCTCGCCGCCGAGACGGGCGGCCGCGCGCTCGTCAACACCAACGCGCTCAACGGCGCCGTCGCCGGCGCGCTCAAGGAGACGTCGCTCTACTACCTGCTGGCGTGGCGGCCCGAGGCGCAGCGGCAGGAGGGGCGGCCGCCCAGGTTCCAGCGCATCGAGGTCGGCGTCGCCGGGCGGCCCGACCTGCGCGTCATCGTGCGCCGCGGCTTCTTCAGCGGCGCGCCGCCCGAGCCCGAGCCGCGCGCCGAGAAGAACAGGCGCGAGCCGGGGAAGGAGTCCGGGAAGGAGTCGGGGAAGAAGGGCGCCGCGGCCGGCGCCGACGCGAAGGCCACGCCCGCCCAGCGCGCGCTGGTCGAGGCGCTGCGGGCGCCGCTGCCGCGCGCGGCGCTGCCGACCTCGATGTCCCTGGGCTTCGTCTACGGCCAGAACGGTTCGAGCGTGCTGACCGTCTCGGTCGAGCTGGACCGCGAGGCGCTCACCTACGACCGGGCCGCCGGGAAGCCGCGCGCCGACTTCGAGGTGCTCGGGGCCGTCGTGGACGACCACGGCAAGACCGTCTCGCAGTTCGGCCAGCGGCTCGGCGTCACGCCCAGCCCCGACACCCCCGCGTCCGAGCAGCACGTCGTCTACAGCTTCAGCCTGCCGCTCCCGCCCGGGCTCTACCAGGTGCGCGCCGCCGCGCGCGACGACCGCAGCGGGCGGACGGGGAGCGCCATGCAGTGGGTCGAGCTGCCCGAGTTGAAGAAGCAGTTCACGATGAGCAGCCTCTTCGTCGGCGAGCGCACCGCGCGGCAGGCGGGGCAGCCGGAGCGGCCCGAAGACCTCCCGCACAGCGTGCTGCTGAGCGTTGACCGCCGCTTCGCGCGCACGTCGCACATACGCTTCCTGACCTACGTCTACAACCCGGCGCTGGCCGCCGCGCAGCCCGACGTGGCGCTCCAGATTCAAATCTTCCGCGACGACCAGCCGGTCTTCACCGCGCCGCTCATCAAGCTCAAGCCCGACGCGGCCTCGGCCAACACGCAGCTCCCCTACATGGCCGAGCTGAGCCTCGACACCTTCCAGCCCGGCAGCTACGTCCTCCAGATCACGGCCATAGACCGCGCCGCCAAGACCAGCGCCTCGCGCCGCGCGCGCTTCTTCATCGAGTAAGCGCCCGAGCGCCGGAACGTCCGGGGGCGCGTGCGTGACGAAAAAAGGGGGATGAGAGTCACGCTGACTCTCATCCCCCTTCGATTTTCACCCTCCGCCTTTCGCCCTCCCGGCCGGGCGTATTCGCGTTCAGTCTTCGAGCGAGATGCGGCGGGCGGAGATGACGGGGCCGAAGGCGCGCAGCTCTTCGAGCGTCGCGTCGGCGGCGGGCGTGTCCGTCTCGATGACGGCCATCGCCTCGCCGCCGCGCTCGCGCCGGCCGAGGTGGAAGCGGCTGATGTTGACGCCGTGGTCGCCGAGGATGGCGCCGACGCGGCCGATGACGCCGGGCACGTCGCTGCTCCGCGTCAGGAGCATGTTGCCGGCGGGGACGGCCTCGATGCGGAAGCCGTCAATCTCCGTCACGCGCCCGTCCGCCTGCCGGCCGAAGAGCGCCCCGCCGACCGTGTGCTCGCCCGAGGTCGTGCCGACGCGCGTCCGCACAGTCTCGCGCGCCTCGGCCGCCCCGGCCGCGTGCCTGTGCGAGACGGTGACGCCGACGCCGCGCTCCTCCGCGATGAGCAGCGCGTTGACGACGTTGACGCGCGCGCTCACGTTCCGCAGCAGCCCCGCGAGGAACGAGCGCGTCACCGGCGCCGAGTCGAACGCCGCCGCCTCGCCCGCGTACTCCAGCTCGACCGAGCGCACGGGCTCGTCCAGCAGTTGCGCCTGAAAGCGCCCGAGCCGCTCCGCCAAATCGAGGTAAGGCGCGAGCGCCTTCAACTCCTGCGCCCCGACCGCCGGGACGTTGACCGCGCCGCGCACCGCGCCCGTCAGAAGGAAGTCGCGCATCTGCTCGGCGACGATGACGGCGACGCCCTCCTGCGCCTCCTTCGTCGAGGCCCCGAGGTGCGGCGTGGCGACCACCTCTTCGAGCGCGAGCAGCGGGTGGCCGGCCGGCGGCGGCTCCTCCTCGAAGACGTCGAGCGCCGCGCCGGCGACGCGGCCGTCCCTGATGGCCTCGTGTAGCGCGCGCTCGTCCACCAGCCCGCCGCGCGCGCAGTTGATGACGCGCACGCCCCGCTTCATCCGCGCGAACTCGCGCGCGCCGATAAGCCCGCGCGTCTCGGGCGTGAGCGGCGAGTGGATGGTGACGAAGTCCGCGCGCTCGCAGACCTCTTCGAGCGACGCCAGCTCAATCCCCTGCTCGCGCGCCTGCTCGGGCGCGACGAAGGGGTCGAAGGCCACGACCTTCATCTCGAACCCGAGCGCGCGGCTCGCCACCACGCGGCCGATGCGCCCGAGGCCGACGACGCCGAGCGTCTTCCCGCGCAGCTCGACGCCGACGAACCTTTTGCGCTCCCAGCGCCCGGCCTTCAGGCTGGCCTGCCCCTGCGGGATGTTGCGCGCGAGCGCGAGCAGCAGCGCCAGCGTGTGCTCGGCCGTCGTCATCGTGTTGCCGTCGGGCGCGTTCATCACGACGACGCCGCGCTGCGTGGCGGCCGCCACGTCTATGTTGTCAACGCCGACGCCCGCGCGCCCGATGACGCGCAGACGCCCGGCCGCCTCCAGAAGCTCGGCCGTCACGCGCGTCTCGCTGCGCACGACGAGCCCGTCCGCCGCCGAGACGGCCTCGGCCAGCCCCGCGCCCTTCAGCCCCGTCCGCTTCTCCAGCGCGAACCCGGCCTCGCGCAGCGGCGCCAGCCCGCTCTCGCTCACGTCGTCGGCGACGAAAATTTTGATGTCGGACATTGGTGAAGAATGTGGGCGGCGGGGGGTCAGGCGGCGGCCTGTAGCCGGCGGCCTTTGGAAAAAGCCTTCGGGGCCGCGGGGACAGTCCGCCGGCGTCAACTTCGACGACGCGGGGCGCCGCCGGCCGCCGGCCGCCGTCTTACCCGAGACTCACATCGGGCCGCCGGAGTCGCTGCCGTCGGCGCGGCCTTCGCCGCCGGCGTCGGGCTTGGGCGAGGAGCCTTCGAGCGGGCTGCTCTCGGAGCCGCCGGCGGAGCCGCCCGTCACCTTCTCGCTCGACTCGATGTCGCTCAGCGTCTCGCTGCTCGTCGCCTCGGCGTCGCGCTCGGGGCTCCCGCCGCCGCCCCCCGTCGAGGCCGAAGCCTTCGGGTCTTTCGTCTCTTCCATCAGGAGTCCTCCCCTTCAGTAGACCAGACGTATTGTGATGAGCAGCGACATGGCCGCCGCCGCGTAGAAGCCGGCGAAAATGTCGTCGGCCATGATGCCTAGGCCCCCGCCCAGACCTTCGAGCCGGCGGACGGGGTACGGCTTCCAGATGTCGAACAGCCTGAAGGCGAGGAAGCCGGCGAAGATTGTCCAGCCGCCCGGCCCCCGCCCCAAAGGCCACGGCACGAACAGGAACGTTATCAACTGCCCCGCCACCTCGTCCACGACGACCGCGCCCGGGTCCTTCTTCCCCAGCAGCTTCTCCGAGCGCGTCGCCGCCCACATCCCCACCAGCGAGACGAGCAGGATGGCGGCGAGCAGCGTCGTGCTCAGCACGACGGCGAACGCCTGCGGCGAGGCGTCGAGCCCGGCCGCCACCGCCGCGTCGAAGGCGCGCGCCGCCCCCTGCGCCAGCAGCAGGTAGACGCCGACGCCGACCGCCGAGCCCCACGTCCCCGGCGCCAGCGGGATGAGGCCCACGCCCCACGTCGCCAGCGCGATGGCCGCGTAGTCGCCGGCCGTCCGCCTGCCCTCCGGCACTACGATGTGAGCCGGCTCGACTACCGGGTGAGTCAGCGAGTCGCTGGTTTCTTTAGGCTTTGTCATCGGGGAGATGTTCGCGCCCGCGCGCCGGCCTCATCAGACGATTCTTCCGACGAGGTCGTACTCCTGTGCTTCCGTGATTTCGACGTTGACGAACTGGCCTACCTCGGGCTCGAAGCCTTCGGGGGCGTCGTTGATGAGGACGCAGCCGTCAATCTCGGGCGCCTGCGTCTCCGCGCGCCCCTGCCAGAGCAGGTCTGTCTCCTCGGACGCGCCCTCGAAGAGCACGCGCAGCGTCCGGCCGACCCGCTCGCGGTTGCGCCGGAGCGAGACGCGCGACTGCGCGCGCATCAGGCGGTCGCGGCGCTTGCGCGCGACCTTCGGGTCAACCTTGCCCGGCAGGTCGTAGGCCGCCGTCCCCTCCTCGTCCGAGTAGGTGAAGACGCCGACGCGGTCGAACCCGACCGACTTGACGAAGGCCAGCAGCTCCTCGAAGTCCGCGTCCGTTTCGCCGGGGAAGCCCGTGATGAAGGTCGTGCGGACGGCGACGCCGGGGACGCGCTCGCGCACGCGCCCGATGAGCCGCTCCAGGCTCTCGCGGTTCCCGCCGCGCTTCATCAGCTTGAGCACGTTCTGCGAGGCGTGCTGGAGTGGCATGTCGAGGTACTTGACCGCCTTCGGCTCGGAGGCGAGCACGTCGAGGAAGGCGTCGCTGATGTGCGTCGGGTAGGTGTACATCACGCGCACCCACTCGACGCCTTCGAGCCGGCACAGCTCGCGCATCAGGTGCGCGAGCCCGTCCCGCTCGCCGAGGTCTTCGCCGTAGCGCGACGAGTCCTGCGCGACGAGGATGACCTCCCTGACGCCCTGCTCGGCCAGCCGCTTCGCCTCGGCCACGACCGAGCCGAAGCGGCGGCTGCGGAAGTGGCCCCGCATCTGCGGGATGAAGCAGAAGGCGCACGGGCGGTCGCAGCCCTCGGCGATCTTGACGTAGGCGAAGTGGCCGGGCGTGGCGAGCAGGCGCGGCGTGGACTCGTCGTAGAGGTAGGTCGCGGTCTGGTTGCCGAGCGGCAGCACGGGAAGCTGACGCGTGTTGACGCGCGCGTCGGCGACCGTCGTGATGTCGTTTATCTGGCCGGTGCCGATGAAGGCGTCAACCTCCGGCATCTCGTCGCGCAACTCGTCGCGGTAGCGCTCGACGAGGCAGCCGGCGACGACGAGCCGCTGGCACTTCCCCTCGGACTTCAGGCGCGCGGCTTCGAGGATGGCGTCAATGGACTCCTTCTTCGCCGCGTCTATGAAGCCGCAGGTGTTGACGACGAGCGTCTCGGCCTCGGCCGCGTCGCTCGTAATCTCGTAGCCCTCCTGCTTGAGGCGCCCCATCATCACCTCGCTGTCCACGAGGTTCTTCGGGCACCCCAGACTGATAAATCCGACCTTCTTCATAAAAAGCTTCTACAATCCCTTACTCTGCGCGGATAAGCTGCTGCCGTCCTTCGAGTGTTAAAAGCTGGCGCTCGACCTCCTCGGCCTCCGCGCCGGTCAGGTCGCGCGCGCCGAAGCGGACGCGGTTGTAAGCCTTCGTAATCGCCAGCACCTCGGGAGCCCCGACCGCCTCGGCGAATTCGAGCGGCGTCTCGTCCGGCCGCCGCCGTACGCCGCGCGCCGCGAGCGCCTCGGTCATGCGCACGTAGAACTCGACGACCGCCGCCCCGGCCGCCCCGCCCCCGGCCCGCGCGCCGCGCCCGAACCCGAGCAGCCCCCTGCGGCGCAGCAGCAGCAGCCCGGCGCCCGCGAAGAGCAGCGACGCCGGCGCGAGCACCAGCGGCGACGTGACCACGCCGAGCGCGGCCCCCGCCCCCGCCCCGCCCCCGAGCCAGCGCGCGAAGAGCGCGCCGACGCCTTCGGCGGACTCGGTCGCCGTGCGACCGTAAGAGTTGAGCTGGCTGGAGAGTGTGCGCGCCAGCGCCCGCTGGCCCTGCCTATCATAGGCGACGACGTGCTGAATCCAAAACAGCTCGAACGCGTCGGCGTAACGCCGCAACTGCCCCGTCAGCCCCGTCCCGCTCGTCCCCGCGGGGCGGCCGACGGCCGGCGTCGGGTCGAACGTGACCCACGCGTCCTCCTCCGGGAAGTAGACCTCGACCCACGAGTGCGCGTCGGCCTGCCGGACGACGTAGGCGTCGGCCGCCTCGTTGTACTCGCCCGGCTGGAAGCCGTTGACCACGCGCGTCGGCACGCCGAGCGTGCGCAGCATGACGGCCATCGCCGTGGCGAAGTACTCGCAGTGACCCGCGCGGACGTTGAAGAGGAAGTCGCTCAAGGGGTCCGGCCCCTTGGCGCGCATGTCGAGCGAGTAGCTGTACTGGCCGCCGTACGCGTTGCCGCTCAAGTGCGCCTCGACCGCGCGCGCCAGGTCGTAGGCGTTGCGCGTCCGCGCCTGCGAGGCGATGACGACGGCGAGACTCCCGACGCGCGTGTCGAGGCTCGACGGCAGTTGCAGGTAAGCCTGGATGGGGCGGCGCAGGCCGGGCGTCGCGCCCGACGGGATGGCCGCCGCCTCCGCGCGCAGCCGCTCGGGCGGCGGCTCGTGCGTGTCGGAGTGGACGGTGTACGTGACGCGCTCCAGACTGTGCGGGCGCGAGGCGAGGCCGTCGTCGCGGTCGCGCTTGACGAAGGGGAACGCGCCCTGTATCGCGAGCGCGCGCGGCGCGGCGAAGATGACGGGCGTGTCAACGGGCTCGACGAAGAAGGTCTGCGTCGTCAGGCGCGTGATGTCTTCGGTCGTGCCGAGCTTGAAGAGGTTGCCGTCGAAGTCTATCGGGAGCGCGCGCGTGTCCGTCTGCGACCAGCGGCGGCCGTCGAAGCGGTCGAGCGCCACGCCGCGCCAACGCAGCCCCTGCGCGCCGCCCGCGCCCCCCGGCCCCTCGACGCGCACGCGCATCACGAGCTGGTTGCTCTCGTTCAGGCGGCCGATGTCGCCGAGCGTGACGTGGTCGGAGAAGCCGACGAAGCCCGAGGAGGCCGCGCCGCCCGGTATCGAGAGAGCGCCCTCGGCCGCGCGCGGCGTGATGAGAAAAATCGGCAGCGCCAGCCCGAAAATCGCCAGGAACAGGCCCGCGGCCGCCAGCGGCAGACGGCGCAGCGCCCGCTCTCCCTTGGCCCGTTCGACGCCCGCGCGGCGCAGAAGACCGGGGCTGTTGGCCACGAGCAGGCGGCTCTCGCTCTGCGGGACGGCGCGGCTCGACTTCCGCAGCTCGAAGCAGACGACGGCGAGCAGCGCCGCGAAGACGTAGAGGGCGAGCGAGACCAGGAACGTCGGGCTCGCGCTCAGGCCGGCGGCGAGCAGCACCTCGAAGAAGGAGATGAGATAGAGGAAGAGCCAGTCGCGGTCGGACTTGACCTGCAGGAGCTTGATGGAGGAGAGCAGCAGCGTGAAGTGGACGAGCGCGCTCACCCCCGCGTAGACCTGACCGGCCGTGTCCGCCGCCCCGCCGCGCTGAAAGCTCCAGTCGAGGTAGAAGGCCGGGAGCGCGAGCAGCACGACGAGCATTCCCGCCCGCTCCGACAACTGCCACCGCGTCTCGCTGAGCCGCCACGAGACGGCGAGCACCGCGGCGAACGCGGCCGCGAGCGCCGCCCCGACCCCGCCCGAGACCGCGAGCGCCAGCACGCCGCACGCGATCATCGCGTAGGAACAGGCGCGGAAGTAGCTCTCGAAAGACATAGCCCTTCTTTGATGCCCCGGCGGCTATTTCTGCCTGAGCCTGACCTCGAAAAGTTTCGGCCAGAGCTTGCCCGTGACGAAGAGGCGGTCGCCCCGCTCGTCGTAGGCGATGCCGTTGAGGACGGCCTCGGGGTCCGTCGTCTCGCCCGCCCTGAGCAGCCCCGCGAGGTCAATCCAGCCCGTGACCCGCCCCGTCTGCGGGTCAATCCGCGCGACCCGGTCCTGGTGCCACACGTTCGCGTAAATCTCGCCCTTCACGTATTCGAGTTCGTTCAACTCCTGCACGGGGCGGCCGCGGTCTGTAACGCTGACGGTGCGCTTCAACTGGTACGTGTTCGGGTCGAGAAAGCGCAGCCGGTGCGAGCCGTCGCTGAGGATGAGCGAGTCGGCGTCGTGCGTCAGCCCCCAGCCCTCGCCCTCGTACGAAAACTCACCCGTCTTCTGGAAGGTCTGCGGGTCGTAGACGAAGCCCTTCTCGCCCTTCCACGTCAACTGGTAGATTTTTCCGTTAAAGAGCGTCAGACCCTCTGCGAAGAAGTAGGGCGGCACGTCCACCTTCTGCAAGACCTTCCCCGTCTGAAGCTCCACCCGCCGCAGCGTCGAGCGCCGTTCGAGCCCCGTGCTCTCTATCAGCGCGCCGTCGTGGAAGACGAGACCCTGCGTGAAGGCTCCGGCGTCGTGCGGGTAAGTGTTGACGACCTCGTAGCCGTAGACCGAGACGCGGTCGGCGGCGGCGGGCGTCGCGCCCACGTTCACGTTCGACTGGGGAGCGCCGCCGGCGTTGGCCGTCGCGTTGGCGGCGGCCGGGCCGCCGGCGCAGCCCGCGCCGCAGAACGCGGTTGTCAGCAGGAACATTCCGAGCAGGTGTCGCATGTCGGGCCGGGGTGACCTCTCTGTCCGTAGAGTCGCCGCAGAACTAGGGGTTTATTTTCCAGTAGAACCGGAAAAAACAAAAGCCCGCTCGAAGTCTTAAAAGACTGAGCGGGCTTGTTGTTTAAAATTAATCCGGCGGCGACCTACTCTCCCACGCAGCTTCCCACGCAGTACCATCGGCTCTGAGAGGCTTAACTTCCGTGTTCGGGATGGGAACGGGTGTGACCCTCTCGACAAAACCACCGGAAAACTTAAAAGAGCTGAAAGCTAAAGGGCTTTGACAATCGAATAGTGAAGTTAAAGGCGAAACCGTGCAAGCACTTGTTGCTCGTCAGTAAATAATACGGTCAAGCCTCGGGACTTATTAGTACTGGTCAGCTGAACGCATTACTGCGCTTTCACACCCAGCCTATCGACGTGGTGGTCTACCACGAGTCTCACTGGCAGGTCTCATCTCGGGTCTGGCTTCACGCTT
>DASVUF010000092.1:0-8791 GCA_036387195.1 Pyrinomonadaceae bacterium | reverse complement strand
CCCCCCCCCCCCCCCCCCCCCGCCCCTTTGCGTTCAACTCCTTCGCCGCCCGGCGCCGGGCCGGGGCGTCGCGCGTCACCCGCCGCGCAGCATCGCGCGCAGCGTCGGTCCCATTCGGAACTGCCACGCGCAGCCCATGCGCACGTCCCAGACCACCCAGCGCCCGCCTTCCCTGACGAGGACGAGCGTGTCCGTCCACTCGACGCGCTCGCCCGGCCCCGCGTCCTGCCTGACGGCGACGTAGGCGAAGCGGCCCGAACGCCGAACGCCCGCGACGCCGAACCGGCGCGGGCCCTCGAACGCGCACGAGAAGAGGCAGCCGTCGGCGAGCGGCGGCTTCTCGTCGGGGGCGGCGCGGGCGGCGGCGGCCTGGCGCTCGCGCGCGCGCTCGAACAGCGCGCGGAGGTCGCGGCTCATGCGCGGGCCGTAGAGCCGCATCCGCCGCTCGTCGGGCAGCCCGCCGCCCGCGTCCTTCACGACGAGTTCGTAGAAGCCCCGGGCGGCCTCGCGCGGCGTCTGCTGCGCGGCGGCCCGACCCGTGCAGACGAGCCCCGCGGCGAGCAGGCCGAGGGCGAGCGAAAGTCGTATGCGTCTCATCGTGGCGTCCGTGCGAAGGGGGTGACGGGGATGAGCTTGCCCGTCTCGGGGTCGGTGACGTAAACGGAGAGCAGCGCCAGACGCCCGCCGCTCTCCTGCAAGACGGCGCGCTCCTCGACCTTGCCGGCGACGACCTCGCCGAGCGGGACGTCCGGGGTCTTCTTCCAGACGCGCGGCGCGCGTCGGAACATGCGCGACTCGAACTCGTCGGCGAGCGGCTCGTCCGGCGCGGGGCCGAGGTAGCGGAGCGGCTGATTCTCTCGCCGCCTGTTCGAGCGGTTCCGCCGCGCCTTGTTCAGCGGGATGGCCTTGCGCGCGGCGTGCGGCGCCTCGCCGTAGCGGTTGCGGCGGTCGCGCTCGTAGCTGAGCGCCTTCTTCTCCTGCGGCGTCCGTCTCTTCATAAAAGTCTTCGGCCCGGCCGTCCGGGCGCGCGCCGTGCGGCCTTCGCGGCCGGCGGCCGGGGCGATTATAACAGCGACACGGCGGGCGCGGCGGCGAAAGCGCGGGCCGGCCCTTCGCCGACGCCGGCGGAACGGGCGCGGGGGGTTGGAACCCCGAATTTGAATTTTGGGGTTCCCCGCGGGGGCGGCTCCTGTGCTACATTCGCGGGCGAACCTTCCAAATCTTTCATGCCGAAGCTTTCCGCAGGAGGGAAACGATGAAACTTCTCTTCATACGCGCGTGCGCGCTCGCCCTCGCGCTGACGGCCGCGGCCGGCTACACGCGGGCGCAGGCGTCGCGCTTCACGGTCGAGGAGCTGCTCAGGATTCAGCGCGTCGCAGACCCGCAGCTCTCGCCCGACGGCCGCCTAGTCGCCTACCAGGTCACCGTCCCGGACGTGGCCGCCAACCGCAGCCTGACGCAGATTTACGTCGTCCCCGCGGCCGGCGGCGAGCCGAAGCAGTTGACGAGCGGCGCGGCCTCGGCCACCTCGCCGCGCTGGTCGCCCGACGGCCGGCGGCTGGCCTACACCACGGGCAGCCAGGTCTGGACGATGAAGCCCGACGGCTCGGACCGCGAGCAGGTGACGAACATCTCGACCGGCGCGGCCGACCCCGTCTGGTCGCCCGACGGCCGCCTCATCGCCTTCGCCTCGGACGTCTACCCCGACTGCCCCGACGACGCCTGCAACAAGCGCCGCGCCGCCGAGGCCGAGAAGAACCCCGTCAAGGCGCACGTCGCCGAGCGCCTGCTCTACCGCCACTGGACGACCTGGAAGGGCGGCACGCGGACGCACGTCTTCGTCGTCCCCTCGTCGGGCGGCGCGGCGCGCGACCTGACGCCCGGCGACTGGGACGCCCCGCCCTTCTCCCTGGGCGGCCCGGCCGACTACGCCTTCTCGCCCGACTCCAGGGAACTGGCCTTCGCGCGCAACACCGACCGGATGGAGGCGACCTCGACCAACAGCGACATCTTCGTCGTCGCGGTCGCGGGCGGCGAGCCGCGCCGGCTGACCGGCGACAACAGGGGCGCAGACTCCTCGCCGCTCTACTCGCCGGACGGCCGCCTTATCGCCTACCGCTCGCAGGCCACGCCGGCCTTCGAGAGCGACCGCTGGCGGCTGATGGTCTACGACCGCCAGACCAACCGCTCGCGCGAGCTGGCCCCGCGCTTCGACGCCAGCGTCGAGGGCTTCGTCTTCTCGCCCGACTCTCGCTCGGTCTACTTCGTCTCGGGCGAGCGCGGCGAGCACCCCGTCTTTAACGTCGCGGTCGCCGGCGGCCAGCCCGCCAAACTCGTCGGCGGCTTCAACGACGACGTGAAGATTTCGCCCGACGGCCGCTTCCTCGTCTTCACGCGCTCGGACGCCGCCCGCCCGACCGAGATTTACACGGCGCGCCTGGACGGCGTCGTCGCGCCCGGACGCGCCGGCGGGCAGGCCGCCGCGCTCACGCGCCACAACGACGCGCACATGGCGCGCTTCGGCCTGCGCGCGGCCGAGGAGGTGACGTGGGCGGGCGCCGGCGGGACGAGCATCGCCGGCTGGCTCGTGCGCCCGCCCGACTTCGACGCCTCGCGCAAGTACCCGCTCGTCGTGCTCATCCACGGCGGGCCGCAGGGCGCGTGGAACAACAACTGGGGCTACCGCTGGAACCCGCAGGTCTACGCCGCGCGCGGCTACGTCGTGCTGCTGCCGAACCCGCGTGGCTCTACGGGGTACGGCCAGCAGTTGACCAACGAAGTCTCGGGCGACTGGGGCGGCCGCGCCTACACGGACATCATGAACGGCGTGGCGAAGGTGGCCGCGATGCCCTTCGTAGACCGCGACAACGTGGCGGCGGCCGGCGCCTCCTACGGCGGCTACATGGTCAACTGGATTCTCGGCCACAACGACCACCCCGCCGTCAGGTTCAAGACGCTCGTCTCGCACGCCGGCGTCTTCAACCTGACGAGCATGTACGGCGCGACCGAGGAGCTTTGGTTCGTCGAGTGGGAGTTCAAAGGGCCGCCCTGGCAGAACCCCCTGCTCTACGAGAAGTGGTCGCCGCACCGCTTCGCGCGCAACTTCAGGACGCCGACGCTCGTCATCCACGGCGAGCTGGACTTCCGCGTCCCCGTTGACCAGGGGCTCCAGCTCTTCACATACTTGCAGCGGCAGGGCGTCGAGTCCAGGCTCGTCGTCTTCCCCGACGAAGGCCACTGGATTCTCAAGCCCGCCAACTCGCTCTTCTGGCACGCCACGGTGCTCGACTGGCTCGACGCGCACCTGAAGCCGGGGGCCTAGACGGGCGGACGGAGGGACGGACAAAGTGACGCCCGACAGCCCACTCCTCAAGCTCGCCTGCGCGCTCGCCGCCTGCCTCGCGTGCGCGCAGGCCGCGGCGGCGCAGGGCCGGCCTGCGCCGCTCGACCGCGCGCGGCAGTTAATCGTGGTGACGACGCGCGACTGGGACGCGGTCGGCGGCGTCCTGCGCCGCTTCGAGCGCAGGGGCGCCGGGCGCGCCTGGACGCAGGTCGGCGCGGATGTCCCCGTCGCCGTCGGGCGGACGGGGCTGGCGTGGGGCGTCGGGGTAGCCGGCGCGGGCCCGGCCGGCGGCCCGCGCAAGCGGGAGGGGGACGGCAAGGCGCCGGCCGGCGTCTTCCGCCTCGGCCGCGCCTTCGGCTTCGCGCCGCGCGCGCAGGCCGCGTGGCTGCGGACGCCCTACACCGAGTTGACGCCCACGACCGAGTGCGTGGACGACGCGGCCTCGCGCCACTACAACCGCATCGTGGATCGCGCGGCGCTGAAGGCCGCGGACTGGAAAAGCTCCGAGCGGATGCGCGAGGTCGGGGGCTACCGCTGGGGGCTCGTCGTCGAGCACAACTCCGCGCCGCCGGCCGCCGGGCTCGGCTCCTGCATCTTCCTGCACGTCTGGGCCGGCCCCGGCGTCGGCACGGCCGGCTGCACCGCGATGGAGCAGCCGAGCCTGGAGGCGCTGCTGCGCTGGCTCGCCCCCGCGCGGCGGCCGCTGCTGGTGCAGCTCCCCGAGTCGGAGTACGCGCGTCTGCGCGCGGCGTGGCGTCTGCCGCCCGCGGCCGGCGCGCGATGAACGGCCGTCGTCTAAGGTCTGCCGGCCGTCGTCACGAATAAAAAAAGGGCCGCCCGTACCCGCCAGTACAGGGCGGCCCCGCGCAGCGGCCAACGTCCGACACAGCGTGGCCGCGCGCGCCGGGGCGGTCCTGTAAAGGGCCGCTCCGGTACTCAATCTCTCGGGGGCGACTCTGCCCGCCCCTCCGCCCCCTCCCTTCAGCCCTGCCTCGGCCTGCGAGCGAGCAGGCGCGCGATGGTCTCGGCCAGCGCGTGCATGTCCTCGGGCTTGCGCAGGAAGGCGCTCGCGCCCGCGCGTCGCGCCTCGCGCTCGGCGTCGTCGGCCGAGAGCATGATGACAGGCGTGAGCTGTCTGTGCGGCAGCTCGCGCGCGCGGCAGACCAGCTCGAGCCCGTCGAGGCCGGGCAACTGCTTGTCCACGATGAGCAGGTCGTAATGCGCCCCGCCCTCCACCGCGCCGAGCGCCGCCGCGCCGTCGGCGAAGGTCGAGACGCGCCAGCCCTCGTCGCGCAGCGCCGCGCGCACGGCGGAGGCGACCAGCGGGTCGTCCTCTGCGTGGAGGATGTGGACGGAGCGCGCCGGCTCGGCGTCGGCCGGCTCGCGGAACATGAGGCTGCTGCGGCGCGGCTCGGGCGGCGTGCGCAGGTGGAGCAGCCGGCGGTGGCGGCGCTTGAGCATCGAGTCGAGGCTCTGTCGCGTCAGCCCCAGCAGCGGCGCGGCGCGCGAGACGACCCCGCCCGAGTCCTTCAGCGCGCCCTCTATCAGCCGCCGCTCGTAGCGCCGCACGGCCTCCCTGAACGAGAACCCCTCCCACGTCGAAGGCTCCGGCAGCACGCCGACCAGGAACAGCACGCGCCGCGCGCACTCCAGCAGCCGCTCCCTGTTGCCCGGGTGGCGCGAGCGCGCCAGCAACTCGTCCGCCCGCCTGAAGGCCGACTCCAACTCCGGCAGCGTCAGACGCTCCCCCAACTCTTCGACCAGCGCGAGCGCGGCCGCGCCCGCCCCCTCCGCGTCGCCCGCCGCCGCGGCCACGTCCGCCGCCCGCCGCAAGACCTCCGCCGCCCGCTCCCCATGCCCGCCGCGCGCCAGCGCCGTCCCCAACGTCGTCAAAGCCTCCGCCAGCAGCGACTGCTCCCCGCCCCGCTCCAACACCCGCGCCGCCGCCCGCGCCAGCCGCTCCGCCTCCCCGACCCGCCCCTCCGCCAACAGAACCCTCGCCCGCGTCTCATCCACCTGCGCCAGATGCACGCCGTCCTTCAGGCTCGTCATCAAAGCCTGCGCCCGGTCAAGGTGCTCGTGCGCCTCTCTAAACTTGCCGATGGTGCTGAACAGGAACCCGAGATTGTTCTCGACGCAAGCCTGATAGCGCCTGTGTCCCGCCTGCTCGAAGTGATAGCTGGCCGCCGCATACTCGATAAGGGCACGGTCTGTGTAATCGCTTCGCTGTTCAATCGCGCCAAGGTCTTTCAGCACCGTGCCGAACTCATTATGAAACCTTCCCTTGATGGTGTGCTTGTCACTCTTCTCGAAGAGCGGGGCGGCCTTGGTAAGAAGTCTTAATGCATCGCTTAATCTAAAAGTAACTTCTTCAACCATTGCAAGGCGCAATAAGGCTACAGCTTTAAGATTTGTATCATCATCAGAGAAGCGAATCACTGCCTGATTAAGAATCACCCGCGCCTCATCAAAAGCCCCTTCACGCCAGTAGCAGTAACCAAGTTCAGTCTGCGCCTCTGCAATCTTCTTCTCGTCCCGAAGAGATTGGAATCTATCTATACTTACGCTAAGTAAATTCTTTGCAGATTCCTGCGCCCCCTCTATTTGCTTGACGCTGCCAATCCATCCGGTCAAAGCGCCGCTCCTAAGTAAAACTTCCGCCGCCACCGCAGGGCTCAGCCCATCTAACACCGGAGGCTGTCCAACTTGAAACCATAATTCGCCCAACGCTTCACGAGCTGCTTCGTAGTTGCCTATATCTTCCAGGTCTTTTGCCAGTTGGCAGCGAAGCTGCGCACGTTCTTCATAGGAAAGGCCCGGGTCGGCTATTTGATGAAGCCGGTCATGTACAGATGTCATGTGAGGAGCACCTTATCTATGTGAGCAATAGAAAATCGGTCTTTTGCTTAAGACGCATCTATTTATAGCCCGATGTTAAGATGCGTTGTCGCAACTCTTCTATGACGGTTTGGCAAGGATTCACCCGCGCTGTCCGTCAAAACCAATCTCTTCACAAGTCAGGAGAATCCCATGAAGACCATGCGGTATATGCCCGCAACACTCTTGTTGGCGTTCGCGCTTTCAGCCTCAACCTTAGCAGGTAACATACACACAGGGATTGAGCCGGAGCCTGCTCCGGCCGTGGCGCAGGGCGATATATCAACGCCTGTCAATGGCGACATGCACAACGGCGTCGCGGGCGACATGCACACCACGGGGGCGACCGCCGAGGGGTTGTTGGCGGGGGCCGTGGTGGATTTGGTGCGGGGCGTGTTGTCATTGCTGTGACGACGCCTTGAGCGCCGTGCGTGGGGCGGGAGGCGGCGCCTCCCGGCCCCCACGCTTGAAATGCTTAGGACTCCTGCCGCCGCCGCCGTCCGTCAGAGACGGCGGCGCGGTATACGTGTGTTTGAACGTGCCGTATTGCTGGCGGTCGAGCGCCGGTTAGCCGTAGATGCGAGAAGCCGACCGAGAAGCGCCCAGGGGCTAAAGAGTAAGCCCGTCAAGCCGCGTAGGCAATAGAAATATCTGTTCGTACGCGTGGGGCGTGAACGTATTTGTTGGGGTTACGATTCAGTGCAAAATTTGAAGCACTGAGAGCCCCCCAAATCTCATCATTTGTCGGCCCTCGCGCCGTGGCCGTCGCCCCCTACGGGGCGAGGCGAGAGCCGCGGGGCCGCCTGTGACACGGCTTTAAGAAGCTCAATTTTGAGATTTGAGGTTGAAAGCTTATCGGCTATGTCGGCGTCGCCGTGGCTTAAACCTCGGCGGCTGTAAATTCGGCGGGGCGGGGCGCGCGCCTGCGTAAATCTCCGCGGGGACGGGGGCAAGCGCGCGGCGCGGGCCGCAGACCCGCGCACGGCCTTTGAGCAAATCTGAGAAACGCACTACTATGGAGTCCTGAAACCCTGACAGACGAGACCACACGGAGGGGAAGGATTTGCCATGAGCGCGACGAGCGACAGCAGCGGCAGGGACACCCTGACCATCACAGACAACCGCACGGGCAGGCAGTACGAGCTGCCCATCAAGGACGGCGCCATCCGCGCCATGGATTTGCGGCAGATCAAGACGGACGACGCCGAGGACTTCGGGCTGATGACCTACGACCCGGCGTTCATGAACACGGCGTCCTGCAAGAGCGCCATCACCTACATAGACGGCGACCGCGGCGTCCTCGAATACCGAGGCTACCCCATCGAGCAGTTGGCCGAGCGGAGCAACTATCTGGAGGTCGCATACCTCCTGCTCCACGGCGAGCTGCCGACCGAGGAGGAACTGCGGCAGTGGACGTGGGACATCACGCACCACACCTTCATCAACGAGAACATCCGCAAGGTGCTCGACGGCTTCCACCACAGCGCGCACCCGATGGGGATGTTCGAGGCGATGGTCGCCGCGCTCTCGACCTTCTACCCCGAGTCGAAGAACATCCGCGACGAGCCGTGCCGCCGCAAGCAGATTCACAGGCTCATCGCGAAGGCGCCGACCATCGCGGCCTTCGCCTACCGGCACCGCATCGGCCTCCCCATCTCGTACCCCGACAACGACCTCTCCTACGAGGGCAACTTCCTCAACATGATGTTCAAGACGACGGAGCTGAAGTACCAGCCGAACCCCGTGCTGGAGCGCGCCCTCTCCGTCCTCTTCATACTCCACGCGGACCACGAGCAGAACTGCTCGACCAACGCGATGCGCTCGATAGGCTCGGCCGAGACTGACCCATACTCGGCGCTCGCCGGCGCGGCCGCGGCGCTCTACGGGCCTCTGCACGGCGGCGCGAACGAGGCCGTGCTGAGGATGCTCAGCGAGATAGGCTCGGTCGAGCGCGTGCCCGAGTACGTCAAGCGGGTCAAGGCCGGCGAGTTCCGCCTGATGGGCTTCGGCCACCGCGTCTACAAGAACTACGACCCGCGCGCGCGCATCATCAAGCAGATCGCCTACGAGGTCTTCGAGGTGACGGGGCGCGACCCGCTCCTCGACCTCGCGCTCGAACTCGAACGCATCGCGCTCGAAGACGAGTACTTCGTCAAGCGCAAGCTCTACCCGAACGTGGACTTCTACTCGGGGATCATCTACCGCGCCATGCGCTTCCCCGTGGACATGTTCCCCGTCCTCTTCGCCATCCCGCGCACGTCGGGCTGGCTGGCGCAGTGGGTCGAGCTTTTGAACGACCCGGAACAGAAGATAGCGCGGCCGCGCCAGCTCTACCTCGGCGCTCGCACGCGCGACTACGTCCCGATGGAGAAGCGCGACGGCGCCGCCGCCGGCCAGGCCGCGGGGAGTTGAAGGCGAGTTTGAAAGAGGCGGGCGGGTAGGCGGCGGCCGGCGTCCCGCCGCGGGGAGTTTGCGGGGAAGCGCCCGCGCTCCGACGCGGGCGGGGCGGGCCGCTCTTGCGGGAGAAAAGAGAAGGCGCGCCCGCGGCGCGGGGACTCTCTAAAACAGTCC
>DASVUF010000091.1:0-17008 GCA_036387195.1 Pyrinomonadaceae bacterium | reverse complement strand
GGCGGAGGGGTTTCAGGACGTTTCTCCTCTTCGGCCTGTCGGGTCGCGCGCCGCGCGCGCGCTCACTGCTTGTTGAAGTCCACGACGGGCGAAACCTTCACCTCGCCGCCTTCCGCGACCGAGACGTTCTGCGGCTCGCTGCGGTGCATGCGCCCGCCGCCGAAGACGCGCGCCGTGACCTCGTACTCGCCGGCCGGCAGGCCCTCGACGCGGAAGAAGCCGCGCGCGTCCGCCCCGGCCTGTCGGAGCATGTCGGCCGCCGCCGCGCCGCCCACGCGCCGCGCCTGCACGATGACGCGCGCGTCCGGCCCCGGCGCGCCGCCCGCGTAGACGACCTGCCCGGTCACGACCCCGCTCCCGTAGGCGAGGACGACGCGCACGCCCGTGACCTGCGCGCCCTCGGCCACCTCCAGACCTTCGTGGACGCTGGCGCCGTTCAGCTCGACGCGCGCCAGCGTGAGCCCCCTCACCGAGTCGGTCGAATGGCCGATGCGCAGCTTGCCCGGACGCAGCCCCGCCATGCGGAAGCTGCCGTCGGGGCCGACGACCGGCGGGGGCTGCGCGAAGGGCGGCGCGACCTGCTGGCCGCGCGGCTCGACCCAGCCGAAGATTCGCACCTGCGAGAGCATGCGCGCGGCGGCGGCGCGGTCGGCGACGCCTTCGATGGTGACGACGCCCGAGACGCTCGCGCCGCGCTTGACCTTGATGACCAGGCCGGCGACGTCGGCGTCCGTCACCTCGAAGGTGGCGGCGTCGCTGTAGAGTTCGGTGGGCTCCTCGCCCGGCAGGCTGAAGATGGCGTAGCGGCCGGGCGCGAGCCCGTCGGCGCGGAACTCGCCGGCGGCGTTGGTCGCCTCGCCCCGGCCGAAGGTGCCGACGCGGCGGCCGGCGGCGTTGAGCGTGCCGTAGCCGTAGGACAGGCCGGGGACGGGCTGCCCCGTGTCGGCGTAGACGAAGCGCCCCGCGGCCCTGTAGGTCTTGAGCGGGCGGCCGAGCGTGATGTCAACGTGCTCGGCCTCCTCGCCCGCCTTGACCTCGACGACGCGCGCCTGCGCCTCGTCGGACACGTCGGGGTGGAAGGTGCGGCGGAAGATTTTGCGGCGGCCGAAGCTGACGGCGCCCGTGTCCTCGCCGACCTGCCCGACGCTTACGCGGTAGCGGCCCGGCGGCAGGCCGTAGACGCGGTAGACGCCGCGGTCGTCCGTCATGCGGTCGCGCTGGTCGAAGACGCCGCCCGGGCGCTGCTCGCCCGCCGCGTCGGCCGGCGAGACGTTGACCATCTCGCCGACGACCGGCGCGCCGTCGCCGTCGGTGACGCGCCCCGTGATGACGCCGCCGCGCTCGACGCGGAAGTCCATGTCTTTGACTTCGTCGCCCGGCAGCAGCGTCAGCGGGCGTCCCGGCGGGTAGTTGTCCCCCAGCCCCTCGACGACGTAGGCGGGCGCGTACGGCGCTATCTGGTAGCGGCCGGGCGCGACGTTCTGTAGGAGGTAGCGCCCCTCGGCGTCGGTCCTGGCGCGCGCCGCGGCGCGGAAGCGCTGCGCGGGCTCGGCCGAGAGGAGCGCGACCGTGACGCCGGCGACGCCGCGCTCGCCCTCGCGGATGCGACCCGCGACCGAGGCGGGCGCGGCCGTCTGCGCCGGCGCGGCCGGCCGCGCCACAGGCGCGAGCGCCAGGAGGGGCGCGGCCGCCGGCCCGAGCGCGAAGAGGAGCGCGAGCGCGCCGCGCGACGCCGCCTGCGTGAAACTGAGCGGAGAAGGTTTCGGCATCCCTTGGCTTCCTTCCGGCTTGTCTTCGGGGAGTCCGGGGCACGGCGGCCGTGAGGCCGTCACCGTGATTCAACGCGCGCGGGCGGCGGCGGGTCCACGAAATTCCGCCCCCTCGCGCCGCCCGCGCGCCAAGAGCCTACAACCTCCGTCGCGGCGCGCGCAAGGCACGTCCCGCCCCGCGCGCGCCGCGCCGCCGCCGGCGGTTGCGGCCGGGGGGCGCGCGTCTCTATAATCCGGCGCGAACTCGACCGACGTGTCTCTCCTTAACAATTCCCGGATTCGCACACGAAGAGGCTCAAGATGAAAAGGCTCACCCCGCTGCCGACGCTGCTGCTGCTGCCGCTGCTGCTTCTGGCGGCCGCCGTCACGACAGGCATCAAGACTATGGCACAGACGACCAACGCCGCCGCGCCGCCCGCGCCCCCGGTCGCCAAAAAGGTCCCGCGCTCCGTCGAAGTCCACGGCACGCGGCTCTCGGACGACTACTTCTGGATGCGCGACAAGAAGAACCCGGAGGTCATCGCCTACCTGGAGGCCGAGAACGCCTACACCGAGGCGATGACGAAGGCGACCGCCCCGCTCCAGGAGCGGCTCTACAAGGAGATGCTCGGGCGCATCAAGGAGACGGACACCAACGTCCCCTACTCCCTGCGCGGCTACCTCTACTACACGCGCACCGAGCAGGGTAAGCAGTACCCGGTCTTCGCGCGGCGCAAGGGCTCGATGGAGGCGCCCGAGCAGGTGCTGCTCGACCTCAACGAGATGGCGAAGGGGCACACCTTCATGTCGGTCGGCGACTTCGACGTGACGGCCGACAACAACCTGCTCGCCTACTCGACCGACACGACCGGCTTCCGCGAGTACACGCTCTACGTCAAAGACCTGCGCACGGGGCAGTCCGCCAAGATCGCCGAGCGCGTCTCCTCGACGGCCTGGGCGGGCGACGACAGGACGCTCTTCTACGTCGTGGACAACCCGACGACCAAGAACCCCTACCGCCTCTACCGCCACGCGCTCGGCGGGGCGGGCGCCGACGAGCTGGTCTACGAGGAGCGCGACGAGATGTTCGGCGTCGGCGTCGAGCGGACGCGCTCGCGCGGCTACATCCTGCTCACCTCGGCGAGCCACACGACGAGCGAGGTGCGCTACGTCCCGGCCGACAGGCCGGCCGAAGCCTTCCGCCTCCTGCTGCCGCGCGAGGCCGGGCACGAGTACTACGTTGACCACCACGGCGACCGCTTCTACGTGCGCACGAACGAGCGCGGCGCGCGCAACTTCAAGCTCGTCTCGGCGCCGGTCGCCGACCCGCGCCGCGAGAACTGGAAAGAGGTCATCCCGCACCGCCCGGGCGTGATGCTCGGCGGCGTCGAGATGTTCAAGGACTTCTACGTCGTCGCCGAGCGCGGCGACGCGACGCCGACCTTGCGCGTCTTCGACTTCAAGACGAACCGGCCCACCGTCATCGCCGTCCCCGAGCCGGTCTACAACATCTCGCTCGGGGCCACGCCCGAGTTCGACACGCGCAAGGTGCGCTACAGCTACCAGTCGTTCATCACGCCGGCCTCGGTCTACGACTACGACGTGCGCGCGGGCCGGAGCGAGCTGCTCAAGCAGCAGCCCGTCCTGGGCGGCTACGACCCGACGCTCTACAAGTCCGAGCGCGTCTACGCCGCGGCGCCCGACGGGACGAAGGTGCCCGTCTCGCTCGTCTACAGGAAGGAGCTGAAGCTCGACGGCCGCCGCCCGCTGCTGCTCGACGCCTACGGCTCGTACGGCATCCCGCGCAACGTCTCGTTCAGCTCCGGCCGGCTCTCGCTGCTCGACCGTGGCGTCGTCTTCGCCACGGCGCACATCCGCGGCGGCGGCGACCTCGGCAAGGAGTGGCACGACGCCGGCAAGATGATGTCGAAGAAGAACACCTTCACCGACTTCATCGCCGCGGCCGAGCACCTGGTCAAACAGGGCTACACGTCGAAGGAGCGGCTCGTCATCACGGGCGGGAGCGCGGGCGGCCTGCTGATGGGCGCGGTGCTCAACATGCGCCCCGACCTGTTCAAGGCGGCGGTGGCGCACGTCGCCTTCGTGGACGTCGTCAACACGATGCTCGACGAGACGCTGCCGCTCACGGCCGGCGAGTGGGAGGAGTGGGGCAACCCCGTCAAGAACAAGGAGCACTTCCTCTACATGCTCTCCTACTCGCCCTACGACAACGTCGCCGCGAAGGACTACCCGGCGATGCTCGTCAAGACCTCGCTCAACGACAGCCAGGTGCTCTACCACGAGCCGACCAAGTGGGTCGCCAAGCTGCGCGCGACGAAGACCGATAAGAACCCGCTGCTGCTCAAGGTCAACATGGGCGCCGGCCACGGCGGCGCCTCCGGCCGCTACGACGCGCTGCGCGAGGCGGCCTTCGACTACGCCTTCATCCTCACGCAGATGGGCGTCGCCGAGTAGCAGGGCCTTTCCCACGGCGCGGGCGGCCGGGAGTTTTTTGTTGACAGCCCGCGCCGCGCCTTCCCATACTGCTTACGCGGCCTTCTCAAGGGCCGCGTAAGCAGTTTTTTTTCGGCCGGCGCCCACCGCAGCCCCTCCGGCGTCCGCGCCCCGCACTCACGAAACCCATACAAGGCGGAAGCAGGCCGACCGGAACGAGGGGGAGGCGCGCGCCCCGCCGCCGCCTTCGCCCGCCCGCCGCGCGCCGCCCCGCGAAAGCTCACGGAGAATGACGATGAAAGCCGAGCCCGAAATCTGGTACGTGGAGACGCGCGACGGCGTCTACCAGGCCGACCTCCCGACCCTCAAGCAGTGGGTCGCGGAGGGCGCCGTGCTGCCGACCGACAGGGTGCGCAAGGGCGCGCTCAACTGGATTGAGGCGGGGCGCGCGCCGACGCTCAGGCGCGTCTTCTCGGGCGAGGAGCGCGTCGAAGTCGCCCCCGAGCCGCGGCCCGCCCACGCCGCCGCGCACGCCCCGGCCCACGCGCCGGCGCAGACGCCTTCGGACCTCGGCCTCGCGTGCGACGCCCCGCCGCAGGGCTTCGCGGACGCGCGCGGCGCGGCGCCGGCGGCGGGCGGCGAACTCCCCTGGGTCGAGCCCGTCCTGTCGGGCGCGCCCGCGCTCAGCTCGTCGTGCCACTTCCACCCGCTGGCGGCGGCCTCGTTCGTCTGCCGGACGTGCAGCGCCACCTTCTGCCGCTCGTGCCCGAACAAGGTGGGCGCCGGCAGCGTCCTGCTCTGCACGCTCTGCGGCGGCTTCTGCGACCCGCTGGAAGTCCTGACCGAGCGGCTGGCGCTCTACGAGCGGCAGGGCGAGGGCTTCGGCCTCGCGGACTTTCAGGAGGCGCTCGCCTACCCGTTCCGCCACCCGGGGAGTCTGGTCGGCGGCGCGCTGCTCTACGGCTTTCTGCTGCTGACGGGGTGGCGCGGGCAACTGCTCGCGATGGCGCTGGTCTACGGCTGCATCTCGCTGGTCGTGAGGCGCGTCGGCTACGGCAACCTGAAGCGCGACTTCATGCCCGACTTCAGCGAGTTCTCGGCGTGGGACGACCTCGTCGCGCCGTGCGCGCTCGGCGCCGGCGTCACGCTGGTCACGCTGGGGCCGGCGCTGCTGCTGGCCGGCGCGCTCCTCTTCGGCTGGCTCAACGGCCCGCAGTCGCCCCCGCGCCTCGCGCTCCCGCCGCAGGCGGCCGTCGAGCAGGCGCGGCGGGACGCGCGGGAGGGCGTCTTCGACGGCGAAGACATGGGCGCGCTCGTCAACGGCGGGACGGCCGAGCAGGAGGCCGAGGTAGAGAAGAAGGTCAACTCGATGCGGCCGGGCGCGCAGGTGGCGAGGCAGCTGGAAGCGGCCGGGGGGAGGCGCGAAGAGGGCGTCCCGCTCGCCTCGCAACTGCTCGAACGCCCGGGGCTCGTCCTCGTGCTGGCGTTGCTGTCGCTCGGCTGGGCCGCCTTCTACCACCCGATGGCGCTGCTGGTCGCCGGGTGGACGGAGAGCCTGAAGTCGGTCTTGAACCCGCTGGTCGGGCTCGACACGATGCGGCACATGGGGCTCACGTACTTCAAGGCGTTCGCCATGTACGCGGCGGCGCAGGCCGTCTCGTTCCTGCTCACGTGGGTCGTGGGGCTCGTCACCGCGCCCTTCGACATGCCGTTCGTCGGCAACCTGCCCGGCGCCTTCCTGAGCGGCGTCATCACCTTCTACGTCAGCCTCGTCATCGCCTGCGTCCTCGGCCTGGCCCTCTTCAAGTCGGCCGACCGCCTCGGCATCGAGGTGGGCTGAACCGGCTCGCGTCAGTCCTTCCTGAAGACCCAGCGGCGCGCTTCCGCCGGGTTGTAGAAGAACCCGACCTCCACGTCCGACAGCGCCGCGCGGTTCGTCACCGTGCGCGCCGCCTCGTCGGTCGCCGGGTCGGGGACGACGGCCGCCCACCGGCAGCGTCCGAAATCCCGCTCGTGCTCGCGTACGAAGGCGACCTCCCGTTCGAGGAACTCCGGGCTCAGCGGCTCAGCCTGCCGGCGGTCGCTGATGAAGTTGAAGCCCGTCTCGAAGGCGGGGTCTGAGAAGACGCCGAGGAGCGCGTCGCGCCACTCGTCGAATGACGGGTCGCCGACCGTCGTCAGGTAGACGACGCGCGCGGCGCGGTCAATGGTGTAGATGACGGGCATAGACTTGACGGCGGAATCATATGCCGAACGGGCTGAAAGTCAAGGTTACGCGGGGCGTTCGCCGGCGGATGGCGAACGCCCCGCGCCCGCTCCCGACGGCATAAGAGCGACCTGCCTCGGACGCTTCCCCCTCACCCCGCTCGCCGCACGCGTCTGCGGGCGCAAGGCGCCCCGTCAATTGTCGCCCGTGTCAGGGCGAGCCTCATTTCAACGGCGACGGGGAAGGCGGAAGGACGAAGGCCGGGCGGCCCGAAACTGTGAGAGTCAGGGGCTCGAGTCTTTCGGCGCTCTCACAAGCAGTTCCCTGTCGAGTCGGCGGAGGCTCACGCCGAGCACGGCCGGGAGCGGCGGCTATTTCGACGTCGCATAGCGGTCTGACAGCACAACGACGCGGGGCTCGCCGGCGTCTGCCCGGCCTTTGACTGTAAACCGACCCTTGAGCCTGAGGAAAGGTCGCTCGACGAGGTAGAACGAGAGGGCCGCGGCCGCGAAGGACAGCACGGCGTTCAACGCCAACCGGCTACCCGGCCGCCAGCCTTCGAGGTGCGGGACGGACACGAAGACGAAGTAGTGCCAGAGGTAGAGCCCGTACGAGATTCGGCCGACCCACGAGAGCGGCGGGAGGCGCAGCGCGGCGCGCAGCGCCCCGCCGCCTTCGGACGCCAGCCACACCAGCACGAGCCCGACGCCCAGCGCCACGAGCGTCAGCCCCCCGCGGTAGTAAAAGGCGTCCGTGTACTTGAGGGTCAGGACCAGCAGGGCGAAGCCCGCCGCGCACGCCGCCACGAGGCCGGCGGGGACCCGGCGGGGCTGAAGGCCGGCGGACGGGAGGTAGGCGACGGCGCACCCGACGAGCAGGCCGTCGGCGTGCGTGTCAAACCCGTTGTAGAGTCGCAGTACGGCGTCGTCGGAGAACAGGCAGGCGCGGTAGACGCAGAGCGCCGCGACGAGCAGGGCGAGCGCGGACAGTATCAGCCGGGGGCGGCGCAGCAGCCTGTGCAGGGCGACGAAGAGCGCGGGCCACAGCAGGTAGAACTGCTCCTCGATGCTCAGGCTCCAGGTGTGGTCGAGCGGCCCGAGGTCCACGCCCCAGCCCAGGGCGCGCGCCCAGTTCGACGCGTAGCCCAGCACGACCAGGGCGGCCGCGAAGGTGTCGCGGGGCGTCCACAGGTCGAAGGCCAGGTAGACTATGACGAAGGTGACGAGCAGCGCGAGCAGCGCGGGGAACAGGCGCAGCGCGCGCCGCGCGTAGAACGCCCGGAAGTCCACCCCGCCCGTCCTCTCCACCTCGGCCAGCAGTAAGGAGGTGATGAGGAATCCGCTCAGGGTGAAGAAGACGTCCACGCCGAGGAAGCCGCCGTGGGGCAGGCCGGAGGTGGCGTGATGCGCCATAACGAGGAGGACCGCGACGCCGCGCAGGCCGTCGAGTTCCGGGATTCGCCGCATGAGGTGGCGCTCCTTTCGTGAGGGCGCGAATTGTAGCAGACGGCGGAAAGAGCGGTCTACGCGCCGTAGAGTCTGAGCAACAGAGGAGAGCCTGAGCAACGGAAATATCGTGAGGACGGCGAGCGCCGCGGGCGGGGCGTAATCACTCCGCCCGCGGCGCCCGCTTACCGCACGGGGCGGGGCGGCGCCGGGCCGTGTGGCGGACTCCAGGCCGGCGGCGGGGCAGTATCTTTTGAACGAGAGGCGGCTGTCTCTATTTCGGTGGGTATGAAAAACGAAAGGGGCGCATGGCCCCTTTTCGTTGTCGCAGGTTATCTGCTCGCCGCGCTCAGGTCGCCGACGTACTCCCAGTGCCAGGGCTCGTAGTAGTAGGGGCGGAAGCCGAAGCGCTCGGCGTTCCTGACGAGCCAGCGGTAGGCGGGCGTCTGCACCTGTAGGGCGCGGTTAGAGTCCTTGGTCTCGACCGGCTCGCCGCCGACGTAGATGTCGAGGGCGCGGCCCGTGAAGTGCGGGCTGTTGACGGCGAGGCCGGCGCGGCCCGAGTTGGGCGACTGCGCGCGCAGCCGCGCCTGGTACTCCGGCGAGCGGTGGGCGGAGACGATTTTAAGGAAGCGCTCTTCCGAGGCCAGCTCGCCCGACGCAGTCAGCCTGAGGTTGAGCGAGGGGTCGGCCGCCGCCGCCGCGACCATCCGCTTGTAGGCGGCGTAGGTTTCGCGCTCGACGTTGCGCAGCGCCTCCGGGCGCGAGGGGTCGTAGAAGTCGGACGCGGGCGCCAGCAGCAACTCTTCGGGGCGCGCCTGACCCTTCTGCTTGAGGCGCGCGCCCTGCCAGACGGAGACCATGCGGTAGAGCGTCTCGCCGTCGAGCACGCCGCTCGGCGCAAGCCCCGAGGATTTCTGCCAGCGCGCGAGCGCCGCCGCGAAGCCGCCGCCGGCCGCCTCGCCCTCGGCCTCTATCATGCGCGAGAT
This sequence comes from Pyrinomonadaceae bacterium, assembly GCA_036387195.1. Taxonomy (GTDB): domain Bacteria; phylum Acidobacteriota; class Blastocatellia; order Pyrinomonadales; family Pyrinomonadaceae; genus QHXN01. Next base: position 8,166 of record DASVUF010000091.1, on the reverse strand, counting down.
GAGCGGCGTGTAGAGGTGCCAGCCGCGCTGCTGCTTGCCGCCGAAGGCCCAGGACAGTTCGTACTTCAAAAGCGAGTTGCGCTCGGACGCGGCCGCGAAGAGGGAAGCGACGCCCTCTTCGGCCGGGGCCTTCTCGGCGACGCCGGCGGCGACGGCCTTCCCGGCGCCCCTCTCGGACGTGAGCGCCAGCGGCTTCAAGCCCCCGGCGGCCTGCGCCTGCGCGTCGGTCAGCGCCTGGCCGTAGCCGGCCCGCGCCACGAAAGCCGCGAAGGCCGCCAGCGCGGCCAGCGCCAGAAACGACACGACGAGATGGGTCTTTTTCTGCTTCATGCTTGAACTTAAAACCGCGCGCCGAACGTTTGGAGGACGTGCCCGAAACCGTGGTGAGGGTTGTCTGCCGCGAACAAAGTATCAGATGCGCGGCGCGCGGTCACGGTTCGTCGCCGCGGTGTGTGAAGTTGACTCGCCGGGCGCGGAAACGGTACGTCCGCAAAGGCTTCGGTCAGCCTGCGCGCCCGCGGCGCGAGTCTGTTAAACTAGCGCCGCCGCGCCGCGCATCAAAGAGTGCGGGGCGCGCCGCGGCGACCGCCCCGACGACCAATCTTTCCGAAGCAGACGGAGAACGCCCGAGATGGCACTTGAGTCCAACAGCGCGGCGAGCGTCTCGCCGACGCTCGTCTTCGAGCTGGAGAACGGCAGCAACTTCACCTTCAACTTCCAGATGGACGGCCGCGTCGCCGTCATCGGCTTTCAGGACGGCCGCGCCGTCACCGGCACGCTCACCGAGGAGCAGGCCGAGGAGCTGCGCGACGCCATCGGCGAGTACATACGCAAGCGGAAGGGGTGAGCGAGGAGTCGGACGGCGGACGGTGAGTCCCCGCCCGGCCGCCGCCGGCGCCCGGACACGGGCGGTGCGAAATAAGGGGGCCTGTCCGCCGTCCGCTTCCCCCGCTTGACCCTTCACACGCCGGCGGGCAAGATTTGAGCCTATGCTTTACCCATTCGCCCCCGCGGGGCCGTCCGGCCGCGCTTTCCGTCTCAAGAGAACAATCGTCTTCGCCGCCGCGTCGGTCGCGTCCGTCTGGCTGTGCGTGTGCGCGCTGGCGCAAGGGCCGGCGGGCGGCTTCGCGCGCGAGCTGGACGCGCCTTCGCCCGTCGAGCTGCGCGTGAAGAACCGTACGGGGCGCGTGACGGTCACCGCGGAAGAGGGGTTGAAGCAGGTTCTGGTCCGCGCGACCTCGGCCGCCGGGCTCGCGTTCGGCGAGCGCGACGTGCGCGTGACGCAGGCCGGCGCCGCCGTCCAGATAGAGGTCGGCCGCGAGTCGGCCGCCGCGCGCCCGTCGGACGGCCGCAAGGTCGTCATCCCGGCGGCGCAAATCGAGCGCGAGCGGATAGACCTCGCGGTGCGCGTGCCGGCGCGCTCGCGCGTCTTCGTCGAGACGGAGGCGGGCGCGGTGGACGTCGTCGGCAATCTCGCCGAGGCCGAGGCGAAGACCGACACGGGGACGATACGCGCCGACGTGCCGCTCGACGCGCTGCGCTACAGCTTCCGCTGGACGCTCAGCCGCCCGCGCTTCTTCAGCGAGGTCGAGCTGCCCGAGGTCGAGTCGAAGCGCGGCGGCGTCTTCGAAATCGCCGGCCGCTTCCCCGACGAGAAGAAGGAGAAGAAGGGGCGGAAGAAGGGCGAGGCGTCCCCGGCCGACGCAGGCGGGGATGAGGTGGCCGGCGTGGCCGAGGAGGCCGGCGGGGAGGAGGAGGCCGCGGCGCTCGAAACGCCGCCCGCGCCGGCCGCGGGCTCGAAGGCCGAGCCCTCGACCGACGCCGAGAAGAAGGAGGCGCGCGCGGCGGCCGAGGCCGCGAAGAAGGAGGAGCGCAGGCGGAAGGAGGAGGCGAAGAAGCGCGCCGAGGCCGCGAAGGCCGAGGCGCGCAAGGCCGAGGCGGACAGGCGCGTCCGCCTGAGTCTTGAGACGGCGCGCGGCGTCGTCCTCTTCGGCGTCAAGGACGAGGCGAGCGTCCCCTCCGACCTGCGCGAGCGCACGCTCACGGAGGCGGCGCGCGCCATCATCCGCAGCGGCGACACCGAGCTGATTGACGCCATCCGCAAGGTCGCCCCCAGACTCGTCGGCGAGTACGCAGAGACTCTGGGCTTGCGCGGCGGCGGGCCGACGCTCGGCTCGCGCCCGGCCTCGCCCTTCGAAGTGCGCACGCCGGCCGGCGCGACGCTCGCGCGCGTGCAGGCGCGCGTCACCGACCGCGCGGGCCGCGCCATCACGGGGCTCGCCGCCGCGGACTTCAACGTCACCGAGGGCGGCGTCGAGCGCGCCGTGCGCGAGGTCGCGCCGGCGAGCGCGCCCTTCAACCTCGTCCTCGTCCTCGACGTGTCGGGGAGCGTCGAGGAGCGCATTGACTTCATCCGCAAGGCCGCGCTCGCCTTCCTCAACACGGCCGGCCCGCAGGACCGCATCGCCATCGTCTCTTTCCGCGACGACGTGCAGCTCGTCTCGGACTTCACCTCCGACCGCCGCGTCCTCTCCGAGCGCATCAAGGACATTCAGGCGGGTGGCGCCACCGCGCTCTACGACGCGCTCGGCTACTCGCTGGTCAGCATCCTCCGGCCGCTGCGCGGCGAGCGCACGGGCGTCGTCGTCCTCTCCGACGGCGACGACAACCGCTCGTTCCTGACCTTCCCTTCCATCCTCGACGCCGTATACGAGACGGGCGCCATCGTCTACCCGCTCTACGTCCCCTCGGGGCTGCTCCCTGCCTCGGGCTCGCCCCCGGCGGCCGCGACGCTCGACCCGACGCGCGCGCGGCTGCTTGAGCTGACCTCGCGCGCCGACGAGGAGGGGCGGCGGCTCGCGGAAGTCTCGGGCGGGAGCTACTACCCCATCACGCGGCTCGAACAGTTGCAGCGCGCCTACGACGACGTGGCCGCGCAACTGCGCACGGCCTACACCATCACCTACGAGACGGACGCGTCCGTGCGGCCCGACGCGCGCGTGCGCGTGAAGGTCGCGCGCGAGGGCGCGTCGGTGAAGCTGAGCCCGGCGGTCGGCGTCGCGGCCACGACCGCGGCGACGCCCGCGCCGGCGCGCTGAAGAGGAGCCCCCGCCGAAGCTTTTTTGAAGAGGAGTTCCCCCGCCGGACACGTTTTTAAAGAACAAGGGGCAAGATGTTTTCCACTTCTTCTGTCGAGTTCCGCGGAAGACTTTTAACGGCGCTGCTGCTGCTGGCCGCGCTCGCCCTGACGGCCGCCGCCGGCGTCCGCCGCGGGCGCGCGCAGGAGCCCGCGCCGACTCCCACGCCGCCGCCCGAGACGCGACAGCCCACCCCGACCCCGACCCAGACCCCGGCCGAGACGCCTTCGCCCTCCCCGACGCCTTCGACGGCCGAGACGCCGACGCCCTCCCCGACGCCCTCGCCGACGCCCGTCGAAATCGAGGAGGTCGAGCGCATCAACACCGACCTGACGAGCGTCCTGCTGTCGGCGACCGACAAGAAGCGCCGCTTCGTCAACACGCTCCGCGCCGAGGACATACGCCTGCTCGAAGACGGCGTCGAGCAGCGCGTCACCTCCTTCGAGCGCGAGACAGAGGCGCCGCTCTCGCTCGTCCTGCTCGTGGACACGTCGGCCTCGCAGGAGAAGGTCCTGAAGGACGAGCAGGAGGCGGCCGCGGCCTTCGTCCGCTCGGTGCTGCGCCCGGCGCTCGACACGGCGGCCGTCCTCTCCTTCACCGGCCTCGTCCGCCTCGAACACCCGCCCACGTCCGACTCCGCGCGCCTGCTCTCGGCCATCGAGTCGCTCCGCGTGCGCTTCACCGAGAAGAGCCCCGAGTGCCAGGACCTCGACGCGCCGGCCGACGTGCGGCTGCGCTGCCTGACGGGCGTCTGGGACGCGGTCGTCGTCTCCGTCCGCGAGGTGCTGGCGAAGACGCCCGAGCGCACGCGCCGCGCGGTCATCCTCCTCTCGGACGGCGACGACACAAGCAGCCGCGTCCGGCTCTACCAGGCGGCCGAGTTCGCCGTGCGCCACAACGCGGTCGTCTACTCCGTCGGCATCCGCGACAAGGATTTCAACTTCGGCGAGATGCGCCGCGACTTTCTACAGTCGCTCGCCGACCAGACCGGCGGCCGCGCCTTCTTCCCCAAACGGCCGTCCGACCTGGCCGCCGCCTTCGCGCAGATAGAGCAGGAGCTGCGCTCGCAATACCTCATCACCTACACCCCCTCCAACCGCGCGCGCGACGGCTCCTTCCGCCGCCTACAGATAGAAATCACCAACCCCGAGCTGAAGAAGCAGAGCCTGCGCCTCCTCTACCGCCAGGGCTACTACGCGAGGGCGGCGGGCGCCAGTCAGTAGTCGGTAGTCGGTGGAAGAACTTTCTCGGCCGCGCCGGCCGCGCGGGGGACGCGACGCGCGGCGACGGCGCCCGCCGGCTACTGCCTACTGCCTACGGCCTGCCAGCTGCCGGCCACCGCCTGCCGTCCGCCGCCTGCCGGCTGCCCCCTCTTGCCTTTTCATCCCCCATCCTTCATCCTTCCGTCCTGTCATGTCTCGCCCCATTCTCATGTCCCTGTTCGACGAGGCGGAGCGCCGGCCGCTGTCGGTGTCGGAGCTGACGTCGCAGGTGCGCGGCGCGCTGGAGAACCGCTTCGCGTCCGTGTGGGTCGAGGGCGAAATCTCGAACTTCCGCGCGGCGGCGTCGGGCCACTGGTACTTCACCGTGCGCGACGAGGCGGCGCAGTTGCGCGCCACCTGCTTCCGCGGCGTCAACGCGCGCATCCGCTTCCGGCCGTCGGACGGGCTGCTGGTGCGCGTCCGCGGCCGGATGACCGTCTACGAGCCGCGCGGCGAGTACGAACTGATAGTCGAGGCGCTCGACCCCGTCGGCGCGGGCGCGCTGCGCGTCGCCTTCGAGCAGTTGAAGGCGCGGCTGGCGGCCGAGGGGCTGTTCGACGAATCTTTGAAGCGCGAGCTGCCCGTGCTCCCGCGCCGCGTCGGCGTGGTGACGAGCCCGACCGGCGCCGCCGTCCGCGACATCATCCGCACGGTCGAGCGCCGCACGCGCACCGTCAGCATCCTGCTCGCCCCGACCCGCGTGCAGGGCGAGGGCGCCGCCGCCGAAATCGCGCGCGCCATCCGCGCCCTCAACGAGCACCACCTGCGCGCGCTGGACGAGGGGCGGCCCGAGGAGCGCATAGACGTCATCATCGTCGGCCGCGGCGGCGGGTCGAGCGAAGACCTCTGGGCCTTCAACGAGGAGGAGGTGGCGCGCGCCATCCGCGCCTCGCACGTCCCCGTCATCTCGGCCGTCGGGCACGAGACGGACTTCACCATCGCCGACTTCGCGGCGGACGTGCGCGCCGCCACGCCGACGGCCGCCGCCGAGATAGTCGCCGAGCGCGAGGACGAGATAGGCGACTACGTCGAGCGGCTGACGCACGGCCTCGTCAACGCGGCGCGCTACCGGCTGCTCGCCGAGCGCGCGCGCGTGCAGGAGGCGGCCATGTCGCCCGGCTTCGACGAGGTGCGGATGCGGCTGCGCGTCGCCCGCGAGGAGTTGACCGACGCGCGCTGCCGTCTGGACAACCGCGCCGGCGAGTTCGGGCGCGCGGCGCGCCGCCGGCTCGGGGAGGTCTTGAGGGGGCTGTCGCCGGCGCGGGTGGCGGCGCAGGCCACGCGCGCGCGCGTGCGCCTGACCGTCGGGGACGCGGCGCTCGAAGCGGCGGCGCGCGCGCGTCTGGAGGAGGCGCGCGGGCGCCTGTCGGTCGCGGCCGCGGCGCTCGACGCGATGTCGCCGCTCGCGGTGCTGGGGCGCGGCTACGCGCTGGCGCACGACTCGAAGGGGCGCGTGCTGCGCTCGGCCGGCGCCGTGGGCGAGGGCGAGCGCGTCAGGGTGCGTCTGGCCGAAGGCGCCCTGCTGTGCCGCGTGGAAGCGACCGAGTAGAAGCGACTGAGTAGAAGCGACCGAGTAGAAGAGATTAAGTAGAAGCGACCGGGTGGAAGCGACCGGGTAGAGTTAACAGAGGGGGGCGGGTGACTGACTGATGCCGCAGGGACGTAAGAGCCGCATCGTGATTGACGTCGAGCGCGTGCGCGCCGAGGCCGAGGCCGCGCGCGGGCGGCGCTTCGGGCGCGCGGGGCGCGCCGGGCGCGCGCTGGGCGTGGCGGGGCTCGTCGTCGTCGGCCTGCTGGCGGCGCTGCTCGTCGGCTCGTACGTCTGGTGGCAGGGCTTCAAGAAGAGCCCGCCCTACAGCCTCGCGCTGCTCGCCGACGCGGCGCAGCGCGACGACGTGCAGGCGGTCGAGACGATGATTGACGCCGACGCCATCGCCCAGGGGTTCATCCCGCAGGTGATTGACAACCTCGCGGCCGCGGGCTCGCCGCTCCCGCCGCAGGCGCGCGCCGCGCTGCCCGCGGTCATCCCGCAACTCCTGCCGCGCGTGCGCGAGACGATGCGCGACGAGATAGCGCGCGCCCTCAAAGGCGTCGCGGGCGACGGCCCGTCGCGGCTGCCTTTCTTCGCGACGGCGCTGGGCGTGCGGCAGGCGGCGCGCGTCGAGGAGCGCGGCGACGAGGCGAGCGTCGCGGTCAGCGCCGGCGACCGCCCCGTCGAGCTGACGATGCGCCGCGACGGCGAGCGCTGGAAGGTCGTCACGGTCAAAGACCCGCAGCTCGCCTCCGACATCGCCGGCCGCCTCGCCGCCAGCATCCCCGCCGCCGCGCCGCCGCCGCAGCCGAACCAGCCCCGCCGCCGGGGGAGATAGTTGAGGACTGAGCGCCGAGGACTGAGTGAGGGCGGGCCGCCTCCTGGCGCTCGGTCGTCGGTGCTAAAAAAAGAGATGCCGAAAAGGGAACAGAAGAACGCGGCCGCCGCGAGCAACTTCGAGGCTCAGCTCGCCTCGCTGGAGCGCATCGTGCGCGAGCTTGAGCGCGGCGACCTGCCGCTGGAGCAGAGCCTTGAGTTGTTCGAGCAGGGCGTGAAGCTCTCGCGCGAGTGCCAGGAGCGTCTGAACGAGGCCGAGCGGCGCATCGAGGTGCTGCTGCGCGGCGGCGACGGCTCGACCGTCGCCGCCCCGTTCGAGTCGGACGAGCTGATAGCAGAGGGCGAGGGCGAGGCGGATGACGAGAGCGTCTTCTGACGACGCCCGCGCGGGCGCCGCGGAGGCTTCGCCCGACGAGGTGCGCGCGTACGCCGCGCGCGTCCGCGCCGAGGTCGAGGCCGAACTCGACCGCCTCGTCCCCGCGGAGACCGAAGACCCGCCCGCGATTCACGCCGCCGTCCGCTGGAGCCTCTTCGCGCCGGCCAAGCGCTTCCGCCCGCTGCTCGTCGCGGCCGCCGGCGAGACGCTCGGCGCGCCGCCCGAGAAGTTAGTCCGCACCGCCTGCGCCTTCGAGCTGCTGCACACCTACTCGCTCGTCCACGACGACCTGCCCGCGATGGACGACGACGACCTGCGCCGCGGCCGTCCCACCTGCCACGTCAAATTCGGCGAGGCGACGGCGGTGCTCGCCGGCGACGCGCTGCAAACGCTCGCCTTCCGGACGCTCGCCGAAGACGACGCGCTCGACGCGGCGCTGCGCGTCCGCCTCATCTCGGAGCTGGCGCGCGCCGCGGGCACGCCCTCGGGGATGGTCGCCGGCCAGGCGCACGACCTCGCGGCCGAGGCGCGGACGGACGTCGGCGGCGAGGAGCTTGAGCGCATCCACCGCCGCAAGACGGGCGCGCTCATCGTCGCGGCCGCGCGCGCCGGCGCGCACGTCGCGGGCGCGCCCGCCTCCGAGGTCGAGGCCGTCACACGCTACGCCGCCGACCTCGGCCTCCTCTTCCAGATAACCGACGACCTTCTGGACGTGACGGCGACGGCCTCCGACCTCGGCAAGACGCCGGGCAAGGACGAGCGCGCGCGCAAGGCGACCTACCCGGCGCTCTACGGCCTCGAAGCGGCGCGCTCGCGCGCGCGGGAGGTGTTCGCCAGCGCGTGCGCCGCGCTCGACGGCGTGGCCGCGCCCGCCCCGCTGTTGCGCGGCCTCGCGCGCCTCGTCCTCGAACGCCGCGCGTAAAGCGGTGGACGGCGGACGGTGAGTGGACGGCGGGCGGCCGGCCAGCAGAAGACGTACCGGCCAGCAGAAGACGTAAAGGCGGCGGCGCCCTCATCATTAAC
>DASVUF010000090.1:0-9194 GCA_036387195.1 Pyrinomonadaceae bacterium | reverse complement strand
CGCGGCTGATTCGAATCAGCCGCGCGCCCCGCGCCCGCGTTCAAAACTTTTGCCGCGCGCCGCCGCTTCAGCCCGACGCGGCGGCGCGCCTGTTGTGTTCGAGCGCGAGGATGAGGAAGTTCTCGAAGAGGAGGCGGCCGTCGCGCGACTCGTTGGGGTGCGCCCAGAGCGTGCGGCTGCTCGCCTCCTCGCGCAGCAGGCGCTTGCGCTCCTCCGGCGAAAGGTTCGGGTTGATGCGCTGGAGGCTGCCCGTCAAGTCCTGGAACGACTTCTCCAGGTGGAACTGCACGGTGTAGATGAGCTGCCCGTCGGCGCGCTTGACCATCATCTGGTTCCGGCACAGGTAGGACGTGGCGATGAGCTTGAAGCCCTCGGGCGCGCCCGGGAGCTGGAGCCCGTGGTTCTGCCAGACGCGCAGGATGTCGCCCTCGGTCGTGTAGTCCTGCCAGACGCCCGCGTCGCGGTTGCGGATGCCGCGGAAGATGGGGTCCTCGGGGTCCGTGATGCGGATGAAGCGGTACTGGTACTCGAAGTTGCGCCCGTCGCGGCGCTCGACGGGGGCCTGGTTGTCGAGCGTCACGCAGCCCATGCCGAAGCAGAGCCCGATGAGCTGGTGGCCGCCGCAGATGCCGAGGATCGGGGTCGTCGTCTTGACGGCGAAGGCGGCGAAGCGGCGCAGCATCGCGGGGTCGTAGTAGTCGAAGTCCGAGAGCGTCCCCGACAGGACGATGGCCTCGGGCCGGAACTCCGCGGCCGCCTCGGCCGCCTCCGAGAGGTGCGCGACCCGCACCTCGGGCTCGACGACCAGCCGCTTGATGTTGTTGACGATGTTGTCGAGGGCGAGCCCCGAGACGTAGCGCTCGCGCTCCAGCCGGGCCGCCGCCGTCTCGCCCCACTCGCGGCGCGCGACGTCCGAGAGGTCGGACTCGTGGCGCAGCAGGTCGTTGACGACGAGCACGCGTATCTTCTCGATGCGCTTCTCGACGGGCTCGTAGGGGCAGTAGGGGCGCTGCGTGAAAGGGAAGGGGAGCGAGTCGAACTGCTCCTCCGGGGCGTAGTCGGTTGTCTCTGGCGTCATCGGTCTAAACTCTAAACCCCCTCGTCCGTCACTTTAGATGCGCTGCGGGCGCTGCCGGGTGTTCTGGTTGAAGGCGGGGACGGCCGCGCCGGGGCCCGCCTCCTCTATCTCGCGCCTGACCTCGTCGAGCGCGGCCCTGCGGACGCGCGTGCGGAGGGCCGCGGCGCGCCCCCGCGTCCGGTGGTCGGCCAGCAGGAGCATCCTCTGCCACGCCGACTCAAGCTCGTCCGCGAGCCGCGAAATCTTCGTGATGTCGTAGGGGACTGCGACCTCGGAGACGCCCGCGCGCGCGAAGACCGAGAGGTAGCGCGCCGTCGCCAGGTCGGGGCACGAGACGCGGCGGCGGCCCACCTTCAGCTCGATGCCGAGCAGCGTGTGCTGCACCTCGACGGCGGCGCCGCGCGCCGCGGCCGGGACCTTGTGCGAGCGCGTGCGCGTCGCGAGAATGCGCTCGCGGTAGATGCGCGGCGGCCACTCCTCGCCCAGCGCCTCGCGGAGTTCGGCGACGGCCGACTCGACCACGCCGGGGCGCTTCGCGGCCGGCCCGCCGGCGCCCGCCTGCTCGTCACCCGCCACTGTCTCGGTCGCGGCTCTCATCGCACTCGCTGTCCGGGGCGCGGACCTTTCGGCCGGCCGCGCCGCCCCCGGCCTTCAGCGCAGCGACGAGACGACGTTCCACTGCGCGGCGCGGAAGGCGTTGATGACCCGGCCGGGGAAGAGCCCGAGGTAGAGCACGCCGGCCACGGTCAGTACCAGCGCCAGCGCGATGCTGGCCGGCACGCGCGGCGCGCGCCACTCGGTCGTGCGCTCGCGGAAGAACATCACGACGACCAGGCGCAGGTAATAGTATACAGAAATCGCCGTGTTTAGCACGCCGATGATGACGAGCCAGCGGTACCCCTGGGAGAGCGCCTCGCCGAAGACCACGACCTTGCCCATGAAGCCGGCCGTCAGCGGCACCCCGAGCAGGCTCAGCAGGAAGAGCGAGAGCGTGAGCGAGAGCGCGGGCGAGCGGAAGCCGATGCCGCGGTAGTCCTCGACGTCGGTGCGGCGGTCGCCGCTGCGCGCGATGAGCGTGACGACGGCGAACGCGCCGAGGTTCATCACGGCGTAGACGAGCAGGTAGAAGACGACGGCCGCCACCGCGTCGGGCTGGCGCGCGGCGTCGGCCGCGCCCGCCGCGACGAAGCCGACCAGCGCGTAGCCCGCGTGCGCGATGGACGAGTAGGCCAGCATCCGCTTGACGTTCGACTGGACGAGCGCGATGACGTTGCCGACGCTCATCGTCAGAATCGCCAGCAGCCACAGCGCCCCGAGCCACGCCGTGTGGAGCTGCGCCCCGGCGCTCTCGGTCTGCGCGGCGGCCGCGACGACCGGGAACGCGAAGAGGAAGACGCGCATGAAGCTGGCGAAGCCGGCGGCCTTCGGCCCGGCGGCCATGAAGGCCGTCACGGGCGTCGGCGCCCCCTCGTAGACGTCGGGCGTCCAGACGTGGAAGGGCGCGAGCGCCACCTTGAAGGCGAAGCCGATGAGCAGCAGCGCCGCGCCCGCGAAGAGCAGCGGCGGGTAGAGGCTGTCGTTCAGGCGCTCGGCGATCTCGGTGATGTTGGTGGTGCCGGCCATCACGGCGTACTGCGCGGCGCCCGCCGCGCCGGGCGCGCCCGCCGGCACGGCCTTCGCCGTCGCCCCGTAGACCAGCGCGATGCCGAAGAGCAGGAAGGCCGACGAGAACGAGCCGAGGATGAAGTACTTGAGCGACGACTCGTTCGAGCGCACGTCCTGGCGGCGGAAGCCGGCCATCACGTAGGTCGCGATGGAGAGTATCTCCAGCCCGAGGAAGATCATCACCAGGTCGTTGCCCGCGGCCATCAGCATCATGCCGACGGTGGCGAACAGCAGCAGCGTGTGGAACTCGCCCGCCGGCAGCCCCTCCCACTCGACCCAGATCATCGAGACGAGCACGGTGAGGGCCGCGACGACGATGAAGACCAGCGTGAAGGAGAGCCGCAGCGGGTCGAGCACGACCATCCCGCCCCACCCCGAGGCGGCCGCCGAGCCGCCCGCGCCGCCCCACAGCCAGAGCGTCGCCGCCGCCGAGGCCGCGAGCCCCGCCAGCGACACGCCGCCCGTCAGCCAGCGCTGGCCGCTGCGCCGCGTGAAGGCGTCGAGGAGCATGACGAGGACGCCCGCGACCACGAGTATCAGCTCGGGCAGGATGATCCCGAAGTTGATGTCGGGCGCGACGGGGTTGATGGCGAAGCTTAGTGTCATCGTCTTTCAGACTCGCTCGCGGCCCCGCCCGGCGCGACGCCGGGCGGGGCCGGTCAGTTTTACCTTGCCGCCGGCGCAGACTCGCGCGCGCCCCTCGCGGCCAGCAGGGCGTCCACGCGCCCGCGCACCATCTGCTTGTAGAGCGCGATGTCCTGCGACATGCCCTTGTGGACTGGGCCGCTCAAGTTCCCGTCGGCGCCGAAGAAGGCGACGACCGGGATGCGCTGCCCCGTCTTCTCGTAGCGCGCCAGCGCCACGCCGCCCGGGTCGCGCAGGACGGGGACGGTCAGTCCCCGCTCCTTCGCGTAGTGGCGGAGGATGTTGTTCGACGTGCGCCGCGGGTCCTCGATGCTGACCCAGAGGAAGCGGACGGGCCGGCCGGCGTACTCCTCTTTGAGTTCCTCGACGGCGACCAGCTCCCAGGTGCAGGGCACGCACCACGTCGCGCCGAACGAGACGACGAGCACGTCGCCGCGCATCTCCGACGTGTCGTAGAACTTGCCGTCGAGCCCCTTCAGGCGGAAGCCGTCGCCCTCCTCGGCGGGCGCGCCCGCCGGCGGCGCGCTCGCGGGCGCGCCGGCCTGCCGCGCCTGCGCGCACAGCGCGGCCGCGAGCACGAGGGCGAGCGCGAAGATGTTTCTCACGGTCGTACGCATCCTTGTAAAGTCCGCGCCGCGAGCGTCAGCGCTTCGGCGCCGCGGCCTCCGCGTGGAAGTCGCCCTGCGAGGCGACGACGCGGGCGCGCACGCCCTCGACGCTCTGGCGCGAGCGCGCCAGGAACGGCCGCGGGTACGCGCCCATGTAGAGCATCAGCACGAGCAGCGGCGCGAGCAGCCCTATCTCGCGCCAGTTCAAATCCCTCAGCCGCCGGTTCTCGGGGTTGGTCACGCGCCCGAAGAGCACGCGCTGCAACATCCAGAGCATGTAGACGGCCGCCCAGATGACGCCCGTCCCCGCCAGCATCGTCACCAGCCACGGGCGGCCGACGCTCACGGCCGAGTTCCACGTCCCGAACATGATGAGGAACTCGCCCACGAACCCGTTGAGGAGCGGCAGCCCCACCGACGAGAGCGACGTGAAGACGAAGAAGGTGGCGAAGAGCGGCATCGGCTTCGACAGCCCGCCGAACTCCGAGATCATGCGCGTGTGCCGCCGCTCGTAGATCATCCCGACCAGCAGGAAGAGCGCGCCGGTCGAGACGCCGTGGTTGAGCATCTGGTAGAGCGCGCCCTGCATGCCCCACTCGGTGAAGCTGAACATGCCGAGCACGACGAACCCCATGTGGCTCACCGACGAGTAGGCGACCAGCCGCTTGACGTCCGGCTGCACCATGGCGACCAGCGCCCCGTAGATGATGCCGATGACGGCCAGCGTCACGAACAGCGGCGCGAACTCGCGCGTCGCCTCGGGGAAGAGCGCGAAGTTGAAGCGCAAAAGCCCGTAAGTGCCCATCTTGAGCAGCACGCCGGCGAGGATGACCGAGCCGGCCGTCGGCGCCTCCGTGTGCGCGTCCGGCAGCCAGGTGTGCAGCGGGAAGAGCGGCACCTTGATGCAGAAAGCGAAGGCGAAGAGGCCGAACAGGATGGCCTGCTCGCGCGTCGCCACGCCGCCCTGCGTCAGCGAGATTTTGCCCTGCCGGATGGCGTCGAGCAGCAGCGCGTAGTCGAACGTGCCCGTCCCCGCGCCGGCCGCGCCGCTCCCGGCGTAGAGGTGCCAGACCCAGATGATGCCGGCGAGCATCAGGAGGCTCCCGACCGCCGTGTAGATGAAGAACTTGACGGCCGCGTAGAGCCGCCGCTCGCCGCCCCACGCGCCGATGAGGAAGAACATCGGGACGAGCGACGCCTCGAAGAAGAGGTAGAACAGCAGCAGGTCGAGCGAGACGAAGACGCCGATCATCGCCGACTCGAGGAGCAGCATGAACGCGAAGAAGGCCAGCTCGCGCTTCTCGACCGAGTTCCAGCTGGAGAGGATGGCGATGGGCATCAGCAGCGTCGTCAGGATGACGAGCCACAGGCTGATGCCGTCCACCCCGACGTGGTAGCGCGCGCCGATGGACTCGACCCACGGCGTGTCCTGCACGAAGTGGAACGCGCCGGCGCCGCCGAGGCCCACGGGCTCGGTCAGCAGCAGGAGCGAGGCCGCGAACGTCAGGAGCGAGAACCCGAGCGCCACCCAGCGGTAGTGCTCGCGCCGCGCGTAGGGCGCGAAGCCGTGCGCGGCGACGGCCAGCGCGCCGACGAAGGGCAGAAGGATGAGAATCGTGAGCAGGTATTGCTGCATGTGCGTTTACCGTATGAGCCAGGCGTTGTAGGCGAAGTAGCCGACGACGGCCAGCGCGCCCAGCAGGATGATGGCCGCGTACGAGCGGACGAAGCCGGGCTGGAGGTAGCGCAGCACGCCGCCGAGCGACGCCGTCCCGCGCCCGAGCCCATTGACGATGCCGTCAATCACCCCCACGTCGAAGAGCCGCCACAGCCCCTCGCGCGAGCCGGCCTTGATGGGCCCGATGAGCGCCCGGTCGTAGATTTCGTCCACGTAGTACTTGTTCTCCAGCAGCCGCGGCATCTCCAGCAGCGGCCGCCTGCGGAACACCACCCAGCCGACGCCGATGCCGAGCAGGCCGACGGCGATGGAGATGCCCGTGAACAGGCGCTCCGACGCGACCTCGGCCGGGTCGTGCGCGTGCTCGGCCGCCGCGGGGCGCGCGCCCGCCGCGCCGCCGCCGCCGTGGCCGGCCGGCGAGCCGTGCGCGGCCTCGCCCTCGCCGACTGACTGCGGGACGGCCCCTTCGTTGCCGTGCGCGCCGGGCGCCTGCGCGGTCGCGCCCGCCGCGTGCGCGGCCGCGCCCGCCGCGCCGTGCGAGGCGTCGCCGCCGGCCTCGGGCGCGTGCGCGACGACCGGCTCCAGCGTGTGCTCGAAGTAGTTCTGCACCGCCCCGCCGCTCAGCGCGTAGGGGATGCCGACCCAGCCGCCGACTACCGAGAGCACCGCCAGCACGACGAGCGGCACGGTCATCACCCAGGGCGACTCGTGCGGCTCGAACGGCCCGTGGTGGTGATGCTCCTCGTGCTCCTCCTCGTCGTCCAAATCCGCCGCGGCGTGGCCCGGGTCGTGCGCGCCGGCGTGATGCGCCGCGCCGTGACCGGCGTCGTGGCCGGCGGCGACGTGCTCGCCGGGCGCGTGGCGCGGGCGGTCGCCTTCGGAGGCGAGGCGCGCGTCGTGCGGCTTCGAGCCCTCGTCGTGCGCGTGAGCGTGCGCCTCGTCGGCCTGCCCGCCGGCGTGCGCCTCGCGGAAGCGCTCGGAGCCCCAGAAGGTCATCACCATCAGCCGCGTCATGTAGACGGCCGTCAGCCCGGCGGTGACGATGCCGACGACCCAGAGGATTTTGCCCGCGCCCGCCGTGCCCAGCGTCTCGCTGCTCCACGTCTTCCAGAGGATTTCGTCCTTCGAGAAGAAGCCCGAGAGCAGCGGGAAGCCGCTGATGGCGAGCCAGCCCGTCGCCATCGTCGCGAAGGTGACGGGCATGTACTTCCGGAGGCCGCCCATCCGCCGCATGTCCTGCTCGTGGCGCATCCCGTGGATGACCGACCCGGAGCCGAGGAAGAGGAGCGCCTTGAAGAAGGCGTGCGTCATCACGTGGAAGATGGCCGCCACGAACGCGCCCACGCCGCACGCCAGGAACATGTAGCCGAGCTGCGAGACGGTCGAGTAGGCCAGCACCTTCTTGATGTCGTTCTGCGCGATGCCGATGGTGGCGGCGAAGATGGCCGTGGCCGCGCCGACGACGGCGACGATGAAGAGCGCCGTCGGCGCGTGCGAGAAGATGGCCGAGCAGCGGACGACCATGTAGACGCCCGCCGTGACCATCGTCGCGGCGTGGATGAGCGCGGAGACGGGCGTCGGGCCCGCCATCGCGTCCGGCAGCCAGACGTAGAGCGGTATCTGCGCCGACTTGCCCGTCGCGCCGATGAAGAGCAGCGCCGCGGCCGACGTGATGCCGCCGGCGAAGAGCAGGCGCCAGTCGAACGCCTCGATGGGCATCGCGCCGATGGTCTTGAGCGCGCTGACCACGCCCGACGCGTCGCCGAGCATGGCCGGCGTCTTGTCGAAGAAGCTGATGGAGGGCGCGCCCGCGCCGGCCGTCAGCCAGAAGACCAGCATGATGCCCATCAGGACGCCCCAGTCGCCGATGCGGTTGGCGACGAACGCCTTCTTGGCTGCGTCCCCGGCCTCCCTGCGGTCGGTGTAGTAGCCGATGAGCAGGTACGAGCAGAGCCCGACGCCCTCCCAGCCGACGAACATCAGCAGCAGGTTGTCGGCCAGCACCAGCGTCAGCATCATGAACATGAAGAGGTTCAGGTAGGCGAAGAAGCGGTAGAAGCCGCGGTCGCCGTGCATGTACCCCGTCGCGAAGAGGTGGATGAGGAAGCCGACGAACGTGATGAAGCAGGCGTAGACGCCGGAGAGCCTGTCCATCGCGAAGCCGTAGTCGGCGCGAAAACCCCCGACCTGCATCCACGTCCAGAGGTGGCTCATCGCCGGCGTCAGTTGTTCGTTCCTGAGCGCGCCGCCGCCCTCGCCCGTGAAGGCGACGATGAAGGCGCACACGGCCGAGACGGCCACCGAGCCGCACGCGACGGCGCCGATGAGCGCCTCGCTGCGCACCCTGCGGCCGACCAGCCAGCACAGAAGCGCCCCCAACAGCGGCGCGAACACGACGACGGAGAGCAAGTGGTTCGTCATACCCTTTACAGTCTGAGCACGCTCGCGTCGTCGACGTCGAGCGACTCGCGGTTGCGGAAGATGGCGATGATGATGCCGAGGCCGACCGCCGCCTCGGCGGCCGCGACCGTCATCACGATGAAGACGAAGAGCTGCCCCGTCACGTCGCCGAAGTAGCTGGAGAAGGCGACGAAGGTCAGGTTGACGGCGTTGAGCATCAGCTCGATGCACATGAACATCTGGATGGCGTTGCGCTTGACGATGACGCCCACCACGCCGACTGTGAACAGCACGGCCGACAGCGCCAGATACCAGGTTAAAGGAACCGCGTCAGCAAACATGTCGAATATCCCCCGCGCCCCTATCCGGCCTCCACGTCGTGGTCGACAAAGTCGTCCGCCGCCCGCGCCGACTCGGAAGGCGCGGCCGCCTCGCCCGTCTCGATCTGGCGGCGCGCGTAGGCGCGCCCCGTCGCCGCCGTGTCGCCGGGCTTGAGGACGGGCGCGCCCGCCTCCGTCGGCGCCGCCGGCTCCTCCGTGACGTTGCCGGGCGCGGCGAAGAGCGGCGTGCGCCCCTGCCGCGCCAGCGTGATGGCCCCGACGAGCGCCATCAGGATGAGGACGGACGTGACCTCGAAGGGCAGCAGGTACTTCGTGAACATCCCCGTCCCGATGGAGGCCGTCAGCCCCACCTCCGAGGCCGCCGGCGGCGTCAGCGTCACGCGCTCGGGGCCGCCCAACTGGAGCATGAAGGCCGCCTCGCCGGCGAGCACCGCCGCCAGCAGCACCCCGACGGGGATGAGGTAGCGCAGCCGCACGGGCCGCCGCACCTCCTCCTCGACGTTGAGCAGCATGATGACGAAGACGACCAGCACCATGATGGCGCCCGCGTAGACGATGACCTGGATGGCCGCGATGAACGGCGCCTGGAGCGTCAGGTAGAGGCAGGCCAGCGAGACGAAGACGCCGACGAGCGAGATGGCGCTGTAGAGCGGGTTGCGCTGCGCCACCATCGCCACCGCGCACCCCAGCGCCATCGCGCCGAACAGTATGAAGAGCGGAATCGTGAACATAACGCTACAGTGACGTCGGGCGGGCGGCGCGCGTCGGGTCGGCCGCCC
>DASVUF010000089.1:0-13815 GCA_036387195.1 Pyrinomonadaceae bacterium | reverse complement strand
CGCGCGGCCGCGTCCCCGCCGCCCATCACGCCTCCCCCTTCGCGGCTTCGGCCGCCGGCATCCGCCCGGCCGCGCCGTCGCGCCCGTCGCAGCAGCGCGACGCGCCGCGGAAGCCGGGCGTCGGCTTCTCCGCCTCGGCGCCCGCCCGGCCGAGGTCGGGTACAAGTCTCCCGTCAGCTTCTGTCATCGGCGTGTCCCTCGAAAACGGAGTAGAGGTTCGGGTAGTGCGGCGGGAAGGATAGTCCAAAGGGGCGCGCTTGTATAGAGGAAATTTCGCGCGCGCCGCGAACACAGAGCGCCGCCGGACGACGGGGAGTCCGGCGGCGCTCTTCTTCAACGTCCCTTGGCCGGGCTTCAGTCGGCGGTCATCGTCTCTGGGCGGCGCGCGGTCAGCTCGCGCCACGAGAGCGGTTGGGAGCCGTCGTCGAGCCTGACCATTGAGATGCAGCCGGGGACGGGGCAGACGAGGTAGCAGAGGTTGCAGCCGACGCACTCGTGCTCGTCCACGACGGGGTAGCGCCCGGTCTCCAGCCGCACGAGCGGGATGCACTGGTGCGCGCCGTCCTCGCAGGCGACGTGGCAGAGGTTGCACTGGATGCACTTGGCGTGGTCAATGCGCGCCACCGTCTTGTAGTTGAGGTCGAGCGCGCCCCAGTCGGTGACGCGCGGCGTGCTGACGCCGACGAAGTCGCTCACGCCGCGGAAGCCTTTTTCGTCGAGGTAGTTCGAGAGGCCGTCAATCAGGTCCTCGACGATGCGGTAGCCGTAGTGCATGACGGCCGTGCAGACCTGCACGGTCGAGGCGCCGAGCGCGAGGAACTCGGCCGCGTCGCGCCACGTCGAGATGCCGCCGATGCCGGAGATGGGCACCGTCACCTCGGGGTCGCGCGCCAGCTCGGAGACCATGTTGAGCGCGATGGGCTTGACCGCGGGGCCGCAGTAGCCGCCGTGCGCGGCCATCCCGCCGACGTTCGGGTGCGGGACGAGCGTGTCGAGGTTGACGCCCATCACCGAGTTGATGGTGTTGATGAGCGAGACGGCGTCCGCGCCGCCGCGCACGGCCGCGCGCCCGGGCGGGACGATGTTCGTCACGTTCGGCGTCAGCTTGACGATGACCGGGAGCGAGGCGGCCTCCTTCACCCATTCGGTCACCATCGAGGTGTACTCGGGCACCTGCCCCATGGCCGAGCCCATGCCGCGCTCGCTCATCCCGTGCGGGCATCCGAAGTTCAGCTCGAAGCCGTCGCAGCCCGTGTCCTCGGCGCGCCGGACGATGTCGTGCCACGCCTCGCGCCTCGACTCGACCATCAGCGAGACGATGAGCGCGTGCTTCGGGTACTTGCGCTTGACCTCGCGTATCTCGCGCAGGTTGACTTCGAGCGGGCGGTCGGTGATCAGCTCGATGTTGTTGAGCCCCATCATCCGCTGCGGGCCGTAGTCCACCGACGCCAGCCGCGAGCAGACGTTGCGGATGGGCTCGCCGAGCGTCTTCCAGACCGCGCCGCCCCAGCCGGCGTCGAAGGCGCGCTCGACCATCGAGCCCATGTTGGTCGGCGGCGCCGAGGCCAGCCAGAAGGGGTTGGGCGACTTGATGCCCGCGAAATCAACTGTCAGGTCTGCCATCGAATCTTATCCTCTTGCCGGCGCCGCGGCCGGCTTTTGAGAGAGCCTCTCCCAGGAACCCGTACAGGCCGTAAACGAAATCGCTGAACCCGGCCGCCATGAGCCCCCAGAAGACCAGGAGGTATATCTCGGCCCATAACGTGGCCAACGTGATCGCCGCGCCGGCCGCGAAGAGGCCGAACCCCCCGAGCAGGTGCTTGAGGTAGTGGGCCCGGCGATACTTCCTGTTCTCGGCCCGCATCGCCGCCACCCCGGTCCTGACCGTCCGCCGGCTGATAGAGCACCGGCAGAAGCGGCAGCGCGTCGCGTCGCTGGCGACGCACTCCTGACAGGCGGGACAGCGTAGAATCTTAACGTCACCCACAATGTTCGCCCCTTTCGGTTGAGGTGGGGGGCGCGGGACGCTTTCAGTGCGCCTTGAGGTCTTGCGTCTCCTCGTGGAGAGGCGTGCGCGCGCCCGCGAACTCGACGCGCTCGCCGGAGAGCGCGAGGTGTATGCCCTGCGCGGCGAGCTTGCCCATCTGCGAGGCGTCCACGGCCTCGCGCCCGCCGTTGACGCAGTCGCCGCCGGCGAAGAACCTGGGGTTGCCGGTGCGCATCGTCCCGGGCTCGACGCGGACGCGGCCGGCCGGGTCGAGTTCGACGCCGGGGAAGCGCGCGAAGAACTCGCGCATCTTCTGCTGCCCCGTGGCCTTGATGACCGTGTCGCAGGGGACGACGAAGTCCGAGCCCTCGACGGGGACGGCCGAGCGCCGGCCCGAGGCGTCCGGCTCGCCCGGCTCGGTGCGCACGCAGCGCAGGCCGGCGACGCGCCGCCCCGACTCGTCGGCGAGCACCTCGACCGGAGCCGTCTGCCACAGGAACTCGACGGCGTCCTGCTTGGCCAGCTCGTACTCGTACTCGTAGGCGGGCATCTCGGCCTGGCCGCGGCGGTAGACGAGCATCACGCGCTCGGCGCCGAGGCGGCGCGCCTGAGTGACGGCGTCTATGGCGGTGTTGCCCGCGCCGATGACGGCGACCGCGCGGCCGACGGGCGCCGTCTCCCAGCGTCGCGACTTGATGCGCTCGATGACGTGGAGCGCGTCGTAGACGCCCTCCAGCCCCTCGCCCGGTATCCCGAGCCGCCCCGTCTCGCCGAGGCCGACGGCGAGGAAGACGCCGTCGTGCGCGCCCTCCAGTTCCTCGACCGTCACGTCGCGCCCGACCTCGACGCCGAGGCGGAACCTGACGCCCAGCCGCCCGACCATCTCGGCCTCGGCGGTCGAGACGCGCTGCGTCATCTTGTACTCGGCCATGCCGTAGGTGTCGAGCCCGCCCGCGAGCGGCTTGCGCTCGTAGACGGTCACCTCGTAGCCGAGCCGCGCCAGGTACGTGGCGCAGGAGAGCCCGGCGGGCCCCGAGCCGACGACGCCGACCGACTTGCCGTTGGGCTCGCCGGCCCTGAGCACGTCGCGCCCGGAGCGCATCACGTGGTCTGTGGCGTAACGCTGGAGGCGGCCTATCTCGATGGGCTTGTGCATCAGCTCGTGCTCGACGCACGCGCCCTCGCACAGCGCCTCGACGGGGCAGACGCGCGCGCAGGTCGCGCCGACGGGGTTGGCGTCGAAGATGACGCGGGCGGAGCCCAGCAGGTTCCCGCTCGCTATCTTCTTGATGAAGGCCGGCACGTCGATGTGCGTCGGGCACGCCCGCGTGCACGGCGCGTCGAAGCAGTAGACGCACCGGTTCGCCTCGAACAGCGCCTCCGCGTCTGTCAGCGCCGGCGCCAACTCGCCGAAGTTCCGCTCGATCTCCTCGGGCGGCAGCCTGGGGGACAGTGTGTCAGCCATAGTTTTAGCTTAGTCGGCGACGAGCGACTGGTAGGTGTCGGGGCGGCGGTCGCGGAAGAATTGCCAGGTGTTGCGCACCTCGCGGATTTTGTCGAGGTCGAGGTCGGCGACGACGAGGGCGTCGCGGTCGCGCGGGGCCTCGGCGACGATCTGGCCGCGCGGGTCGCAGAAGTAGCTCTGGCCGTAGAACTCGCCGATGTCCCACGGCTGCTCGTGGCCGACGCGGTTGATGGCCCCGACGAAGTAGCCGTTGGCGACGGCGTGCGCCGGCTGCTCCAGCTTCCAGAGATACTCGGAGAGGCCCGCGACCGTGGCCGACGGGTTGAAGACTATCTCGGCGCCGTTGAGGCCGAGCGCCCGCGCGCCCTCGGGGAAGTGGCGGTCGTAGCAGATGTAGACGCCGACGCGCGCGTAGGCCGTGTCGAAGCACGGGTAGCCGAGGTTGCCCGGGCGGAAGTAGAACTTCTCCCAGAAGCCCGGGTTGACGTGCGGGATGTGGTTCTTGCGGTACTTGCCGAGGTACCTGCCGTCGGCGTCTATGACGGCGGCCGTGTTGTAGTAGACGCCGACGATCTCCTCCTCGTAGATGGGCACGATGATGACCATGCCGTGCCGCTTCGCCACGTCCTGCATGAGCCTGACGGTCGGGCCGTCGGGGATGCGCTCGACCGCCTCGTACCAGCGCGTCTGCTGCTCGGCGCAGAAGTAGGGCGTGGTGAAGACCTCCTGCATGCAGAGGATTTGCACGCCCTGCGCGGCGGCGTCCTCGATGAGCGCGAGGTGCTTTTCGACGTTGAGCCGCTTGATCTCCTCGATGGGGGCGTCGGTCGGCGCGGCGTTGGTCGCCTGGATGAGTCCACACTTGACGATGCGTGGCATGCCTGACTAGTCCTCCTTCAGACTCGGGTGGCCGTTCATCAGAACGTAGTAAAGTAAAAAACCTATGCCGAAGGTGACGAACCAGGCGTAGGTGTAGAGCGTGTCGGAAAGGGTCGGGTCGGGGAGACGCCCCGAGAAGTTCGGCGTCGAGGCCGCGCGCAGGAAGCCCGGCACGACCGGCGCGACCGCCGCGGCGAAGGCGACGAGCGCCCGCCAGTTGAAGCCGCGCGTGTAGGCGTAGCGCCCGCCGGGCCGGAACAGGCCGGCGAGGTCGAGCCTCCGCCGCCTGAGCGCCCAGTAGTCGCAAATCATAATCCCGCCGATGGCCCCCATCAAAGCCGAGTAGCCGACGAGCCACGTGAAGATGTAGGACCCGGCCGAACTCATCAGCTTCCACGGCATCATCAGCACGCCGATGAGCGCCGTGATGAGCCCGCCCGCGACGTAGGAGATGTGGCGCGGGCTGAGGTTCGAGAAGTCGTTCGACGGCGAGACGACGTTGGCCGCCATGTTGGTCGTGAGCTGCGCGGCGAAGATGACGGCCGTGGCGAAGAGGATGACGGCGACGCTCCGGAACTCCTTCATCAGCTCGACCGGGTCGGGGATGGCGCGGCCGTAAATCAGGAGCGTCGCGCTCGTCACCGCCACGCCGATGAAGGCGAAGGCCGTCATCGTCAGGGGCAGCCCCAGCGCCTGACCCGCCATCTGCGAACGCTGCGAGCGCGCGTAGCGCGTGAAGTCGGGGATGTTGAGGCTGAGCGTCGCCCAGTAGCCGACCGAGGCGGTGAGCGCGCCGGGGAAGAGCGCCCAGAAGTCGTTGTGCTCCTTCTGCAGGGCCGCCGACTCGGTGAGCACGCGCCCCAGGCCGCCCGCGCGCCACGCCGCCCACCCGAGCAGCGCCGCGCCGCCCCCGAGCAGCAGCGGCGCCGACCACGTTTCGAGGTGCTTGATGCCCTCGACGCCGCGGACGATGATGAGCACCTCTATCCCCCAGAAGAGGAAGAAGGCCGCCCACGTGTGCAGCGCGACGCCGCCCGCCGCCGCGCCGCCCGCGAGGTCGCCCCACCCGCCCCACATCGCGCCGAACAGCGCGTCGAGCGCCGTCCCGCCGATCCACGTCTGGATGCCGAACCAGCCGCAGGCCACCACCGCGCGCAGGACGGCCGGGATGTTGGCGCCCCTCGTCCCGAAGCTCGCGCGGCACAGGACGGGGAACGAGACGCCGTACTTCGTCCCCGCGTGCGCGTTCAGAATCATCGGGACGAGGACGACCGTGTTGCCGAGCAGGATGGTCAGCATCGCCTGCCACCAGTTCATCCCCGCCTCGACGAAGCCGCCGGCGAGCGTGTAGGTCGTGATCACCACGCTCATCCCTATCCACAGCGCGGCGATGTTCCACGTCGTCCACGTCCGCTCGCGGATGGTCGTCGGCGCCAGGTCGCGGTTCCAGAGCGGGCTCCCCGAGACGTCCTCGCGCAGCTCGACGAAGTCGCGGCGCCCTTCGGGCGCGTCGTTGGTTGCGGCCTCAGTGGTCATAAGGTCGGTGCGAGTCGCGCGGCGGCCGCGCGCTCAGTTGAGAAGGAAGCTGACCGTGACCTGCGCCGAGACGGTGATCGTGCCCGGCGCGAAGGACGAGGACTCGTCCGAGGAGTAGGAGCCCGGGGCGAACCCGACGCTGTTCGAGCGCGAAAGGTCGCGCGGGGCCTCCTCCTCGATGGCGTACGCCTTGCCGATGGACTGGCCGATTTCGGCGGCCAGCGCCGCGGCCTTCTCGCGCGCGGCGCGGATGGCGGCGGCGCGCGCCTCGTCGCGGTGCTTCCTCATCTGCGAGGTGTGGAAGGTGACGCTCCTGACCCGGCTCACGCCGGCCTTCAGCACGTCGGCGAAGAAGCCCTCGAAGCGCGCCAGGTTCGTGAAGCGGACGTTGACCGACTTCGACACCTCGTAGCCGACGAACTCGCGCTTGACCTTCTTCTCGTCGTCGTCGTCGTCGCCGTCGAGCAGGTCGGTGGTGTACTTCATCTCGACCGTGATGTAGTTGGTCTTGACGTTCTGCGCGGGCACGTCGTAGCGGCGCGCGAGCGCGAGAATCTGCCGGACGCTCTCGTCCGTCTGCTGCTGCGCGGCCGTGACCTCCTTGTCGAGCCGCACGACGGAGAGGTCGAAGACCGCCTCGTCGGGCGGGACCCGAATCTCGGCCTGCCCCGAGACGGTGATGAGCGGCAGGCTCGGCTTCTGTTGCCGCGCGCCGGCCGCGCGCGGGAGCGCGGCGAGCAGGAGCGCGCCGAGCAGCAGTGGCAGGGGGCGGGGGCTTGTGCGCATCGCCGAAAGTCTCCTTAGGCTGGCGGGCGGGGGGCCGGCCGCCGGCGGCTTCTACATCGTGACGCAGGTCCCGCGCCTGAGGAACTGGCCCGCGCCGGCGCGGCCCTTGAACTCGCCGCCCTCGACGACCACGCGGCCGCGCGAGAGCACCGTCTCGACCGCGCCGCGCACCCTGCGCCCCTCGTAGGCCGAATAGTCCACGTTCATGTGGTGCGTGGCGGCGCTGATGGTCTGCTCGCGCTCGGGGTCGAAGACGACGATGTCGGCGTCGGAGCCGACGGCGATGGTCCCTTTGCGCGGGAACAGGCCGAACATCTTGGCGGCGGCCGTCGAGGTCAGCTCGACGAAGCGGTTGAGCGAGACGCGGTTCTGCGTGACGCCGCCGTCGTAGATGAGCGACATGCGGTGCTCGACGCCGGGCGCGCCGTTCGGGATTTTGGAGAAGTCGTCGCGCCCCAGCTCCTTCTGCTCCTTCATGCAGAAGGGGCAGTGGTCGGTGGAGATGACCTGCAGGTCGTCCGTCCGCAGCCCCTTCCATAGCTCGTCCTGGTTCCACTTCTCGCGGAGCGGCGGCGTCATCACGTACTTCGCGCCCTCGAAGCCCTCGCCGTAGTCGTCCAGCGAGAGGAAGAGGTACTGCGGGCAGGTCTCGGCGAAGGCGGGCAGGCCGCGGTCGCGCGCCTCGCGCACCTGTTCGAGCGCGTCGGCGCACGAGAGGTGGACGATGTAGACGGGCGCCTCGGCCATCTCGGCCAGGCGGATGGCGCGGTGGACGCCCTCGGCCTCGGCGATGGTGGGGCGGGTCAGCGCGTGGTGCTTCGGCGCGGTGCGCCCCTCGGCCAGCGCGCGCTTGATGAGCTCGTTGATGACGACGCCGTTCTCGGCGTGCATGCAGACGAGCCCGCCGCGCCCGCCCGCCGCCGACATCGCGCGGAAGATGGTCGCGTCGTCGGCGAGGAAGACGCCGGGGTAGGCCATGAACAGCTTGAAGCTCGTGACGCCCTCGTCCATCGCCTTGTAGAGTTCGGGCACGCGCTCGTCTTCGAGGTCGGTGACGATGAGGTGGAAGCCGTAGTCAATCGCCGCCTTCCCCTCGGCCTTCGCGTGCCACGCGTCCAGCCCCTCGCGCAAAGCCTGCCCCTTGTACTGCACGGCGAAGTCGATGATGGTCGTCGTCCCGCCGTGCGCCGCCGCGACGGTGCCGGTGCGGAAGTCGTCGGACGCCTGCGTCCCCCCGAACGGCAGCTCCATGTGCGTGTGCGGGTCTATGCCGCCGGGGATGACGAGCTTGCCGGCCGCGTCAACCACGACGTCGGCCTCCACGTCGAGCCGCGCCCCGATGGTCGAGACCGTCTCGCCCTCGATAAGGATGTCGGCCCTGTAGTCGTCCACGGCCGTGACGACGCGCCCGCCGCGTATCAGTGTTCTCATCAGCTTCTCCTCAGAGGGTCGCCAGGGCGGCGTCGAGCGCCTGAACCAGCTCGTCAATCGTGTCCTTCGTGGAGTTGAGCATCACGCCGGTGCGGATGACGTTGCCGTAGAGGCCGCCCTTGCCGATGAGGACGCCGCGCCTCTTCGTCTCCTCGAAGACCTTGAGGACGGACTGGGGGTCGGGCTCCTTCGTGTCGCGGTCTTTGACGAGTTCGAGCGCCTGCATGAGCCCGAGGCCGCGGACGTCGCCGACGGCCGCGTGCCTCTCCTTGAGTTCTTCGAGCCGGCCGCGGAAGTAGGCGCCGACCTCGGCGGCGTTGCGCCGGAGGTCTTCCTCCTCGATGACGCGGATGACGGCGAGCGCGGCCGCCATCGAGACGGGGTTGCCGCCGAAGGTCGAGAAGGTGAGCCCGGGGAACTTGTCGGCCACCTCGGGGGTGGCGACCGTCATGCCGACGGGGACGCCGTTGCCGAGCCCCTTGGCCGAGGTGATGATGTCGGGCTCGACGTCCCAGTGCTCGATGCCGAACCACTTGCCGCCCGTGCGCCCCCAGCCGGTCTGCACCTCGTCGGCGATGAAGAGGCCGCCGTGCTTGCGCGCTATCTCGACGGCGCGCTCGAAGTAGCCCCTGGGCGGGACGATGAAGCCGCCGACGCCGAGGACGGGCTCGGCCATGAAGGCCGCTATCTCGCCCGTCGTCGAGGTCATGATCAGCTCCTCGATGTCCTCGGCGCATTCGAGCCCGCAGGACTCGGGCGAGAGCTTGAAGGGGCAGCGGTAGCAGTAGGGCGCGCGCGCGTGGACGATGCCGGCGACCTGCGGCGGGAGCGGCCGCCACGTCGAGTGCCCGGTGGCCGAGAGCGCCGTGGCCGAGCGGCCCGAGTAGCTGTGGCGCAGCACGACTATCTCGTGGCGCCCGGTGGCGGTCTTGGCGGCGTGGACGGCCGTGTCGTCGGCCTCGGTGCCGCTGCTGGTGAAGAAGGATTTTTTGAGCCGGCCGGGCGTGATCTGGTAGAGCTTCTCGGCGAGGTCGGACTGCGGCTTGTTGGCGTAGAGCGTCGAGGTGTGCTGGAGGGCGCGCGCCTGCGCGACGACCGCCTCGGTCACCTTCGGGTGCGCGTGCCCGACGCTGACGGTGAGCACGCCGCCGAAGCAGTCGAGGTAGCGGTCGCCCTTGTCGTCCCAGACGTAGGCGCCCTCGCCGCGGACGAGCGCCAGCGGCTCCTGGTAGTACATCGCGACCGCGGGGAAGAGGAACTGCTTGTGCTTCTCGACCGTCTCGGAGCCGGTCGGCCGTGTCTCGGTCGCGTTGAGTTGCGGTTCGGCGGTGCTCATGTTTCGTTCTCCGTCTGTGGCTGTTGGCGGGCGCGTCCCCCGCGGGGCGTCTCAGGACTCCCCGGGATTGTCGTACGCCTTAGAGTCGTTCCTGACGCGGAAGAAAATTACGTAGGCGGCCCACGCGACCGAGGCGAACATCGCCAGCGCCGCCAGCGGGCCGCCGAGCGCGCGGTTGACCCGCGCCGAGTTCATGAAGCCGAGGGCCACGGGCGCCAGCCCGAGGATGACCAGCCCGTAGACGCGCAGGACTCTCAGCGGCGAGAGCGGCACGCGGCCCAGCACGTCGAAGTAGGACTCCATCCGCCCGTAGCTGTTTTGCCGCCGCCGCGGGCGGATGACGTAGGCCCCGAGCGGCGCGACGGGCAGCATCGCGGCCACGACCCAGCGCGTCGCCTCCCACTCGCCGTCCTCGCGCCGGCGGTAGTCGAGCAGCGTCGTGCCGAAGCCGTTGAACGTGCTGAAGGAGGGCGCGTTCGCCTCCCGCATGCGCGCCGTGAGCCGCCTCACCTCGTCGAGGCTGTGCTGGAGGACGGCGGCCGCCAGCGGCCCGTCGCAGGCGGAGCACTTCGAGTTGACCCCGGCGTCGGGGTTCGAGGCCCCGCAGGCGGGGCAGTTGACCGTGACCGGCTCGGCGCTCGTCTCTGTGCTCATGCGTGTCGTCGGGCGGCGGCGCTAGTAGAGGTTGCCCTCGCGCCGGCGGCCGGTGTAGTCCACGTAGACGACCTTCAGCTCGGTGTAGAAGTCGAGCGCGGTCGAGCCCTGCTCGAAGGCGCCGACGCCCGTGGACTTGATGCCGCCGAAGGGGACGTGCGCCTCGCCGCCGGTCGTGGGCGAGTTGACGTGCGTCATGCCGGTCTCTATCTCCTCGACGAAGCGGAAGACGAGCGCCGCGTCGTTGGTGAAGACCGAGGAGGAGAGCCCGTACTCGCTGTCGTTGGCGACGGCGAGCGCCTCCTCGAAGTCCCTGACGCGCAGGACGGAGAGGACGGGGCCGAAGACCTCTTCGCGCGCGATGCGCATGTCGGGCGTGACGCGGTCGAAGACGGTCGGCTTGACGAAGAAGCCCTTGCGCAGCCCCGCGCCGTCGGCCGGGCCGCCGCCGCACACCAGCTCCGCGCCGTCCTCGCGCGCCACGTCCATGTAGGAGAGGACGTTCTTGAACTGGTTGGCGTCCACGAGCGGGCCGACCTCGGTTTCGGGTGCCGCGCCGTCGCCGAGGCGCAGGGCGCTGGCGCGCTCGCCGATCCTCCTGACGAACTCGTCGGCGACCGACTCGACGACGACGGCGCGGCTCGTCGCCGTGCACCGCTGCCCCGTCGAGCCGAACGCGCCCTGCGCCGTGGACTCGACGGCGAGCGAGAGGTCCGCGTCTTCGAGGACGACGACCGGGTTCTTGCCGCCCATCTCGCACTGCACGCGCACGCCGCGCCGCGCCGCCTGCTCGTAGAGCGAGACGCCCACCTGGTTCGAGCCCGTGAACGAGATGGCGCGCACGGCCGGGTGGTTGACTATCTCGTCGCCGGCCTCGGAGCCCGAGCCGAGGACGAGGTTGAGGACGCCGGCGGGGACGCCGGCCTCCGCCAGCAGCTCGACGAGGCGGACGGCCGTGGCCGGCGTGTTCGTCGCCGGCTTGAAGACGACCGTGTTGCCGGCGACGAGCGCGGGCGCGAGCTTCCAGACCGGGATGGCGACGGGGAAGTTCCAGGGCGTGACGACGGCGACGACGCCGTGCGGCTGCCTGAGCGTGTAGGCGAAGTTCGAGGGCAGCTCGGACGGGATAGTCTCGCCGTTCATGCGGCGCGACTCGCCGGCGCAGAAGTCCGCGACGTTGATGGCGCGCTGCAACTCGCCGCGCGCCTCTGAGAGCGTCTTGCCCTCCTCGCGCGTGAGCAGCGCGGCCAGAGACTCCTTCTCCTGTTCGAGCAGGCGCGCGAAGCGCGCGACGACGCGGCCGCGCGCCGGGGCGGGCGTCGCGCGCCAGCCGCGGAAGGCTTCGGCGGCGGCCTCGACCGCCGCGCGCGCCTCGCCGCGCGTCGAGAGCCGCGCCGCCCCGAGCACGTCGTCGGTGTTCGCGGGGTTGACGTTGTCGGCCGTCTTCGGGGAGGAGGATTCAACCCACTCCCCCTTGATGAAGTTGCGGTAGGTGTCCATCGAATGCTGTCCGGGTGTCCCGGCCGCGAGCCCCTTCGGCTGACGGGCGGGCGACAGCCGCGGCGGCCGTCCTTCTGCTGTGACTTTGCGGTTTGAAATTTCGGCGCCCGGGCTGAAGCGTGTGCTGGCGGGCGCGGCCGTCGGAGACCGCGAAAATATAACACACGCCGGGCGCGCGCCGCGCGAAAAAAGAGCGGCGGCTTAGCCAATTTTCGCCATCCTCCGCTATGATGTCGGGCGTCGCCACGAAGGTCACGGCCCCGAAAATGATGACAGCTTCCACGAACGCGAGTTTTCAGAACCTGCGCGAGCTTTTGGAGGCGCGCGCCTCCGCCACGCCCGAAAAGGTCTTCCTCTTCTCGGAGGCCGACGGCCGCCGCTTCACCTACGCCGAGTTCGACGCCGCGGTCAACCGCGCCGCCGCCTTGCTCTCGGCGCGCGGCGTCGGGCGCGGCGACGTGGTGAGCCTGCTGCTGCCGAACTCCGCCGAGTACGTCATCGCCTACTTCGCCTGCTTCAAGCTGGGCGCGCTCGCCGGCCCCGTCAACTCTCTGCTCAAGCCCGAGGAGATGGCCTACGTCGTCGGCGACTCCGAGGCGAAGCTCCTTCTTTTCCACCCGGACTTCGAGCAGGCGGCGGAGGGCGTGCGCGAGCGCCTCTCCGGCGCGCGCGGGCCGGAGCCGGCGGGCCGGGGCGGGCGGGCGGCGGCGCCCCCGGCGCTGCTCCGCTTCGGCGACGTGTCGGAGGCCACGGCCGGCTTCTCAGACGAGGGCGGGCCGTCCGGCGGGGAGCCGATCGGGAGGGACGACGAGGCCATCATCATCTACACGTCGGGGACGACCGGAAAGCCGAAGGGCTGTCTGCTGACGCACGGCAACCTGCTCGCCAACGCGCGGCAGATAGTCGAGTGGCTGGGGTTCACGGGGGACGACCGCCTGCTGACGGTGATGCCGCTCTTCCACATGAACGCCGTGTCGGTGACGACCATGAGCGCGCTCTACGCGGGCGGCTCGACGGTGGTCAGCCCGCGCTTCTCGGCCTCGCGCTTCTGGCACATCGTCAGCGACTACGGCGTGACCTCGTTCGGCTCGGTCGCCACGATGCTCTCGATGCTGCTCGCCAACTACCCGGGCGGCGTGCCCGAGGGGCTCGACGCCGGCCGGCTGCGCTTCGCCATGTGCGGCTCGGCGCCCGTGCCGGCCGAGGTGCTGCGCCGGTTCGAGCAGGCGTTCGGCTGCCTCGTCGTCGAGGGCTACGGGCTCTCGGAGTCCACCTGCCGCTCGACCTTCAACCCGCCCGACGGGCGCCGCCGCCCCGGCTCGTGCGGCATGAGCATCGGCAACGAGATGCGCGTCGTGGACGAGGACGACCGCGAGCTGCCCGACGGCGAGGCCGGCGAAATCGTCATGCGCGGCGAGAACGTCTTCAAGGGCTACTTCAAGAACGACGAGGCGACGGCGCGCGCCTTCCGCGGCGGCTGGTTCCACACGGGCGACGTCGGCCACCGCGACGCCGAAGGCTTCTTCTACATCATCGACCGCAAGTCCGACATGATCATCCGCGGCGGCGAGAACATCTACCCGCGCGAGATAGACGAGCTGCTCTACGGGCACCCGGCGGTCGCCGAGGCCGCGGCCGTCGGCGTCCCCGACGAGCTGTACGGCGAGGAGGTCGCCGCCTTCGTCGTGCTCAAGGAGGGGCGCGAGGCGTCGCCCGGCGACATCATCACCCACTGCCGCCGGCGCCTCGCGGACTACAAGTGCCCGAAGACCGTGCGCGTCGTCGCCTCGCTCCCGAAGGGGCCGACGGGCAAGGTGCTCAAGCGCGAGTTGCAGAAGCTCTGGCGGGAGGGAAAACTGGAGGGATGAGGGGCGGGGGGTGGAGGCCGCGCGGCCCGCCCCCGACCCCGGCCGGGGCCTATGGCGAAAATCAAGGACAAGGTCGAGAACGCGCTCAACGAGGCGCGCATGCTGGTGCTCGGGACGCAGGTGCTCGTCGGCTTCCAGTTCCGCGCCGTCTTCGAGAAGGGGTTCGACTCGCTGCCGCTCACCTCGCAGGCCCTCAACCTGTGCGGGCTGGGGCTGCTGCTCCTGGCGCTGGGGCTCATCATCTCGCCCGCGGCCTACCACCGCCTGGTCGAGCGGGGCGAGGACACGGACGAGATTCACCGCTACACTTCGA
The DNA here is from genome assembly GCA_036387195.1 of Pyrinomonadaceae bacterium. Classification (GTDB taxonomy): domain Bacteria; phylum Acidobacteriota; class Blastocatellia; order Pyrinomonadales; family Pyrinomonadaceae; genus QHXN01. Next base: position 60 of record DASVUF010000089.1, on the reverse strand, counting down.
AGCTGATGGCGTGGGCGCTGCTCCCGTTCTGCTTCGGCCTCGGCATCGACTTCTACGTGG
>DASVUF010000088.1:0-15893 GCA_036387195.1 Pyrinomonadaceae bacterium | reverse complement strand
CGCCGCCGTCAGAACGGCGGCGCGACGGCGTGGTTGATGGGGCCGTGGCCGCGGCCGAGGCGCGGCGCGCGGCGGATGGCCTCGGTGACGAAACGCTTGGCCGCCCCGACCGACTCTTCGAGGCTCATGCCGCGCGCGAGGCAGGCGGCGACGCCCGCGGCCAGCGCGCAGCCCGTGCCGTGCGTCGAGGTCGTCTCGACGCGCGGGGCGGTGAAAGTCGTGACGCGCCCCTCGTCGTCGAGCACGTCGAGCGCCTCGTCGCCGGCGAGGTGGCCGCCCTTGACGAGCACGGCGCGCGCCCCGAGCGCGCGCACCGCGCGCGCCGCTTCGAGCATCCCCTCGCGGTCGCGGACGCGGAGTCCGGTGATGCGCTCGGCCTCCGGGATGTTGGGCGTGACGACGCGCGCCAGCGGCAGCAGTTCGCGCTTGAGCGCGTCGAGCGCCGCGTCGTCTATCAGGTCGAAGCCCGAGGTCGAGCGCACGACCGGGTCAACGACGGGCGCGGGCAGGCGCTCCTCGCGGAAGAGCCGCGCCACCTCCGCGATGACCTCGCGCGTCGGGAGCATGCCGGTCTTCGCGCCGGCGACGGCGAAGTCCTCGACGACGGGCATGACCTGCGCGCGCACGGCCTCGGCCGTCTGGTGCGCCGCGCCGAAGACGCCGGTCGTGTTCTGGTAGGTGAGCGACGTGACGGCCGCCGCGGCGAAGCAGCCGAAGGCCGTGAAGGTCTTCACGTCGGCCACCACCCCCGCGCCGCCCGAAGGGTCGAACCCCGCGACCGTCAGCGCCACCGGCGGCGTCTCTGTCAGCACGTTACTCATCACTCGGCAGGGCGTTCCCCCGGCAAGACTCGCAAGGCGGCCGCCGCGCCTTCAGGCGGCGCGCAGTCCCTCGATGTGACGCACCGCGCGCGCGAGGTCTTCTCCGTCGCCGAAGAGGCGGACGCCCGCGACGCCGGCCGCGCCCGCGCGCAGCGCCTCGGCGGCGTTCCCCTCCCCTATGCCGCCGAGCGCGACGAGCGGGAAGGGCGCAAGCTCACGCGCCGCCTCAGCCAAAGCCCCCGGCCCGACCGGCGCGCCGTACGCGCGCTTCGACGGCGTGTCGAAGACGGGGCCGAAGACGGCGAAGTCCGCGCCGCCCGCGCGCGCCTCGCGCGCCTCCCCGAGGGAGTGGGTCGAGACGCCTATCAAAAAATCTTCGCCGAAGGCGCGGCGCACGGCCGAGGCTTCGAGCGAGCGCGTCGTCAGGTGGACGCCGTCGCAGAGGGCGGCGCGCGCCACGTCGGCGCGGTCGTTGACCAGGACGCGGGTGGCGCTCCCGCGCGCGAGCGCGGCCGCCTCGCGCGCCAACTCGAAGAGGGCGCGCCCCCCCAACTCCTTCTCGCGCAGTTGGACGAGCGCGACGCGGGCGGCGACCGCGGCCCGGACGTGCGCGAGCAGCCGGCGGAACTCCTCGTCCCGCGGCGCGGTCGCGCTACGCGTCAGGCCGGCCGTGATGAGATACGTGATCGGTCGCGGGAGCGCTCGCGGCATCTGTCGCGTTCGTCGTCGGGAGAGAGTTCGCGGCCGCGGGCGCGGCCTCGGCCGCGGCGGCCTCGTGCGGGGCGGGGCGCGCGTCCGCGCCCTGAAGCCTGCGGACTGTCTCGTTGAAGTGGAAAAGCTCCCAGAAGGCCATCGCCAGGTTGAGCAGGCCGACGCCCGTCACCGCCCCGCGCACCCACCCCGAGGCGACCGCGCGCTGGAGCCCCACGAGCCCCGTCTTCTGCGCCGCCATCACGAGGAAGAAGTTGTCGCCCCAGTCGCCCATCCCCCAGGGCTGCCACCACGGCAGCAGCGTCAGGAAGACGCCCGCCTCCAGGCACAGCAGGATGTAGAAGATGACCGTCAGCCTCGAAGCCATAAGAGCCGTGAATCGTGAACCGTGACGAGTAAAGGCGGCGGCCGGGGCCTCGGGCCGCGAAGTGGCGCGGGCGCCCGGCCACGGCCTACGACTCACGGTTCACGGTCTTCTGTAGTTCCCGCAGGCGGTCGGCGACGCCGCGGTAGGAGACGTCAATGGCGTAGACCTCGGAGAGCACCTCGATGGCGCGGCCGTTGTCGCCCATCTGCTCGTAGGCCGTGCCGAGGTCGTAGCGCATGGCCTGGTACTCGTCCTCCGTGTGGCCCGGGGCTTCGAGCCCGCGCTTGAACCAGAGCGCGGCGGGGCGCGGCATGCCCTTCTCCATGAAGCAGTGGCCGAGCATGTTGCAGCACTGTAGGAAGCGCGGCGTGCCGTCGCCCGGCGCGGCCTGCGCGGTCGCCGCCTGGAACTCCTCGACCGCCTGGTCTAAGAGCCCCATCTCGCGGTAGGCCAGCCCCATCTGGTAGCGCGTGTCGAAGTCGCCGCCCGACTCCTCTTCGCCGCCGTCCTCGACGGCCTCGCGGAACTCGTCGAAGATGGCGGCCAGCCCAGGGTCTATCCCCGCGCCGCCCGGCGACGGCTGCGGGGCGTCCGGCGCGGCGTGGCGCGGCGGCGCGGCGGCCGCGGCGGCCGCGGCCTGTAGGTCGTCCGGGGACGGCTCGGAGGCCGCGGGCATCTCGAAGGCGGCGGCCTCGAACGCGGAGACGTCGAAGGCGGCCGACGCCTCGGGCTCGCTCGCGGCCGGCGCGTCGAAGGCGGCGCCCATGTCGAAGGTGGCCGGCTCGTAGGCCGGGGGCGGCGGCGCGGCGGGGGCGGCGGCCTGCGCCGCGGCGGCGTCCGGCGCTCCCGCCGGGCCGAGACGCGTGCGGCGCGCCTCGATGTCGGCGTGCGCGCCGTACTGGCGTTCGAGCATGTCGAGCGTGTCGCGCGCGATGTCGGCGTAGCCCTGCTCGATGTAGAAGTCCACGCTCTCAAGCTCCTGCCGGAGCATGCGCTCGACGCTCGCGCCCGCCGTCTGGGGGCGCGCCGCGTCGTCGCCGCCGCCGACGGTGGCCGGGGCTGGCTGGCTGAAGTCGAACTCCTGAAAGCCGGTCTGAGGCGGCTGGTACTCCGGGACGGGCGGCCCGGGGGTCGCGTAAGGGTCGCCGCCGTCGGTCAGGTCGTTGAGGTCCGCGAAGGAGGCGCTGGCGTCGGCGACGGGCGCGGCGGCCGGCTGCGGCTCGGCGACCGAGTTCCACTCGAACTCGGCGGGGGCGGTCGGCGCGGGGGGCGGCGGCGCGGGCGCCGCGGCGCGCGGCGCGTCGGCGCCGAGCATGAAGCTCTCGAAGGTCGGCGTCTCGTCGTAAGCGCCGCCCTGCTGCTCGCCCTCCTCGAAGAGCGGGCCGCCCAACTCTTCGAGCCGCGCGAGGTTGGCCTGGTCGGCGGGCGTGATGCGCGCGAGGCGCGTGCGCGCCAGCCGCTCGTCGGCGGCCGAGCCCGTGGCCTCGGCCGCGTCGGCGAGCCTTTCGAGCGCGGCGCGCAGGTTGGCGTCGTCGTGCGACGAGGTGTAGGCGCGCACGAGCAGGCGGTGCGCGCCCATCTGCTCGGGGTTGCGCGCGAGCGCCTCCTGTAGAAGCTCGGCGAGCGCCGTCTCCTGCCGCGCGGCTAGCGCGGGCTCGGCCACGAATTCGAGCACGGCGGTCGCCGCGTCGGCGTCGCCCGCGCGCAGGTAGAGCCGCGCCACGTCGAACAGGAGCATGAAGCTCGAAGGGTCGCGCGTGACCAGCTCGCGCGTGGCCGCCTCGGCGCGCGCGGCGTCCTCGGCGTCCACGTAGGCGCGCGCGAGCATGGCGCGGACTTCCAGGTCGCCCGGCCGCTCGGCCACGACGCGCTCCAAAACTTCGGCGGCCTCGTCGGCCGTGCCGAGCGCGGCGTGGGCCGAGAGCAGGCCGTGGAGCGCGGCGTGCGAGTTCGGGCGCAGCGCGAGCGCCCTGGTGAAGGCTTCGAGCGCCGACTCGAACTCCTTGCGCGCGGCGAGGCGCGCTCCCGCCTCGGCGTAGGCTTCCGCCGCGAGGTCGGGCAAATTCTCGCCCCTGTAGCTGTCCGCGAGGCGGAGGCGGACGTCCGTGTTCGTGGGGTCGAGGTCGGCGATGCGGCGCAGCACGTCGAGCGCCTCGCGCGAGGCGCCCGCGCGCGCGAAGGCGTCGGCCGCGATGAGGTAGTGCTGGCGCGCGTCCACCATGAGCCCCTGCTGCTCGTAGAGCGAGGCGAGGGCGAGCGCCGTCTTGTGGTCGTCGGGCGCCAGGCGCGTCAGCTTCTTGTACATCGCGACGGCTTTGAGCGTGAAGCCCTGTTCGCGATAATGCTCGGCGACGCGGCGGTAGCAGGCGACGGCCTCAGACTTCTTCTCCAGACGCGAGTAGAGGTCGCCCAGCGTGTTGAGCGCGTTGAAGTCCTCCGCGTCGTGCTCGACGATGCGGCTATACTCCTGGACGGCCGACGGAATCTTGCCCGAGGCAAGGTGCTTCTCAGCCGCACGAATGGCTTTGGCCTTGTCGAAACCCATCGGGAATTATTGTAGCCGTCAGAAGAGGTGGACGGAAGCGGCGCGTGGGCGAGCGGAGCAGCGACGGGGCGCGTCAAGGCCCGGCGGTAAAGCTTACTTGTCCACGGCTCCACGCCCCTGCGCTCCGAGGACGGGCAGTTTTGTACGTTAGCACCCGCCGCGAGCGGGTGTCAACCAACTCCTCCTGCAAGCACTTATGCCCACAAAGGCCGCGGAAAATGTGACCGCCGGGGCGCACGGCGCGGCCGCCGGGCCCCGCCCGCCGGGGGGAGTCCTGGCCCTCGCGGGCGGCCGGCTGGGGCTGGCCGGGTTCGCGCTCTACGCGCTGGCGGCGCCGCACTCGATAGCCGTCTCGTGGGTCGGCGTGTCGTTCGCCGCGCTCGGGTGGCTGGCGCGCACGGCCGCGACGCGGCGCGCGGGGCTGCGTCGCACGCCGCTCGACCTCCCGCTGTGGCTCTTCTTCGCGTGGACGGCGCTGTCGTGCCTGCTCTCGGAGGAGCCGGGCGTGAGCGTGCCGAAGCTCGTCAACGTCAGCACGCTCCTGATGTTCTATCTAGCGCAGGCGCTCTTGACGCGCAGGGCGGCGGTGACGCTGGCCGTCCTGCTCGTCGTCTCGGGCTCGGCGGGCGCGCTGTGGGGCGCGGGCGAGCTGGCAGTCGGGCGCGGCGTCGTCGTCAGGGGGTTGAGCTTCGACAGCCCTCTGCGGCGCGGGACGCCGCTGCGCGAGGGCGACGCCGTGTGGCGCGTGGGGGGCCGGCGCGTCTCGACGGTCGGGGAGATTGACGAGGCGATACGCCGGACGCCGGCGGGCGCGCGCGCGTCGCTGAGCGTCATCTCGCGCGGCGAGCACGCGGAGTGGCCGGGCGCGGTCGTCACAGAGGAGATGCGCGTGGCCGCGTCGCCGTCGGGCATCACGGAGGGCGGCGGGCCGACGCACAGCTTCCGCGCGTCGGGCTGGACGCGCCACTACGAGACGTTCGCCGAGGTCTTGCAGATAGTCGCGCAGTTCGCGCTCGGCTTCGCGCTCGCGGCGTGGGCGCGCCGGCGGCGCGACGGGGAGGAGCCGGGGCGCGGCGGCGCGGCGGCGCGTGGAGGACGAGGGCGCGGGCGCGCGCTGCTGCCGGCGGCGGCGTTCGTCGTGCTGGCGGCGGGCGTCGCGCTGACGGCGATGAGGACGACGCTGGTCGCCTTCGCCGTGGGCGCGTGCGTGGCGGCGTGGCGCGCGACGCGGAGCGGGCGGCGGCGCGCGCTGGTGGCGGCGGCGGTCGCGTGCGTGCTGGCGTTCGGGGCGTTCGCCGTGCTGCGCACGCGCGCGAGCGGCGCGCTCAGGCTACAGGACGCGAGCGCGGGGCTGCGCTACGAGGTGGCGCGCGTGGCGGCCGGGCGCGTCGCGCTCCACCCCGTCTTCGGCCACGGCATGGACGCGGCGCACAGGCATTGGAACGAGTGGGGCTTCCCCGGCCGCGACCTGCTGCACGCGCACTCGACGCCGATTCAACTGGCGTTCGAGCGCGGGCTGCCGGCGCTGCTCATCTGGGTGTGGCTGATGTGGGTCTTCTGGCGGCTGGCGGCGCGCGCCGAGCGCGAGCGGCGCGGCGCGGCCGACGACGGCGCGCACGGGCTCGCGCTCGGCGTCACGGGCGCGCTCGCAGGCTTCCTCGCAAGCTCCGTCGTCAACTACAACTTCGGCGACGCCGAGGTCGCGCTGCTCGTCTGGTGGATGATGGGAGTCGTCGTGGCGCTGCTGAAGGACGAGGGCGGGACGGCGGGCGGCGGGCGGACGCCGGTTGAAGGTTAAGGGCGACGCGGTTGACGGTTAGAAGCGCCACAGACGTAAACCCTGCCTTGACCTGTCAGCGGGCGAAACGCGGGCTGTTCGGACTTAACCTCGCAGCCGCGCCCTGCGCTGGGGCGATTGCGAGCCGCGCCCTGCGGGGGGATGAAAGTCGCGTTCTGCGCGGGGCAGATTGCAACCGCCACGGGCCGCCGCCGGCTCTCCAACCCTCACGCCGCCTCGACGGGCTCGGGCGTCTCGGCGAGGCTGAGGTCGTACTTGCCGCGGTGGCGCGCGAAGAAGTCTTCGATGAAGGCGAGCGCGTCGGCCGGGCTCAGGGCGTGGAGCGCCTCCATGTCCTGGTTGCGCGGGAAGCGGTCGCGGCGGTCGGGGCGTTCGAGGTAGCCGCGGCGGTAGGCCGTCCCGGCGTCGAGCGCGGACAGGCCGCCCGCAAGCTCGCGCGGCGCGACGAAGGCGTTGTTGTATTCGAGCGCGATGAGCGCGTAATCGTGGCGCGCGCACAGCTCTTCGAGGCTCGCGACGCTGTAGCCGAAGAAGTGGTGTTGCAGCCGGAAGTCAGGGTCGTAGCGGACGACGAAGCGGACGGGCGGCGGTATCTTCTCGTTAATCTCGGTGACGACGACGCGCGGGCGGAACTCTTTCAGGACGGCGTCGAGCACGAAGTAGTCGTAGCTGTCTATGTCGAGGCTGAGGACGCCGAAGTCGCGCGGGACGGCGTGCTCGGCGAGCAGCCCGACGACGTTCCCGGGCGTGACGAGCGCCTGCCGCGCCTCGACGCCTTCGAGCTTCGAGTAGGCGCGCGCGAGGCGGCGGGCGCGTCTTTCGTCGCCCTCGAAGCCGACGCCGCGCCAGCCCTTGAGAAAGAGCGCGTAGGTGTTCGAGCCGCGTATGCCGTCGCCCGCGCCGACGTCTACGGCCGTGCGCGCGGCGCCGCCGGGGTCGAGGCGCGCGATTAGTCCGGCGAGGATGCGCTCCTCGTCGAAGTTCGAGAAGCCGCTCCGCCGGAAGCGCTGGCGCGCGCGCTCGATGTGGAGCCCGAGCCTGTTCAGGTAACGCTGCGCTTTCTTCACCATGCTGTTTCGGGGTTGTGCGCGCTGGCCGCGCGAGTCGGGCGGCGGCTGTCCGGCGGGCGCTCGCGCACGACTTTATGCCAAACGCCCGCGGGCAAGTCAAACCGGGCCGCCGGGCGTGGGCCTCAGACCGTGGCGGGAGAAAGTCGCGCTTCCGGCCGGGGCGCGCGGCCGGCCGCGCGCGGCCCCGCCCCGTCACGATTCACGGCCTGCGCCCCGCGCTCATATCACGTCCGCGAAGCCCTTGCGCGTGCGCGCGAACCACCAGTAGCCGAGGAGGAAGAGGGCGAGGCCGAGCGCCGCGGTGTAGGCGAGCCCGGCCCAGTCGGGCGCGGCGCCTTCGAGCAGCGCGCGCCGGTAGCCGCGGGCCAGCGGCGCGAAGGGGTTGAGTTCGAGCGCGGGGCGGAAGCGCTCGGGCACGACCTGCTCGGGGTAGATGATGGGCGTCAGGTAGAACCACGCCATCAGCAGGAGCGCGAGCACCTGCGCCGTGTCGCGGACGAAGACGCCGAGCGAGGCGACGAGCCACGCGCCGCCCAGCGTCAAAAGCATCTGCGGGACGAGCAGCACGGGCAGCCACAGCGTCGTCGCGTGCAGCTCGCGGCGGATGACGAGCGTCGCCGCGAGCAGCGCCGCCGTCCCGGCGAGCTGCACGGCCAGCGACGAGAGCGCCTGCGCCACCGGCAGGGCTTCGAGCGGGAAGACGACGCGCTTGACGAGGTTCGAGTGGGCGACGACGATGCCCGAGGACTGCTGCAACGTCTCGGAGAAGGCCGTCCACGGCAGCAGCCCGCAGAAGAGGTAGAGCGCGTAGTCGAGCGGCGTCCCGCCCTCCGTGAAGCGCGCGCCGAAGACGCCGGCGAAGAGGAAGGTGAAGACGGCTATCATCACGGCCGGCGTCAAAAGCGCCCACAGCGCCCCGAGCGCCGAGCCGCGGTAGCGCGCCACCGTCATCCGCCGCGCCAGCGGCCAGATGAGGTCGAAGCGCCGCGGCAGCTCCCACAGCGGCCGCCACACCGCGCGCCGCGCAGACTGTGCCGAGATCATGCCGCGCATTGTAACAGGAATCGGAAGCCGGGAACCCCGGCGGGAGAGTGGCGATGGAGACGTCCTTCAGACTCGCGCGCCCGGCCGACGCCGACGCGCTGCTCGCGATGATAAAGGAGCTTTGGGGGCACGAGCGGATGCCCTTCGAGGAAGCGCCCGTGCGCGCCGCGCTCGCGCGCCTGCTCGAAGACGACGCGTACGGCGTGGCCTACCTGATGCTGGCGGGCGCGGAGGCCGCGGGCTACTTCGTCCTCGGCTTCGGCTACAGCCTTGAGTTCCACGGGCGCGACGCCTTCGTGGACGAGCTGTTCGTGAGGGACGAGTTCCGCGGCCGGGGGCTCGGGGCCGCCGCGCTCGACTTCGCCGCGGGGGTCTGCCGCGAGCGCGGCGTGCGCGCCCTCCACCTCGAAGTTGACCACTCGAACCCGCGCGCCCACGCCCTCTACCGCAAGTCCGGCTTCCAGGACCACGAACGCCACCTCATGACCCGCAGACTTTAAGCGTGAAGGCGGGAGGCCGAACGGGCGGGGGGCGAAGGAACCGGGGTTGAAGGAGAGGCCGCGCGGCGGGCGGGCGCCGCCCCTTCGCCGGCCGCCCTCGCGCCTTCCGCCCTTCACAGGTGTATGACGTGCGACTTGCGCCAGAGGTCCGCGGGGATGGCGCCGCGCGGGGCGGTGGTGACGAGGATGACGTAGCCGGCCTCGGCGTTGGGCGGGGCGGCGCGCTGCCAGAAGTCGCGGCGCGCGAGCGGGTCGGATTCGGCCGGGCGCGGCTCGACGAGCGCGAGGCGGCGCAGGCAGTCGTAGAGGTGCTCGCGCCCGACGCCGTAGCGCGACTCGGCGTCGCCCTCGGTCAGCCGCACTTCGGCGCGCTCCTCGACGAAGTGCGCGACGAGCGAGGCGGCCTGCGTCAGGGCGCGCTCGAAGCGCGCGCGGGCGTCGTCGCCCCCCTCGACGAAGGGGTCGAGGACGACGTGGACGCGGCGCTCGTCCTCGGCCGTGAACTCGCGCACCATCAGGCGGCGCTGGCGCGCGGTCGCTTTCCAGTTGATGTGGCGCACGTCGTCGAGCGGCTGGTACTCGCGCAACGAGTGGAGGTCGTGCCCCGCCCCGCGCCGCGGCGCCTCGAACTGCCCGGCGTCAATGGGCAGCAGGTGCAGCTCGTCGCCGAGCCCCTCGGGCTTCGGGTAGACGACGATCTCGACGTCGCGCGCGCGCAGGCGCCTGCGCAGGCGGAAGAAGCCGAACGGGAAGCGCGTCGAAATCTCGAAGCCGGTGACGAGCACGCGGCCGCGCGCGGGGAAGGTCTGCTCGCCGCGCTGCTCGACCTTCGAGCGGCGCGGCGCGTAGATGAAGTAGGCGAGGACGCGCTTGCGCTCGCGCGCGCGGCGGAAGAGGCGCGGGCGGGCGGGCGGGCTCTCGGCGCGCTCGCGCGCCTCGACGACGACCGAGAGCGACGGGAGCAGCCGCTTCGTGTTGTGGACGGTGACGACGACGGGCGCGGGCTCGCCCGCGAAGATGTGGTCGGGGAAGCGCGCCGTGACGACGAGGTCCCTCAGGCTGGCGCGCCCGGCCGTCACCGCCACGAAGAGCGTCGAGGTGAGCACCGAGAAGATGAGGAAGAGGAGGTTGTTGCCCGTGTTCCACGCGGCGAAGGCGACGACCGTGTAGATGCTGACGAAGACGACGCCGCCCGCCGTCACCTGGAAGGCGAGGTCGAGCCGCGCAGCCTCGGCGCGCGCCGAGCGCGCCAGCGGCGGCACGACGAAAATCACGATGAGGAGGGCGAAGACCAGCGAGGCGACCGCGCCGAGCCGCGTCAAGTCCCAGTCGCCGCTGCGGCGCGCCACCACCGTGATGACGGCCGCCGCCACGCCGCTCAACACGACCAGCGTCCCGAGAATCGTGCCGCCCCACCTCTTGAACGCGCCCCGCTGCGACATCGCTCTCCGGCCCCGGCCTTCAGAGGGGGACGCTGACCGTCTTCATGATTTCGCGCAAGACCTCTTCGGCCTCCTCGCTGCGGCGGCGGAGCGAGGAGGAGAAGCGCGAGTTGACGACCAGCCGGTGCGCGAAGACCGGGAGGATGAGCCGCTTGACGTCGTCGGGCAGGCAGTAGTCGCGCCCCTCCGTGAGCGCCAGCGCCTGCGCGGCGCGGAAGAGCGCGAGCGAGCCGCGCGGGCTGACGCCGAGGTCCAGCGTCTCGGACTCGCGCGTCGCCGCCACGATGCGCATCATGTAGTCCACCAGCGCGTCGTCGACCGTGACGGCGTGGACGGCGCGCTGGAGGGCGGCCACCTCCTCGCCCGTCATCACGGGGCGCAGCGCGGCCAGCGGGTCGCCGCGCTCGCGGTCGCGCAGAATCTCCTTCTCGACCTCGAACGACGGGTAGCCGACCCTCAGCCGCAGCATGAAGCGGTCCACCTGCGACTCGGGCAGCGGGTAGGTGCCGTGGTGCTCGACCGGGTTCTGCGTGGCGACGACCATGAAGGGCGCGCGCAGGCGGTGGGTCACGCCCTCGACGGTGACGTGGCCTTCGGCCATCGCTTCGAGCAGGGCGGACTGCGTCTTCGGGGTCGTGCGGTTGATCTCGTCGGCGAGGACGATGTTGGCGAAGATGGGGCCGTGCTTGAACTCGAACGAGCCGTTGCGCTCGTCGTAGACCGAGAGGCCGATGACGTCGGAGGGCAGGAGGTCCGAGGTGAACTGGATGCGCTGGAAGGTGCAGTTGATGGCCTGCGCGAGCGACTGCGCGAGCGTCGTCTTGCCGACGCCGGGGACGTCCTCGACGAGCAGGTGGCCGCCCGCCAGCAGCGTGACGGCCGCGAGCCGGACGGCCTCGGCCTTCCCGCGTATCACGCTCTCGACGGCCGCGCGCAGCAGCGCCACGCGCCCCGCCGCCTCGGCGGCCAGCGGCGGCGCCCCCTCCCTCTCCGCGGGTTGCAGGTTTCTCATGCCCCTCACATTCTAAAGGTAAAAGAGGTTAGAGGCTAGAGGTTGGCGGTTAGTTGCTGCCGCCGCCGCGCCCCGCGCCCGCAGCTTTTGACGCCGTTGGGACTTGGGGGGTTCCGTGTAGTAGAATCCAACCGCCGCGGCAGGCCGACCCGACCCGAAACCCCGGCGGCGCCGCCTTCACACGCCGCTTTGTGGAACCCGGCCCGCCCGCGAACGTGTACTAGCGGTCAGTGAGGTTTTGAACGGATGAGAAGAGACAACAAGAGCCGGCGCGGGTTCTCGCTCGTCGAGCTGATGATCGTCATCTCGATCATCGGCATCCTCGTCGCCATCGGCATCCCCGCCTGGCAGGCGAGCGTGCGCTCGACCAACGAGGCCGCGGCCATCACGCACCTCCAGCGCATCTCGACCGCGCAGGTCACCTACTTCAACACCAAGAACCGCGCCGGTTACGGCACGTTCGACCAGCTCTCGTCGGGCGGCTACCTCGACCGCCGCTTCACGGGCGACTCGCCGCTCGTGGACGGCTACATCTACCGCCTGACCTTGACGGCCAAGGCCGGCAACCAGCCGCCCGGCTACGGCGTCAACGCCGACCCGCAGAAGCCCACGGGACTGACCGCCACCGGCAGCCGCTTCTTCTACATCGGCTCCGACGTAGGCACCCCGACCTCCAACGGCGAGAAGCCCGCCGGCCCCGAAGACCCGCCCGCCGGCGGCGGCTGATTCGCGGCGCTCGACGCTTCCCGGGGCGCGGCGCGGGCCCTCAAGCCATCCCGCTTGACGCTCGCGCGCGCCCTTTGTTAGCATCCCGCATCCTTAAATTCTAAGGCCGCCCGCTTAGCTCAGTGGTAGAGCACACGCTTCACACGCGTGGGGTCGTAGGTTCAAGTCCTACAGCGGGCATCGGCAAAAAGGCAGAGGGGACGACGCTTCCCTTCTGCCTTTTTCTGTTCGCCTCACTTCGCCCACAGCGCGGCGAAGGCGTCGGGGAGGCGGTCGCGCCAGGCCGTGTAGTTGTGGCCGGCGGGGGCCTCGCGGTAGACGACCGGGTAGCCGCGGGCGCGCAGGGCGATGTTGGCGCGGCGGGTGGTTTCGAAGATGGGGGGCTCGTAGAGGCCCGCGTCGAGGTAGAAGCGGAGCGGGAAGCGGCGGCGCGCGGCCGCGTCGAGGCGCGCGAGCGTGGCGAGCAGGCGCTCCTCGTCTATCTGGAAGGCGGTCGAGAAGCCGGCGACGCGCGAGAAGAGCGCGGGGTGGCGCAGCGCCGTCCAGACCGAGATGACGCCGCCGAGGCTGGCGCCCGCGAGCGCGCGGCCGTCGCGCGTCGCGCGCGTGCGGTAGCGCCCGTCAACGAAGGGGACGAGCGTGAGCGCCATCCAGTCGCTGAAGCGGTCGCTGGCCCAATACTCCTTCATGCGCTCGGCCGGGGTTACGAAGACGATGACGAAGGGCTCGACCTTGCCCTCCGAAATCATGCGGTCGGCCGTCTCGGCGACGCGGCCGAGCGCGATTGACTGCGCGCCATCCTGCACGTAGAGCACGGGGTAGCGCGCGCCGCCGCGGTCGTAGCCGGGCGGCAGGTAGACCTGCACCCTGCGGCGGGCGTCGCCGCCCGGCGGCGCGAGCGTTTCGAGCCGGCCGCGCAGAAGCCCGCGCCCGTCGGCGTAGGGCGAAGGGCGGTAGTCGGGGCCGCTAAAGCTTGAGTTCCGGCCGCCGTCGCCGTTGTCGTTCCAATCCGGGTTGAGCGGGTCGAGGAGCCACTCGCCGTCGGCGATGAGCTTGTATTCGAGCCGCGCGGCGCGCGGGAACTTCAGCCGGATGAACTTGAGGCCGTCGGCGCCGGGGACGTCGCGCAGCACGAGGCCGGCGGGCGCCCAGCCGGTGAAGTCGCCGGCCAGCTCGACGCGCTTCGCCGCGCCGCGGTAGATGAACGTCACCTCGTCGCCCTCGACCAGCGGCGAGACGCGCGCCGCCCTGACGCGCCCGGCGGCGTCTGGCGGGTAGAGTTCGCTCGCGGCCTTCGCAAGCTCCTCGCCCGCGAGGCCGACGACCCGCGCGCGGCGGAAGTAGGTCGCGCCCGTCGGCGAGACGACCGCCAGGACGGCCTGCGTCTCGCCGCGCTCGGCCTTCAGGTCGAAGGAGAAGGCGCCGCGCGCGTCCGGCTTCAGCTCGCGCCGCCCCGCGGCGGTGAGCAGGAAGGCGCGGCCGCCGGCGGCGTTCACGCGCCCCTCGACGCGGAAGGTCTGGCCCGCCTCGGCCCTTTCGAGCGCCTCCTGCGAGGGGAAGGCGAAGTCGGCGTTGGCGCGCGGCGTCGGGCCCTCCCTCCCCGCGTAGCGCTCGCGGACGAGCGCGGGCGTGTCGAGGTTGCGGCCGGCCTCCAGGTTGGTGGCGAGCCGTATGAACTGCGCCATGGACCACGCGAGCGGCGTCGCCGAGCCCGTCCCCTCGCCGAAGCGGAACTCGGGGCGCGGCGCGCGCGGGCCGTCCCAGACCTGCTCGGGTATCATCCGCCCCGCGTTGGCGAAGCCCGCCATGGCGTCGAGCCGGCGCGCGGCGTCGGCGCGGCGGCCGAGCGCCAACTCGTACTGCCCGCGCTCGCCGGCGAGCAGGGCCCACAGCCTCCCCTTCCCCGTGTACTTGCCGTCCCAGTTCCACGGCCGGCCGTCGTCCATCTCGCCGTAGCCGTCGTGGTTGTAGCGGTAGAAGGAGGCGCCGTTGGGCGTCTCGACCCTGATGACCCTGTCTACGACTTCGAGGCTCCGGGCGACGAGCGGGTCTTGCGGCGGCCGCACCCCGAGGCGGACGAGTTCGAGGAAGCCCGCGTCAACTATCTCGCGCTCGTCGAAGACGCCGCCGCCGTTGCCGACGTCGAAGGGCTCGCCGTCGTCCGGGTCTTCGTTGAAGGAGAGGCGCAGGAAGTAGGCGCCGTCGCCGTGGCGGCCGGTGGTCGTCGCGGCGCGGCGCTCGACCTCGCGCGCGAAGTCGTCGGCCGCGGCGAGGTAGATGTGGGACGAGACTTCGTCGCCGTTGGCGCGCGCGATGGCGGCGGCGCAGACGAGGCCGGCGACCTCGGCCGCGGTGGTCGAGGGCGAGTAGCCCGGCTTCTCCTCCCAGCGCTCCTGCGGCGTGTGAGGCCCGCGCCTGACGATGAAGTCGGCGGCCGGGCGGACGTGCTTCGTGTAAGTCTCGCGGTCGGCGCGGCCGAGTTCGTGCGCGAGGACGAGCGGGTAGGCGACCTCGTCCATCTGGAGCGAGCCCCAGAAGGGGCGGCCGTCGAGCCAGGAGTTCTGCGGGAAGCTGCCGTCGGGCTTCTGCTGGACGCGGAAGAGGTAGTCGAGCGCGCGCCCGGCGCTCGCCTTATCGCCCAGCGCCGTGAAGGCCGTGGCGACCTGGTAGAGGTCGCGCGACCAGACGAGGTGGTAGCCGCCGACCTCGGCCTCGTTGGCGCTGTGGCCGCCGCCCCAGGGGACGGAGAGCGACGCGATCATCGCGCCCCTGTAGGTCTTGTCCTCGTGCGCCTTCAAGACCATCGCGGCCGTGTCGTACTGGCGCTGGCGCGCGGGCGCGACGCGGCGCACGGTCTTCAGGTAGTCCTGCCACCCTTTTTTGTATTCGGCCTCGCAGGCGTCGAAGCCCTTCCCGAGCGACGCCCGCGCCGCCGCCAGCGCCTCGCCGGTCGTCTTGCCGAAGCCGAGCGCGAGCGTGTACTCGCCGCGGCCGCGCTCGCGCCCGCCGCCCGGCCGCGGCAGCTCGCCGAGCTGGACGACGTTGCCGTCCTCGGCCCTCGCGTACTCGGTGAACTCTGGCGGGAAGCGGCCGCCGTGCGCGCGCGCGCGCATCTGCGTCAGGCCGTCGCTCGCCCCGAGGAAGCCGTTGGTCGTGCGCAGGAAGCCGCCCTCCCCGGGCGGCGTCGCCCGCAGCGGGCTTGAGACGACGAGCGCCGAAGCCTTGTCGGCGTCGCGCGCGACGAGCGCGCCGCGCTCGGTGAAGGCCGTGTCGTGCAGCCCGCTGTTGCCCAGCGAGGGGTCGTAGTAGACGAAGAGGCCGTAGTCGTCCCGGCCGCGCCTGAGGTGGCCGAAGAAGCGGACGCGCACGAGGACCACGTCGCGCTCCGGGTCGGTGACGTAGCGCTTCTCGACGCGGTACTCGCCGTCCTTCGCCGTGTTGACCTGCGTGAAGGCGAGGGCGTCTTCGTCCGGGATGACCTGCGAGACGGTGTCGCGCTCCTCCGTCTGAACCGCGCCCCCCGCCCCCGCGCGCGCGATGACCAGCTCCAGCCGCTGCGAGTTGGCCACGTCCACGGTCGGGTAGTAGACCTCGTCCATCACGCCCCCGCGCAGCGTGAACCAGACTTTCGACCGCTCCGTGTTCGACGTGCCGACGCCCTCCTTGCCCGCGCTCGGCCAGCGCGCCTCCGCCCCCGGCGCGCCGGGCGCGCTGCCCGCGGGCGCCTGCGCGCGCCGCCCCGAAGGCGCGGCCGAGAGGGCGAGCGACAGCAGCAGCAGCAACAGCAGCGCGCAGACCGAAAATCTTCCGCCCATCTTTTTACTCCGCGAATAACTAAAAGGGACGGGCGGGGCGCG
>DASVUF010000087.1:0-11769 GCA_036387195.1 Pyrinomonadaceae bacterium | reverse complement strand
GGCCAAACCGTCGGCCGGCACGTTCCGCCGTCAAGATAACAAGGACAGGTATGCAGACCAGGCATCGGGTGACTGAGGCGGCGCGCGCGGCGGGCCACGTGTTCAAGTGTTTGAGGCCGCGGGCGGGCTTCACGGCGTCGCTCGTCGCCGCGTCGTTGCTCGCGGCGGCGCCGGCGCCGGCGCGCGCGCAGAACCAGACGCAGACGCCGCCGCCTTCGACGACGCCGCAGCCCGCGCCGCCCGCGGGCACGACGCCGCAGCAGCCGAACCCCGGCTCGCCGCCGCGCCCGACCACGCAGTTGCCGCCCAACTCTTCGTCCGCGCCCATCCGCCCGGACAACGAGGCGCAGCAGTCCACGCAGCCGCAGACCGGCCCCGAGCAGGAGCGGCGGCAGACGACGCCGAACACGCAGGGGCCGCGCCCGCCCTCGCCGCAGACGCCGGGGCAGCAACCGCCCGGGGGGACGGCGGCGCCGCCGCAGACCGCGACGCCCGCCGGCGCCACCGGGCCGCAGACGGGGACGAACCCCGGCGGCGCGCAGGCGCCGGCCGGCACGGGCGGCGTGCAGCAGGGGCCGGGGCAGAACGTCGGCCCGGGCGTCGCGCCCGCCGAGCTGCCGACCGAGCCGCCGCCGGTCGCGCCGAACTTCGAGGCGCCGGAGCGCCCGCTCCCCTCGGCCGAGCGCGTCGGCGTGGACGTGTCGGAGCAGGAGCCGCTCACCCTGAACGACGCCATCGCGCTCGCGCTCCAGAACAACAACGACATCGACGCCTCGCGCATCGACGTCGAGGTCGCCGAGTTCAACCTGACGGCCGCGCGCGGCGTCTACGACCCCGTCTTCTCCTCAGAGAGCTACTACGAGAGCCGCACGACGCCGACCAGCTCGACCATCGCGGGCGGCCTGAACGGCTCGGTCACGCAGAAGGACGTGACGGGGGCGGCGCGCTTCGGCGGATTCTCGCCGTGGGCGGGCGGCTCCTACCAGCTCGACTTCTCGGCGACGCGCCTCCAGACCAACAACCAGAACGTCACGCTCAACCCGCAGTACCCGTCGGCGCTCACCCTCACTTACACGCAGCCGCTGCTGCGCGGCCTGCGCTTCGACCAGAACCGGCGCGCCATCGAGATTGCGAAGAAGAACCTTTCGCTCACGGACGCGCAGTTCCGCCAGCGCGCCATCGAGACTATCACGCGGGTCGAGCAGTCTTACTGGGACCTGGTCTTCGCGCTGCGCAACCTCCAGGTGCAGATTGACGCCGTGAAGCAGGCGCGCACGCAGGTCGAGAGCAACCAGCGGCTCGTCCGCGAGGGCGTCCTCGCCCCCATCGACATCCTCGCCGCCAACACGCAGGTCACGACCTACGAGCAGAGCGTCTACACGGCGCAGGAGGCCGTGACCCGCGCCGAGAACACGCTGAAGACTCTCATCCTGCCCGACCGCGCCGCCCCGCTCTGGGCGAAGCCCATCACGCCGGTCACGCCCGTCAGCCTGGAGCCGCCGCGCGTGCCGGTCGAGCAGGCGACGGCCGCCGCGCTCAGGAGCCGGCCCGAGCTGGCGCAGCTCCAGACCTCCGCCGAGATAAACCAGATAGACACGCGCTACTTCCGCGACCTGACGCGCCCGCAGCTCGACGTGGTCGGCACTTACAACTCGGCCGGCCTCGCCGGCTCGCAGGTGACGGGCAGCGGCTCGACGACGAGCGCGAACACGCTGCTCCGTAACCGCGTCAACGAGCTGTCCACCATCGCCGGGCTCGAACCGCTCCCGGGCGCGACCGGCGCCGGGAGCACCGTTAACGAGAACCTCGTCGGCGGTCTGCCCCAGTCGCTCTCGAACCTCGCGCAGCAGGACTACCCGACCTACCGCGTCGGCGTCCGCGTCGAACTCCCCCTGCGCAACCGCACGGCGCAGGCGAACCTGGGCCGCTCGCTCGCCGAGGGCCGGCGCATCGTGAACCAGCGCGCGCAGCAGGAGCAGTTGATCGAGGCGGACGTGCGCAACGCCGTGCAGGCGCTGCGCTCGGCGGAAGCGCGGCTCGCCTCGGCCGCCGCCACCCGGCGCTCGGCCGAGATGCAGTACGAGAGCGAGCAGCGACAGTTCCGCGCGGGCACGACCACCTTCTACCTCGTCCTGCAAAGGCAGAACGAGCTGCTCGTCGCGCGGGGCAGCGAGCTACAGGCGCAGACCGACCTCAACAAGTCCATCGCCGAGTTCCAGCGCGCCACCGGCAGCACGCTCGAAGCCAACAACGTGGCCGTGCGCGCCGACGGCCCCGCGCGCGAACTCGAAATCAGACCCGCGCGGGGGGCCCAAGCGAGGCCCACGGCCCCGCCCCCGGCGAACACGCCGGCGGCGGCGAATTCACCCGCTGGACTAATGGGTTTCACGAAGAGATGAACAGCAGCCTGCGGTTAGGATTTTCACGCGCGGCGCGGCGGCGCACTTTTGCGCTCGCGGCGCTGCTGCTCTCGGCTCACGCGGCCTTGTCGGCGTGCGGCGCGCGCGGGGGAGGCGGCGGCGACGGCGACGGCGAGACGCCTGGGGTCATCATCGTCAGCGCCCCGGCGGCCGGCGAGGTGCGGCGCGTGCTCGCGAGTGAGGGCGCGCGTCTCAGGAAAGGCGAGGCGCTCGTCGAGATAGTCGTCCGCGCCGAAGGGCGGGCCGCGCCGACGCCGCGCGGGGAAGACCCTGTGGCCGCGGCGGGCAGGAACATCACGGCGGCGCAGGCCGAGGTCGAGGCGGCGCGCGCCGAGGTCGTCCGCGCGGAGGTGGACGTGGCGCGCCTGACGCCGCTGGTCGCCGCGGGGCAGGCCTCGCAGGGCGAGTTGGACGGCGCGCGCGCCCTCTACGAGCGCGCGCAGCAGCGCCTCGCGCGCGCGCAGGGCGCGCAGGCGGGGCTCGTCGCCGCGCGCCAGCCGAACCGCAACCCCGCGCCGACGGCGGCGCCCTCCGAACAGGTCGTCTACGCGACCGCCTCTTCCGACGGCACGGTCAGCGCGGTCAGCGTGCGCGCGGGCGCGCGCGTCACACAGGGGCAGCCGTTGGCGACGCTGCGCGCCGGGCGGTAGTCATCCGGGCTGCGGCGAGGGAGGTGGAAGCGTTGATTGCGGAGGAGGCCAACATCGGCCCGCGCGAGCGGCGCAAGCGTCGCCTGTTCGGCATCGTCTCTTTGACCGCGGCCGTCGGCATCGCCTTCGTGCTGGTGGCCTTCGACACGCCGCGCCTGTGGAGGCTCGCCGTCTTCTTCCCGCTCTGGATGGCCGGGCTCGGACTGCTACAGGCGCGCGAGAAGACTTGAATCGCGCTGGCCGCGCGCGGCGCGCGCAACATGGACGCGGGCGAAGAGCCGGTCGGCGACCGTGCGCTGGCCGGCCGCCTGCGCGACAGGGCGGCGGCCGTCCACAGGCGCGCGCTCCTCGTCGCGGCCGCCATTACCGTGGTCGTGTTGGCCTTCCCCGACTTCGGGCCCTGAATGAGGTGAGACTTATGAACTCCGCAGCTAGCCGCGCGTACGCGCCCCGCCGGCTCTTCGTTTTGGCGCTCCTCGCGTCCGCGGCCGCCCTTTACGCCGGCAGAACGGCGTGGGGCGTGGGCGAGGCGGCGACGCCCGCGCCGCAGGACGTAATACGCCTTGAGAGCAGGCTCAGCCGGCTCGAACAACGCCTCTCCACCATCGAGTTGAGCATCCGCGGCCTCGAACAGCAGTCCCGGCTCTCGGCGGCCGCGCCGGGGGGGACGGGGGCGCGCGCCCCCGAGGTCAGCCTGCTGCGGTCTGAGGTGGAGGCGCTGCGGCGACGCCTCGCCGACGCCGAGTGCGGCCTGGCGAAGGTGGACGAGCGGACGCTGACGCCGGCGGCGAGGGAGGAGCGCCGCCAGTCCGCCGCCGCGCCCACAGACCCCTGCCGCCTCGGCGCAGAGACGCCCGTGCGGCTCTCGGCCCGCCCCTGACCGGACTTCGGCTCTCGTCTGAGATACAAGGGTTAGACACTCTGTTCAGAACAGAGCGCGCGCGTCCGAGGTGCGCCCGAGCGCCGCCGGCCGCCCGACCATTTCACCACCCTCGAACCACGCAAGGGTCGCACAAGCCCCCGCGCACGCTTGTCCCGGCCGGGGCGCCGTGCAAGATACAGGCTTGTATGGGCCAGGCCGCAGAGTTAAAAGCGGGGCGAAAGCATGCCCGCCGACCCGCGGGCCGCGGACACGGCCCCACGGTCAGCGTCGTCCTCCTGACCTGCAACCGCGCCGCGCTGCTCACCGCGACCGGCGCGTGGCTCACCCGGCGCCAATGTAACGCGATAACCCGGAAGCTGAACCCGAGGCCGCGCGAGCGCCCGGGACTCCGGACGCCGCTCGAATGCCACAACGAGTCTTAGTCAGCGCCGCACTTCAAAGTTGATGTCAGCTTGCGACGGTAGCGGAATCACTTCCATCCGGCCTTTCTGCTGAAACTGTTCGCCGCGCCACACGTAACGCCTCCGCGTAAACCTCATCAACTGCCCATAACCCTCCCACCTCTTCTTAGGCCCGTACAGCTCCACTACTAATTCACCATTCCCGGCATAAATATTGTGCAAACCGCCTTCTGCCCGATCACCCGTCAGGAAACCCCACAGCAGACGCGGGCGCTTATTCCTGAGTGTGTAGATGTAGACGCAGCTCGGGATTGCGGAGCCGCGGGTTTGCACGCCCAGTACGACGATAGCCTCTTCGGCCTCGTCGCCCGTCACATCCCCGTAGACCACCCTCAAAAAGTGCATCCCGTCCTCCACCTCGTGCTCCGGGTACTTACCATCTTCCAGGGTGAAAGTCTTACGGCTAATGTAAGCCCTCTGTTCCCCGACCCGCGGGTAGGTGAAGTTAGCAAAATCAACCGCGCGGATTGACTCGACACGCCGCTGAGGGAAAGCCGCGTGGGGGGAGAGGAGCGTCGAAATCAGGATTATGATTCGTGTGCATTTCATAGCTACAAGAGCCGAAGCAATCTAACGCCCCGCATCACCCGCCGCCCCGAGCGTCTGGAAGTGGATGACAACCGTCGCGTCGGCGGCCGGGCGCGTGCCGTTGCTGGGCGGCGCCCGCTGGGGGGCAAACTACACGGCCGGCTATAACGCGCGCTCCATCAGGATGTCCCTTTGTGGGTCCGAGCCCAACTGAAAGACGTGCTCGCCGACCGCGCGAAAGTCCCACTTGCGGTAGAACGCCTGCGCGCGCCCGTTTCGCTCCCACACGCCGAGCCAAAGAGTCTCGTGCCCCGCCCGCCGCGCCCCGTCTACGCACGCGCGCATCAACGCCTCCCCGACGCCGCGGCCGAGCCATTCCCGCGACACGTACAGCCGCACCAGTTCGACGGGCTTAGGGCCCGCGACGCCCTCCGCCGGCTCGCCCGCGTGAAGTTGGGCGTACCCCGCGGCGAGCCCGCCGACTTCCGCGATGAAGAAGGTGGAGGCGGGGTCGTTCAACTCGCCCGCCTGCCGCGCGGGGTTGAAGGTCGCGGCGAGGTAGGCGGCCATGTCTTCCGGGCTGTTATCGGCGGCGAACGTCTCGGAGAAGGTGCGCGCGCCCAACTCGGCCAGCAAGCCTGCGTCTTCAGGGGCGGCGCGACGAATCGTCAGGTCGGGATTGTGACTCATACCAGTGACCCTCACGTCAATGAAGCCGCCGAACGCCGCGCACCACGCGCCGCCCCACCCCTCTGAAAGTATTTGACAGGCAGCGTGTCGGCGGTCGCGTGCATGCGCTTGTCAGGCGGCGGGCGGCGCAAACTAGAACGCTGCCGCCCCCGCCTCCGCTACTGCGTGGTCCTGCTCTCCCGACCCGCCGCTGACGCCGATGGCCCCGACTACCTTCCCGTCACGCTTCAGCGGGATGCCCCCGGCGAAGATCATTACACGGCCGCCGTTGGACGCGTGTATCCCGAAGAACTGTCCCCCCGACTGGCTGTGCTCAGCCAGGTCCTTGGTGGCGATGTCGAAGGCGCGTGATGTGAAGGCCTTGCTGATAGAGATGTCGATGCTGCCGATCCAGGCCCCGTCCATCCTCACATGCGCGACCAGGTTGCCCCCGCCGTCCGCCACGGCGATGTTCATCGGCTGGCCAATCTCCTCCGCCTTCTTCTCCGCAGCGGCGATGACCCTGCGGGCGTCACTCAATGTCACCATGATTCCTTCTCCTCGTGTCTGGATTTATGTCACCTCACCCAAATATCACTTTCACGTCGAACGAGTCAATCAAGAGACAGAGGCATATGAGCCGCCTGACGCCCGGCGTCAGCGGGCGCGCCACCCCATCGAAGGAATATGACAAGACTCGCGCCCGCGCTCCGCCGCACGCCGTTGTTAGATTGCGGGCCATCTTTCAGCCCGCCTCCCGCAGCCCGGCGCGTCGGTGACGTTATTCAACCTGCGCCATGCCTCCCGTCAGAGGCCCCATCGCGGTCAGGCGGGACACCACGGCCAGTCCCGCGCGAGCACAGCTCGGGCGAGAAGCAGCACCGCTGGCCGCCCGGAGAGCCGCTGAAGGAATAGCGCCACCGCCCGTCGAATCTAAAGATGCGCTGGCGGCGTAGCCGCCGGCCGAAGAGGCGCGGACAGAGAGATGGGTGTGAACTTCGCTGAGTCGGTGAGGGCGTGTCTCTAAAACGCTTGACGTGGGGCGCCGCTTAACAGAGGCGTTATGTACTACAAGGTTTTGGAAAAAGGATGCCTGTAACCGCCCCCGTTAATTCGACACTTAGACCCTTCTGTGGCATTGAACCCCCGCTCAAAATAAAGATTGCGTTTTGCCGTGGAAGGCACTACAAGTTCCTTCCCGACATGCTGAGCCGTTACCCGCTGAATAATGGCTTACACACGCCACGGCGCGTCTCATGCGGATTGTGTAGTGGGGCGGGTGAGGTCCGGCTCCGGGCGTTCAGTATTTAGAGTCGGGAAGGCGACGCTTCCCGAATCGAGTGAGGCGGATTCTGAGCGATTCAGATTCTGAGCGGCCTGATGGCGCCACCCTCTACAGCGAGCGGCTGCTCGGCCTATGTGCCGAACGCCCTCTATGCAGCGGGCTGTAGAATAGCGCCGGGTGGCTCTTACACCGTGAAGGTGACGGCTTCCGCTGGTATGTTGACTTAAAATGCACGGGCTGCGGCTGCCGCGGGGGTACGTGGAGACGCGAGTGGCTGCCCCTGCTCGAAGAGGCGCCAGGGGCCGCAGGAGGTGACCTGAGCCGACCATCGCCTCGACAGTCCTTTGGGGCGTAGGCCGGGGTAAAGGTGGCGGCAAGGGGAGGAAACGACCTGGAGAGGTGAAGACCTGAAGCTCCCTGCGCTCGGATATTGAGATGGAGAAACGGATGGACGAGTCCGCTTTCAAACAGGTCGCGAAGGGGTTGTTCGAGGAGACATATTTCCGGCTCGGCGGCGAGTCGTCGGGCTGGACGGCCGACTACTGGCGTGAAGCCATCGAGCCCTATACCGGGCTGGGGTGGAGGTTCATGGTCGAGGAGCCCAGGAGCGCCGAGCATAACAGGATGTGGGTCGTTACGGACCATAAGGCTATGGAGCACCGGTTGTTCTTCACGACCGAGCAGTCCGAAGAAGATATCTTTGAGTGGCCCGGTGATGCTTGACGGGACGCCACGGCGTCGTCAGCGGTTTCGGCTCGCGCCACGCGCTTCTCAACCGCGTGCGCCCGACCCGCGGAGCGAAGGGTTTCAAGTCCCGGCCGAGTGGCCGGCGGTCGGGCGACCCGCGGGCGTAAGATACCCTCGCGCGGGACGCTGCGAGCGTGTGAACAGGTATGACTAAGATTGCTACAATCGAGGACGCGGTCTCCATCGCCGCACGGGCGCACAGGGGGCAGAAAGACAAGGCGGGCGCCCCTTACCTGCTGCACCCGCTCAGGATGATGATGCGGATGGACACGGAGGCCGCGATGATGGCCGCGGTGTTGCACGACGTGGTCGAGGACACGGAGTGGACAATCGAGCGGCTGCGGGAGGCGGGATTCTCCGAGGAGGTGTTAGAGGCCGTTGACTGCCTGACCCACAGGGAGGGCGAGAGCTACCAGGAGTTCGTGGAGCGCGTCCGGACGAACCGGATCGCCCGACAGGTTAAGATTGCGGACCTGGAAGACAACATGAACGTCCGGCGGATAAATCAGCTCGGGCCGAAAGAGCTGGAGCGGCTGGAGAAGTACCACAGGGCGTGGCGCGTGCTGACGGGCGAGGGCGGCGGCTAAAAATCGTCATGCGTGCCACCCGGAGTGCGCTTTCCTTTAGCCTTACGGTCGTGAGGGCGGTGCCGGGCGACAGGCGCCTGCGGACGTGTAGCGTCGGGACGCTTATTGATTTCTTATGACCACATACGCCCGAGAGTTCACCGCCGCCTCGCTGAGCGTCTCGCATGACACGGGGCACGGCGGGGGGCGCTATCACTACAGGATAGATTGCCGGCGAGGAGGGTACGAAGTGTCGGCGACCATCAGCAGGCTCTACCCCGCCCCGGGAGAGAAGTCGTTCCAGCCGAGCACGATGACGCAGGTCCTGCACAAAGACGACCGGGAGGCGGCCGACTTCCTGGCCGTGCTCGCGCGCGAGCACAAGGTTTTCGAGCTGGAGGGGCGCGCCTGCCCGCACGCGTTTCTGCACCCGACGTTCTACAGTTTCGACTTCACGGATTCCGAAGGGACGAGTCACGTGTTCGAGTACAGTATCGAGGCCGGGAGGCATCACGACGACGCCTACCGTGGGTTGGTCGAGGAGTTCGAGCGGTTCTTCGAGGCCAAGCAGGTGGCGCACAGTTTCTACGAGCGTGAAATCAGGCTGCACGAGCCGCCCGGGCGGGGTAAACGACTCAGGCGTAAGTTCCGGCGCCTGGCTTCCCTATTTTTTAATAGGTAATTGTGAAATGCGGCGGCCGCGGCTTGCCTAACGCACCATCCTGGAAGCCGGGCGGTTAGAGTTTATTCAAGTACCGGATGACCCGGTCATGTAGCCCCGCTCTACCCTCCTCCGCATTTGGGGTCGCGCGTCAATCATCTGCCGTCCGCATTCCCCTCGACCTCAAGCTACGTTGCCCTGCCGCCCGCCCTCCGCCGCCACGTTAATCTGCACCTTTGGGATGCGCGCCGATTATGCGGGTCTTACTTTCTTCAGGTTTATAGGCTCAACATTACAGCATTAGGCGCGAACTCGGGCGCGCTTTGCTAATCTAACCGTGATTAGTGTGGACATCCCTTCCACCTAATCACATAGTTAGGCGGCGCAAACCACAATGCGGGAGAACTCGACTTCATGAAGACTCAGTACTACACGGCGACGAGTCTCGACGGATTCATTGCCACCGAAGACGACTCGCTGGATTGGCTGTTCCCTCTGGGAGACCTGAGCGAGACGAGCTATCCCGCATTCATCGCGGGTGTGGGCGCACTGGCGATGGGCTCGGCGACCTATGAATGGATGCTGCGCCATGCTGATAAGGTCGCCGCGGAAACAGGGTCGCCGTGGCCCTACACCCAGCCGGCCTGGGTCTTCTCCAGTCGGGTGCTTCCATCGGTTGAAGGCGCGGACACGCGCTTCGTCCGGGGTGATGTGCGACCCGTGCATGCTGAAATGAGCGCGGCGGCGGGCTCGAAGAACATCTGGGTCGTGGGCGGCGGAGACCTCGCCGGCCAATTCTTCGACGCCGGCCTGCTGGACGAAATCATCGTCCAGGTCGGTTCTGTCACTTTGGGGAAGGGCAAGCCTTTGTTCCCGAGGCGCGTCGCGAACCCGCCCCTCCGTCTGGTCTCGGTTCGACAGGTCGGCGCGGGCTTCGCTGAGTTGCGCTACGAAGTGCGCGTACGCTCGCGCTAAGCGCGCCGTCTACGCGCCGAAGCGGTTCTTTAAGAAGACGATGAGGGTGGGGCGCCGCCGCCTGCCGTTCTCAATCAACGTCGGTAAGAACGCAGCCTGCCCCGAGGCGTTCACGGCCTCTCAGAAAGGGCGCACTGTCCCGAGGGGCTGCAAGCTGCGGCGCGTGAGATGCCTGAACGATGTAATCGGGCAGACTTAGAGAAAGGCGCTCGAAGAACTTCCGCGCTTGAGAATAATCTTTGCAACGCGACCCTTCGTCACATCAGCATCCCTTTCGACACAGAGCGGGTCGGGGACAGCTATAAGCCCTGTCCCCGACCCGCTTTAACTGCTTAAGGCTCCGAACCTTTAGTGGACCTGGGTCACGGCCTTGCTCAGCATGGAAAGGAAGCAGGGCGTGTGGACGAGCTTATCGAGGTCAATCGCCCGTCGTTTGAATTCGTTGAAGTTTCTCCAGGGCGCCCCGTCCGCCGGGTCCTGCACCCAGATGCCGGTCATAAAGCCTGAGAGCCCGGCGGGCGTCCCGAAGGGCGCAGGCTTGATGTGCGTGAAGGCGGTGGTCGTCTCGCTGTGATGGCACGCGCTGCACGTGCCGAGCGAGAACTCATGGCGCGCCGGGCGGTTGATGATAGGAACGGTCGGGCCGTCGTTCCAGAAGACGGTGGCCGGCGGCGGCGGCCCGCCGGGCACGTCGGAAGCGTTGGTGAGGAACTTCTGCCCGAGCCAGAAATCGGGCACGACGTACGTGCCGTTGAGGATGGCCGTCGTGTTCGCGTTGACGTAGTTCGCCGTCAGGTCCGTATTCCTGAGCGTCTCGTGCGGCGTCTGCTTGGCGTTGGCCTCGAAGAGATGGCCGTTCCCCTTCGGCAGGCGGAACTCGCGCAGTTGCCAGAACTGGTCCGGCGGGGCGTTGGCGATGGCGATCTCGTTGGTGCGAAGCTGATTGAGCGCGCTGCGGTTGGGCTTGAGCGGCGCGGCGTTGGCTTTGGTGAACTGGTCGGTGATCGCTTGCAGCGCGGCGTTGTAGCTCGACGACCCGAGCGCGTGGAATTTCAGGTTGTACCACTGCTGGCCCCAATTCTGGATGGCCGGGCAGCCCCTTCGGTCAATGCCGTATTCGATAATGACCGTGAACTGCGTCGGGGAGCAGGCCGTGGTCGGCTGGCCCGTGTAGGGGTCAACGCCGCCGGTCGGCCTCATGTCCATCACGCCGTAAACGAAGCGGCCTTCGCCAGCGTTGCCGCCCCCGTAGGCCGTGCCCGCGCCTCGCAGGTCAACGCGGTTGACGATGGCGAGCAGGCGGAAGGGGGCTTTAGACAGGTTGAGCGGCATGCCGACGCCGCCCGACGCCGCCTGCCACGGGTCAATCACGAGCTGTTTGATCTTCTGGCGCTTGGCCGCCGTCCAGCCGTTGGCCGTGGTCTGGTCGGCCATCCACTTGTCGAGCCACTGGCGCACGAAGGCGGACGGCTGGATGCCCGTGAGCGGCTGATTCGCCATCTCCGTCATCAGCCGCCCGAACGTCCACGCGCCCATCGGCGTGCCCTTGTTCGTGCAAGGGTTGAAGGTGCGCGTCGGGTCTTCGACCACCTTGACGTTGGTGATGACGAGCGACTTCGCCGGGTCAACGCCTTTATAGGTGGCGAGCGGAAAGAGCGACACGAACTGGCCGGGCTTGAGGTTGCGCAAATCCACCTTCGGAATCGCCTTCGTGCCCTCACGGTCGCGTCCGTCGTCGAAGGCGGGCACG
The DNA here is from genome assembly GCA_036387195.1 of Pyrinomonadaceae bacterium. Taxonomy (GTDB): domain Bacteria; phylum Acidobacteriota; class Blastocatellia; order Pyrinomonadales; family Pyrinomonadaceae; genus QHXN01. The sequence goes on along the minus strand of DASVUF010000087.1, from coordinate 174 downwards.
AGCACCGAGTCGGACGAGGCGAGCGACTCTCTTTCTGTTCCGTCGGTGGCCGTGCTCTCGGTGGCGACCGTCTGCGTCTCGCCGCTTGTCGCCTCTTGCGCCTCGCCGCCCGTCATCGCCGAACGCGACGCCGTCCGCGTAGTCTCCTCGGCCGGGGCAGTCTCGGGCTGGGCG
>DASVUF010000086.1:0-21506 GCA_036387195.1 Pyrinomonadaceae bacterium | reverse complement strand
CGCGGGCCGCGACAAGGACGAGTCCTCCTGTCGCGGCCCGCGGCCCTCGCCTTTCGGCCTTTTAAGCCGTGACGATGACGGCGCGGGCGCCGGTCAGCTCTGTGAAGTCTTTGGTGTAGATGGTGCCGACGCGGCGGAGGCGGCCGACCGTCTCAACCAGCTCCTCGGTCGGGAGCGAGCCGTCGTCGGTGTAGGCGACCGCCCACTGCGGCAGGTGCGAGGCGGCGTCGAGCAGTTCTTCGACGTGTCGGAGGTACTGGCGGCGGGCCTCTGCGCGGGCGCCGAGCCGGCCCTCGCGCCCCTGCTCGAACTCGTCCCAGAAGTCGCCGTCGCCGCGCACCCACTCCTCGCGCCAGGCCCAGGGGGCGTCGCGCGCGGCGCGGCGCGAGGGGCGCGGCAGGCGCAGGAAGAGCAGTTCGGCCTGCTCGCGCGAGACGAAGTCGCGCGCGTCGCGGTCGGAGGCGGTGTTGCGCTGGTGGTTGTCGAAGGGCGCGGGCGCGGCGTCCCACAGCCGCTTGAAGACGCGGCTCAGGGGCTGGCGCAGCTCGCGCGTCTCGTCGTCGAACGAGAGCGCGTAGTCGCCGACGGACATGCCGATGTCGAGCGCGAGCGCGCGCTTCTCCTCGGGCAGCTTCTCGGCGTTGGCGCGCACGTTGTCGAACCACCAGGCGTCGGTCTCGCCGAACCAGCGGCGCAGCGCCGGGTTGTAGAGCCGGTGGCGCGGGACGTAGGCGTCCTCCAGCACCTCCTCGACCTCCGACTCGCCGAGCGCGGCCGCGTTGTTCTCGACGCGCGCGCGCGCGCGCGTGAAGGCCCACCGCGCGGGGTCGTTGGCGGCGACGCGCGCGCCCCAGCGTTTGAGGTAGGCGGGCGTGGCGGCCTCGCCCGCGAAGGGGTCGGCGACCGAGCGGAACTGTAGGCGGCGCAGCACGCTCAGCTCGAACGCGAGCCAGCCTTCGGGGAGAGAGTCGGAGAAGTTGCGCAACGTCGTCGGCCTCGGAAGAGTTTGAAAGGCGTCGTCCTCGAAATCGGAAAAAGTTTAAGGGCGTCGTCGCCGGGCTCCGCGAGTCGTGCGGCCCCGACGTCAACGCCGGCCGCTCAGGGGCGCGAGTCCCAGGGGTACTGCACGGGCGGCTCGCCCGCGTGGACGACCTCCTCGCCCGCGTCCACGGCGTCGCCCCCGCGCGCGTCGCCCTGGCCCCCGTCGCCCTCACCCCCGTCGCCGACGCCGACGGCCGGCGCTTCGAGCGCGCGCCGCCCGGCGGCCTCGTCCGCGAGGGCGCGCTCGCGCGCGTGGGAGCGCAGCTCGGGCAGACCTTCGAGCGAGAGGAAGGCGCGGACGACCAGCGGGTCGAACTCGATGCCGGCCCACAGGCCGAGGTGCTTGCGCGCCTCAGACTCGGAGCCAGCGGGCCGCCAGGGGCGCGCGTCGGTCAGCGCGGCGTAGGCGTCGGCGACGCGGAGGATGCGCGCGCCCAGGGGTATCTGCTCGCCGCGCAGGGCGTCCGGGTAGCCGCCGCCGCCGAACCACTCGTGGTGCCAGCGTACGAGGAGTTGCACGGCGCGCTCGGCCCCGGCGCGCGCCGCCTCCTGCTCGCCGATGACGGGGTGGCGCGCCAGGTCGAGGCGCTCGGCCTCGTTGAGCGGCCCGTCGCGCTTGATGTAGTCGCGCCGCATCGTCATCTCGCCTACGTCGTGCAGCAGCGAGGCGTAGACGATGGAGATTCGGTCGGCGCGCGAGAGGCGGAAGTGCGCGGCGAGCGCCTCGGCGAGCCGCGCCACGCGCGCGGCGTGCGGGTGAGCGTAGCCCTCGAACTTGTCCACGTCGGCCGACAGGCGCAGGAACGCCTCGCCGGCGGCGCGCTCGCTCTCTGAAAACTCGATGCCCATAGAGGTCAGAGTTTAAGGTTCAAAGCCCAAAGTTCAAAGCCGGGAGCCGCAAAGTGGGCGGTGGGTGGCAGACGGCGGACGTTAGAAAAACCTTCTCCGGCCGGGCCTTCGTCCCCACGGTCAACGCGCCGCGGGGCCGTCGTCTTCGCGGACGACATCGGCGGGGCGGAGACTGCCGCCCGCCGGCCGCCGCCTGCTTCCCGCCTCCTCAACCCCCCCGCTGCTTCGAGAGCTTGAGGTCGTAGGCGGCGCGGAGCTTGGGGTCCTTGAGCGTCTCGTAGGCTTGCGTGACTCTGGCGAAGGCGGCGTCAACGCGCTGGCGCGTCTGCTCGTCGGCGTCGCGGCGGAAGCGGTCCGGGTGGAGGCGGCGCGCGTACGAGTAATAGACGCGCTTGACCTCCTCGGGCGGGGCCGTGCGCGTCACGCCGAGCACTTCGTAGTGCGTCGCGCCGCGCGCCAGCGCGTACAGCTCCTCGACCGTGGCGGGCGCCTCCGGCTCGGGCGCGCTCTCGGCGGTCTTGCGCGCCGCCTCCTGCGCGGCCGCCTCCTGCTGCGCGGCGGCCGCGGGCGCGGCCACGGGGCGGCGCGCGGCGCGCAGGTCGTCTTCGGAGAAGGCGCGCGGCCGCTCCGGGCGTTCGAGCAGCCCCGCGAGCGCGAGCGCGTAGACGGTCTTGCGAGTCTCCTCCTCGGGCAGCCCCGCGACGGCGACCACCTCGCCCAGACGCAGCGGCGCGTCCAGCCGCGATAAGACGAAGGCTTCCGAAGGCAGCAGCCGCAGCCCGGAGGTCATCCTCTCCTGCACGCCCGCGGCCGGCGCGACCGGCTCGTCGTCGCGCGTCCGCGCCGCGACGAGTTCGGCCGGGAGCGCGCGCGCCGACTCCAACAGCAGCGCCGCCGGCTCGACGGCCGCCTGCTGCTGCGTCCCCGCCAGCCGCACGCGCGGGTCGAAGCTCCACTCGCCCTCAGTCCAGCGCAGCGCCTCGGCCAGAACCTCTCTCGACTGCCGCTCGCGCAGTTGGTTGAGCGCCGCCTCGTCGAGCACCCCCGCGCCGACGAGCGCCGCGGCCGCCTGCTCGTCCGACGACGCCTCGCCGACGGCCGCGTAGAGCCGCGACGGGTTGACCGAGCCGGCGCGCCGCAGCAGCTCGACCAGGCGGAAGGCGCGCACGTTCGAGAGCGCGGCCACGACGCGACCGCCGTCGAAATAGACGGCGGCCTTCACGCGCTCGCGCGCCAGGCGCAAGGCGCCCGAGAGCTGCGCGTCAGAGATTTCCTGTACGAGTTCGGCTAAAGGCTGGTCGCTCAGTCGGCCGTTCATTCGGGCGTGCGGGGCAGCCCCTTCAGTTGGCCCACACGGCCATCATAGCCCAGAGAGATGCCTGAGGCCAGAGGCCCGGGGCGGGAGGCGGCGGCCTGTAGTCCCGACGGCCGCGCCGCCCGCGTAGAGGATTCGCGAGGCCGAAAGCGCGGCTTCCCGGACTCTCGACCGCGGGCCGCCGGGCCCCACTCGCGGCCCGCGGCCTCTAATGTCTCCAACGACTTTTGCGACAAAAAACGGAAGATTCTCTGTCACCCTTCGTACACTCCGCGCGGCCGTCAGCGCCGCCTGGTTCGAGCGGATTTTCACCCCGGGCGAAATGGTGCAAAGGTCAAAAACATCGTCGCGCGCGCAGCGGTCTTCGGCCGAATTGCCCGAGGGGGCGAACGGCGCGCGCTCTTGCGACGGCGGGGCGGACTCGCCTCAAGGTCTGAGCGCGGAGGTCGTCAGCCTCCTCAACGAGCAGGCGTTCGCGCAGGGCGAGGCGTGCACGGAGGGCCAGGTCTGCGAGTCGTTCTCGCAAATTCTGCTGCGCCACTGGGACTTGTGCTGTCTGGCGACCTTCCTGCGCGGCGAGGGGGGCGGGCTAAACGCCTGCGCCAGCTTCACGCACGGACACCTCGACGCCGAGGCGGCGCGCGCCCTGGGCGAGGCGGCGGCCGCCGAGGTCTTGCGCACCGGCGAGGAGTTCAGCCTCGGGCTCGGCGCGGACGCGGCCGAGGGCGGCGGGGGCTCGGCGGCGTCCGAGCTTCTGAAGCGCGCGGGGCTCGGGGCGTGCGCGGCCGTGCCCGTCAGCGCCAGCGGCGCGCTGGCCGGCGTGGTGGTGGCCGCGTCGGAGGACGCCGCGCGGCTGCGCGACGCGGTCGGCGGGGTGCGCTGCGTCAGCCAGGCCGTCGTCATCGCGCTCGGCAACGCGCGCCGCAGCGCCGCCATGAGCGAGCAGCGCCGCCGCATCGAGTCGCTCGTCGCAGAGCTGCGCAGCCGCACGGCCGAGCTTGAGAGCGCCAACCTGGAGCTTCAGCGGGTCGGCCGCTACCGCTCGCTCTTCCTCGCGCGCATGTCGCACGAGTTGCGGACGCCGCTCACCTCCATCCTCGGCTTCGCCGAGATTCTCCTGGACCAGGAAGACCTGAGCGAGACGCAGCGCCGCTTCTGCGGCAAGATTCAGTCGTCCGGCTTCCAGCTCCAGGCGAGCCTCAACCAGCTCGTAGACCTCTCGCGGCTCGAAGCCGGCCACACGGAGCTTTTCCTGCACGAGTTCAGCCTGCGCGAGACGCTGCGCGAGTCGTGCGCGGCCGTCTCGCGCCTCGCGCAGAAGCAGGGCGTGACGCTCGAATGCGTGACCGCGCCGGAGGTGGGCGGCGTCCTCTCGGACGAGGGCAAGCTCCGGCAGGTGCTCTACAACTTCCTGGCCTTCGCCATCGGGCGCAGCCCGGCGGGCGGCGCGGTCAACGTCCACGCCGTCTCGGTCGAAGGCGGCGGCCCCCGCATCGAAATCACCGACTCCGGCGAGCCGCTGCAAGACCGCGCGCGCCTCTTCGAGCCCGTGGACATCGACGCCCCGAACGAGCGCGGGACGAACATGAACGAACTGGGGCTCGTCATCGCCCACCGCCTGCTCGACGTGCTCGGCGGCTCGGTCACGCTCCACGACCTTGAGCCCGCGGGGCTCTCCGTCCACCTCAACCTCCCCGCGCGCCCGACGGGCAAGTGACGGGCGGAGGCCGGGAGGCGGAACTTCAAAAGGCGACGGGGAAGAGAAGGGCGGCGCCGCTTTTCATCGTCCGGCGATGAAAGCGGCCCCGCCCTTCGTCTTTAACTTTCGCCCCCGCCCTTCGCCCTCCGCCTCCCGCCCCGGGCTCACCCCTGCTCCGTCCTGCTCAGCTCTTCGAGGTAGCGCGTGTAGCGGGCGTGCGCGTCGTCCGACATCGAGGTGATGCGCAGGCCGATGAGGTAGCGCGGGTCGTCGCCGCCCTTGTCGAGGCGCAGGTAGTGCGCGGCGGTCGCCTCCATCGTGACCTCGCCCGCGGGGAGCGCGAGCCGCACCGTGAGGGCGCGCCCCTCGTCCACGACGCAGGTGTAGCCGACGTAGATGGAGCCGGCGACGACGCCGACGCCCGTCTCGCTCAGGTCGCGCGTGCGGCATTCGAGCGGCTCGTCGAAGAAGAGGAGGTCGGCGTCGCCGGGCGCGACGTCGCACGCCACCTCGGCGTTGTACCTGGGCTTGCGCCGGCGTTCCTTGCCTGTTTGCTCCATCACGAAACGGATTCCACGGCCGCGCGCGCGTCGGGCGACCCCGCGCGGAAGCTTGTTCTTGAAGGCTGTTGAGGCGGAGTGGGGCTTCTCGCTTCAGGAGTTTGGCGCACGCGGCGGCCGCGAGTCAATCAGGCGGCCTCGTAGAAGCTCAGCGCCGAGTCGCCCTGTTTGAGCACGCGCCAGCGGCGCAAGCCGCCGGCCGCCTCGGGCAGCGGCGCCTTGTGGTGGTGCTCGACGACGAGCACGCCGCTCTCGCGCAGCAGCGCCGCGGCGTGCGCCGCGAACTCGCGCAGCACCGGCAGGTAGTCGGACGCGTAGGGCGGGTCGAAGTAGACGACGTCCCACGGCTCGGAGCCCGCGCGCCACTCCTGACCCTCGTTGCGGCTGGTGCGCTTGAGGTACTCGGCCGCGTCGCTCTTGACGACCTCGGTCATCTCCTCGGGCACGCCGAGCATGTCGAGGTTCTCCTCGACGAGCCCGCACATCTTGTGGACGCGGTCAACGAAGGTGACGAAGGCGGCGCCGCGCGAGAGCGCCTCGATGCCGATGGCGCCCGTGCCCGCGCAGAGGTCGAGGAAGCGCGCGCCCGCGAGCCGCGGCGCGAGCACGTTGAAGAGCGTCTCGCGCAGGCGGTCCGAGGTCGGGCGCGTCTGCATCCCCTGCGGGTTCTTCAGCACGCGCCCGCGGTACTGTCCGGCGATTACGCGCATGGCTGCGAATGTAACACGGCGCGGCGCGGCGGCGCCTCAGCGCTTGTCGAAGGGCGGGAACTTCCAGACGGCGGTGCGCGCGACGACCAGCAACTCGCCCGCGTCGTTGAAGACGAGGCCGGAGGCGGCGCCCTTGACGTTAATGAGGCCGAGGTAGCGGCCGTTCGGGTCGAAGACCTGTATGCCCTTGAAGTCGGCGACGTAGACGCGCCCCTGGTTGTCCACCGCGATGGCGTCGGGGGCGCGGAACAGCCCCGGCTCGTCGCCGTCGCCGCCGAAGCGCGTCTGGAAGCGCCCGTCGGGCGAGAACTTGAAGACCGCGTCGTTGAACTCGCCGAGCGCGTAGACGTTGCCCGCCCCGTCGGCGGCGACGCGGATGGACAGCTCGCTGCGGTCGGTCTGGCCGCTGACGGCCGCCTTGATGGTCTGCGTGACCTCGCCCGCCGGGTTGATCCTCACCACGTCGTCGCGCGACTGGTAGGAGAAGGCGACCAGCCCGCCGTCGGGCGTCGCCGTCACGTCGTCGAAGCGCCCGCCGCCCGGCCGCATCGAGCCGAGGGGCTTGCCCGTCGGCCCCTCGTAGCGGAAGATTTCGCCCTTCTGCACGACGTAGACGACGCCGCGCCGGTCGGCCGTCATCCCGCGCAGGGGCATCTTCGGGTCGGCCGTCCACTGCGTGAGGAACTTGCCCGCGGAGTCGAAGACCTGTATGCGGCCGCCCGAGTACTCGCCGACGTAGATGCGCCCCTCGGCGTCCACGGCGATGCTGCGCGCGTCCTTGAAGTTGCCGGGCCCGATGCCCTCGCTGCCGAAGAAGGGCTTGGGCTCGGGCGGGCGCGCGGGGGGCGTGGGCGCGGACGGCGGGTAGAGGGTCGTGCGCGCGCCCGGCGGGTCGAAGACGCGCGCCGCGCGCGACGTGGCGCGGTTGATGGCCACCACGATGAAGATGACGACGCCGACCGAGACGGCCAGCACCGCGGCCAGCACGCCGAGCGCGACGGCCGGCGAGCCCTTCGGCCTTCCCCCCTGCCGGCCGAACGAGATGTTCACCTGCCGCTGGCGCGCGGGCAGCACCGCCAGGCTGTTGCAGAAGGGGCAGCGGAGGGTCTCGCTCTCGCTGGCGGGGTCGTATTCGAGCGGCGCGCCGCAGGAAGGGCATTGCAGAGTTTTGAGCATCGGAATCAGTCCCTCAAGCCTTGCACACGGGGTCTCGGGGCGGGCGACGCATTATACAAAGGTCGGGCGCGGAAATTAAAAAGGCCGGGGCCTAAATCCACGACCCCGGCCCTCAATTTTCGTCCACGGCCCCCGCGCCGCGGCGGCGGCTACAGCGGCTTGCCGTGGCTGCTCAGGCAGACGAGCGCGTGCTCGGGCGCGTAGAGGGGCGACTTGAGGCCGTGGTGCGCGAACGTGTGGAAGTCCGGCTGGCTGTTGGGCTCGACCTCTATCATGCGCGTGGGCGCCTGCCCGATGGTCGCCCGCACCTCCGACCTGTACGTCGGGACGACGCGCAGGTTGTCGGCCGCGGCGAACGTCTTGCCGCCGTTGCCCGACTCGTCCTCGCCTATCGTCCCAACCACGCGGTACATGGGGCAGTAGCTCGCGGACTCGCCGCCCTGCGTCGCCGAAATCTTCGTTATCTCGTACAGCGCGGAAGCCGTCGTGTCGTCAATGTTCGACAACTCGGCGGGCCACGGGCCCGTCGCCCCTACGGGCGCGAAGCTGCGATTCTGCCTAAAGTCGTGATTCCTCTTGTACTCGTTCACGGAGCCTTCGGCGCTCGCCGCCGCGCAGAACTGTCTGACCTGCTCCCTGCTGTAGCCGCGCGCCGCCCTGTAGAACCCGATGAGGTTCGAGGGCAGGTCTTCCTGCGAGAAGGAGGAGTGGCCGATGGCGTCCGTCCACTCCTGCTGCACCTCGAAGACGAGGGACAGCCTCTTGAAGATGCTCAGGGCGACGCCCAGCACTTCGTCGGCCGAGAGCGGGCGGAGCAGCCTGACGTTGACGGACGCGCTGGAGAGCACCGTCCCCACGACGGGCAGCGTGGAGGTCATTATGGGGCTGGTCAACTCGCCCGTCGCGGGCGCGCCGCCGGCCGCCGCGGCGGCCAGGGCGTCGGAGGCTTTCCGCACGCGCCTGATCATGTTGCCGGTCAACCCGGGGTCTGCGTGGTCCCAGTCTATCCACCCGCAGTTGGCCGAGAAGCTGTACCTGCCTTTGCGCGCGCCGCTCTCGTCGGGGACTCTTGAGAGGCGCTCGCCCCCGCCGCCGCCCTGCTGCACGACGTGCGCCAGTTCGTGCGCCAAAAGCCTGCGCCCCTCGCCGCCCCACGGCGCGTAACGCCCCGCCCCGAACACAACGTGACGCCCGACCGTGTAGGCCAGCGCGTTCACGGCGCGCGCCGACTCGGCCGCGCGCTCGTCGGCGTGGACGCGCACGCGGGCGAAGTCGTAACCGAAGCGCGGCTCCATGAAGGCGCGCGTCGAGGCGTCGAGCGGCTGGCCGGGCGCGCGCAGCACCACCTGACCGACCGGCGGCGCCGGCGAGCCGGCCGGGTCGTTCGAAGCGGCCGGCTTCGTCTGTAAAAGCCCCCCGGCGCCGCGCACGCCCCCGCACGCGGGACACTCGCCGCCGCACGCGCACTCGCGCCGCGGCTCGCGCTTGTCGGCGACGCGCTCGGCGACGCGGTCCGCCTCCTGCTCGTACGCGTCGCCCCGAGCGCCCACGGTCAGCTTCGCCTGAAGCACGGGCGGCGGCGCCGCCGCGGGGCGCACGCTCACCCGGCCGAAGTCGTGCGCGAGGCGCGGCGCCGCCGACTCGTCGGGGCGCGCGCCGCGACCTTCGGCACCTCGACCTGCGTCGCCTTCGCCGCGCGGCCGCCGGACGAGCAGACCCCCGGCCGGGCTTTGCGCGCGCCGCGTGAGACTCTCCACGGCGCGGCCCGCGTCGGGCGCCGCGACGCACGGCGCCGGCCGTTCGCCGGGCCGGTCCGCTTTCTGCGCGTGTTCCTTCATAACGGGCCCGCTCCGCGGAACAGCCCCCCTTTCACGAGAAGGCCGCTTCGAGTAAGCGCCGGCGTCGCGCCCGGCGTCAACGTCGCCCAAACTCTCAAATGGCTTTGAGAGCCGTAGCGCCTGCGTCCGTGCGCAGGCCGCCGTTAGCCGGCGGGCATCTGCTCGAGGACGTGTTGCGCAAACCTTTTAGCCACCTCCACCGAGGGGGCGAAGACCGTCACGTTGACCTTGCCCTTCCGGAACATGAGCATGGGCCACGCCGTGCGCCCCGGGTGAGTCCAGATGTGGCCCTCGTCTCCCAGCTTCGGCACGGCGGCCTTCTCCATCCTCCTGCCCATCCGCTCGTCGAAGGAGAGGACCGTGGCGGAGAATGCCTCCCGCGCGTCCTTCTCCTTCTCCCAGACGCTCACGTCAACGGACGCCTGCCCCTCCTCCGAACGGAACACGTAGCTCCGCCTGGCGGGGTCCGGAGCGTCGCCCCTGTTTACACGCTCAACCTCCCACGCGGGCTCCTTCTCCTGAAAGACCTTCTCGACCCTGGAGAAAAGCCCCGGCCCCTCCTGCGCGCGCGCGCCGCCCGCAAAGCAGAAGATTAGAAGAAGGAAGACCGCCGCTCTATGTCTCACAACTTTTCGCCTCATCTCTGGTCTGTTACTAAGCCGGTTAACGCCCGCCGCCGCCGCGGACGCGCCCTTGCTCCTGAGAATCACTTCACGCCTATTTCAGCGCCTTTTCTAACCGTTTGACAAATTCCTCCAACGTGCTCCCTACAGCCTGACATATCTCGCGCACCTCCAGCACATCCAACCGCCTCTGCCCGCTTTCATACTTTGAAACAAAAGTCTGATCTCTTCCGATATGCACAGCTAACTCCATCTGCGTCAGACCGGCTTCAATTCTTATCTCACGCAAGAGGCTGACCAACCGGCCACGTTGAGCAATGTACACCTTCTTCTTCATCCGCCATGTTATATGAGCACGTTGACGGATATGCAAAACTGGCCTATGGTGTACATGCCGAACTAGCATGAGCGTATTAATTGATGATGGGACATCAACCAGTAGCCCCACTTGTGGATGAAGAAGATTGGACCGCGATTCTTGAGCCCGCTTTGTGTCAGGACGCAGCCGCCGTCGAATGCTTAGCGCGCCTCCTCTTCAGGATTAAGCGAGCAATTGACAGCGGCCCGGAAGGGGCGGCGGAGGCAAGCAGGGCGCTGCTCTCCAGCATCGCGCTACTTTACCCCTACACCGACGCGCACAAAGCCGCGCTCAGACTCTACGTTCTCTCACTGGAAGGCAACCTGAAGCCGCACGACGAGCCGCTTAACCTTATCAACGCAGCTCTCGAAAGAGGGGGAATCCCTACGCGCTAATCATCGCGCAGATAGATGGGTGCGCCTAACGCCTAACATATACCCGACCGCCAGCCGGATTGAAAATCATGATAATCGTCGTGTCGGCAGTCGGGTGCACGCCTTTGTTAGATTCCGGTCGTCGCAACCTACCTTTCCGCAGTATCTACAATGCTGGAAAGCTCATCGAATAACTCTTCAAGACCTACATACTTACTAACCATTAAGGCAATAACCCCTAGAGCGGTTGCTAATTCTCCAAGGGAATTTCTGAGGCCATCTTCTTGATACACCCCTCCGACGTAGGGTAGGCCGGCGTCGTTATGAACATTCGGCTTCGTTTCAGGGGTAACGTGAGTATAAGTCTCGCAGAAACGCGAGTACCAATCGCCATCAGCAAGCATTAGATGGCGTCCTTGGCGCTCAAGAGCCCGGCGAACTTGGGCTGGACTGAATTTTTTCATTCGGGTCTTTTTATCCGAACTAAGCCATTCACGTATTCCAGCCTTATCAACAACGGATAATGTAATGAGGTTGGATATTTCGCCCAAGCTTCTAACTAAATTAAGAGCCTCATCATAGAATCCTCTAGTGATGAGTATGTAGGCAGATACTCCGAGGTTGTATGTCCTGCCAGATAACGCTTCAAGGATGTGCGGACCTCCATGGCACTTCTGATGACAGGTAGCAGCTTGGTATAGAGCAGAGAGGGAGGTGCCAATCATCTTAAGCTCTGTCGGCTGTTCCATTTCAACGGCGATTGATTCTTGCCGTGTCTTCACAGCCAAAGCTTCGAGCATCTCTATATGGTCGAATCCTGTGGGTATGTTCATCACACTAGTCTCATTAGCAGGAATCTAACTACAGTTAGTCCCCGTCATCCGGTATTTGTTGGCCTGTGGCCTGTTTTAACCGCGTCGCGCGAGCCGCTCAGGTGTAAGGCGCAGTTTTACCGCTGCCCGGGATGAAACTCAATCGTTATTTGGGGGCGCGTGAGTCGCGCGCGCGGGTTCGTACGCGGGGGCCGGGGCGCCGGCTGTCGCGGGGCGGCGGACGGCGGGGGCGCGGGGTCATTCGTCGAACTTGGCGTCCTCGCGCTTGGTGCGCTCCATGGCTTCGGGCTCAAGCTCTTCGGCGCTCTTGTTGAGTCGGATGAAGACGCCCCAGGCGGCGAGGAGGACGCCGGCGGCGGCGGCGATCGAGGCGGCCTGGGGGAGGCGGGAGGGGTCTTCGTGCGCCAGCTCGAAGACGGACACGAGTGATTCGATGGCGAGCGCGACGACGACGACGACCATGAAGCGCGAGAGGAAGCGCCGCACGCGCGTCGGCGAGCTGACGTGCGCCTCGCGCCTCACCTCCTCCTCCAGCACGGTCTGGCCCAGTTCGAGCGCGACGACCGCGATGGTCAGCAGCCCGATGCTCTCAAGCACCGAGTTGAAGCGCTCGCGCAGCGGCAGCGCCGCGGCCGGGTCGAGCCCGTGCCACAGCCCCATCGCCGCGAAGACGATGAGCGCCAGCCCGCAGCAGACGAAAAGAATGATCGTGCCCGAATAGCCGACGGCGAACACCTTCCGAATCACTTTCAACGCGGTAGAGCCTCCCACTCGCTGTTTAGACGGCCCCGGCCCGACGCGGGCCGTGCGGCTTCAAGACTTGCGGCGCGCGGCCGCTTCCACGCGGGGCAAAAAAACGTCAGCCGATGGCGGCGAGGCCGAAGCGCGCGTCGGCGCGCACGCGCGCGACGAGGCGGGAGGTCTCGCGCGTGTGGCGGCGCGTGGTGAGGTAGTGCTCGGCCTCGCGGCGCGCGTCTTCGAGGATGTGGAGGTCGCGGACGAGGTTGCCGACGCGGAAGGTCGGGACGCCGGACTGGCGCGTGCCCATCACCTCGCCGGGGCCGCGTATCTCCAAATCCTTCTCGGCGATGCGGAAGCCGTCCGAAGTCTCCTCCATGATGCCGAGGCGCTGCTGCGCGACCGAGGTCTGCTTGTCCGACGCCACCAGCACGCAGTAGCTGGCCTCCGCGCCGCGCCCGACGCGCCCGCGCAACTGGTGGAGCTGCGAGAGGCCGAAGCGCTCGGCGTGCTCGACGACCATGACGGAGGCGTTGGGGACGTCCACGCCGACCTCGACCACGGTCGTCGCGACGAGCACCTGCGTCTCGCCCGCGACGAAGCGGCGCATCACCTCCTCCTTCTCGGCCGCCTTCATCTTCCCGTGGAGCAGGCCGATGGAGAAGTGCGGGAAGACGCGGTCGCGCAGATGCTCGTACATGCGCGTGGCGTCCTTCAGGTCCATCTTCTCCGACTCTTCGACCAGCGGGTAGACGACGTACGCCTGGCGGCCGGCGCGCACCTCGCGCTCGATGCCTTTGTAGACGCCGGCGCGCTTCTCCTCGCCGACGACGACCGTCTTGATGGGGGTGCGGCCCGGCGGCAGCTCGTCTATGACCGAGACTTCGAGGTCGCCGTAGACCGTCATGGCGAGCGAGCGCGGGATGGGCGTGGCCGTCATCACCAGCACGTCCGGGTTGAAGCCGCGCTCGCGCAGCGCGGCGCGCTGGAGGACGCCGAAGCGGTGCTGCTCGTCTATGACGACGAGGCCGAGCTTGTCGAACGCGACCGCCTCCTGGATGAGCGCGTGCGTGCCGACGGCGGCGTGGATGTCGCCGCCGGCCAGGTCTTTCTGAAGGCGGCGCTTCTCGGCGGCCCTGAGCGAGCCCGTCAGCAGCTCGACGCGGTAGGGCGTGAGCGCGAGCATGCGCCTGATGTTGCGCGCGTGCTGCTCGGCCAGAATCTCGGTCGGCGCCATGAGCGCCGCCTGGTAGCCGTTCTCCATGGCGGCGAGCATGGCGAGGAGCGCGACGGCCGTCTTGCCGCTGCCGACGTCGCCCTGGAGCAGCCGGTTCATCGGCACGTCCGACTGCATGTCTTCGAGGATGCGCGTGACGGCGCGCTCCTGCGCGCCCGTGAGCGAGAAGGGCAGGACGGCGATGATGCGCTCGCGCACGAGCGGCGTGACCTCGATGAGCGCGCCCTTGGGCTCCTTGACGCGCTCGTCGCGCCGCAGCCCGATGGCGAGCGCGACCCAGAAGAACTCCTCGAAGATGAGCCGCAGGTGCGCGGGGCTGCGCGCGCGCTCGTAGTCGGCGAGCGGCGCGTCGTCGGCGGGGAAGTGTATGCGGCGCGTGGCGTCGGCGCGCGAGGCGAGGCGCTGGCGCTCGATAAGCTCGGGGGGCAGCGTCTCCTCGAAAGCTTCGTCGCCCAGGCGCGCGAGGACGGCGTGGACTATCTCGCGCAGGCGCTTGGTGCGGAACTCGCCGAGCTTGCGGTAGACGGGGACGCGGCGCGCGACGTGGATGGACGCGAGCGCCGGGTCGGTCACCTCGTCAACGCCGCCCTCTTCCGACGCCTCGTCGTCCGCGTCTTCGGCGCCGTGCTCGCCGTCGGCGCCGCCGCCGTTAAGGCCGCCCGCGTCGCCGCCGCGGTTGACGAAGCGCGCGCCGCCCGCCTCGCCCTCCGACTGCTCCGCGAGCCGTATGAGCGCGTTCTCGGGCGGGGCGTACGTGCCGGGCAGCATCTCCAACTCGTCCGGCTTGGCGAGCATGAGCGCGTAGCTGTTGCTGCGCGCGTCCCACTCCCACCTGCCGAAGGCGATGAAGCGCGCGCCGCGCTGGAAACGCTGCCGGTGATAGGCGACGATGCGCGGGGCCTGACGCCCGGAGACGAACCACTTGACGACGACCGGCCGGCCCGTCTTCTCAGGGTCGTCGGCCGTCACCTCGAAGATGTAAAGCGGCGGCGCCTTGGGCCCGCGGTTCTTGCCGACCTGGAACCCGCCGGCGACGCGCACGTAGAGGTCTAAAGACGCCTCGACGCCGTTGCCGAGGTCGGCGATGCGCGCGAGGTTGGAGCGGTCCTCGTAACGCATCGGCAGGTAGTTGAGGAGGTCTTCGACCGTGACCTCGGCCGCGTCCCGCTTGCCGGCGACGTTCGCCAGGGCGAGCGCCAGCCGCCGCGCCGTCTGCGCGCCCATCCGCGCGATGCCCTGCTCCGAAAGCTTCAGGACGGGCGTGTCGAGAGAGAGATACATCGGGGGAAGAGAAGCGCCGAGCGCCGAGGGCTGAGCGCCGAGTGGAAGACAAAGCTCGTCTTTCAACTCGGTCCTCGGCACTCGGCGCTCAGTCCTTCTTTAGGCCGTGGCCGCGCCGGCGGGCGTGCAGAAGCGGTCGAAGGCTTGTGTGAGTTCGTCGGCTATCTGCTCGGCGAACTTGTTCTCTATCTGGTGGCGTTCGAGCATGAAGACGAGCCGGCCGTCCTTGAAGAGGCCGATTTGCGGCGAGGACGGCGGGTAGGGCGCGAAGTGCTCGCGGGCCGCGGCCGTCGCCTCGATGTCCGCGCCGGCGAAGACCGTGATGGAGCGGTCGGGCTTCGCCTGGTTCCGGAGCGCGAGCGCGACGCCGGGGCGCGCCTTGCCCGCGGCGCAGCCGCAGACCGAGTTGACGACGACGAGCAGTGTGCCCTTCGCCTCGCGGATGGCCTGCTCGACCTCTTCGGGCGTGCGCGTCTCCTCGACGCCGATGTTCGTCAGGTCTTCGCGCATCGGCTTGATCAGGATTTCAGAGTAAGGCATGTTCAGTTTCTCCTTGCTGTTAAAGACTTCGTTGTCGAACCTCAATTTAACACAGCCGGCGGCGGGGCGCGGAGGACGCGCGGGCCGCCGCCGGCGTCGTCTTCAGCTTTCGGCGCCGCCGGCGCGCTCGATGCGTATGCGGCGCGGGTCTTCGCCGTCGCCCTCGATGGAGACGCGCCAGACCGGCGGCGGCAGCGGGTAGCGCCCCATGCGCTCGGCCCACTCGATGACGATGACGGCGCGCTCGTCCGCGAGCAACTCGTCCAGCTCGACGGCGTGCGCCGCCCCCGGGCCTTCCGCCAGTCGGTAAAGGTCGAGGTGGTAGAGGACGAGGCGGCCTTCGGCGTGGCGGTTGACGAGCGTGAAGGAGGGGCTTGAGACTTCGGCCGGGTCGAGGCCGAGCCCGGCGGCCAGCCCCTTTGTGAAGACCGTCTTGCCGGCGCCGAGCGTCCCGCTCAAAAGCAGAATCTCGCCGCCGCGCAGGCGTTCGCCCACGCGCCGGCCCGCCTCGAAAGTCTCCTCGGGCGCGCCCGAAGTCCAGACCCCCGTCTCGACTGTCTCGCCCGTCCCCGGGGCGTTCGCGTCTTCAGGCGTGGCCGCGTTCAAGGCGTCTCTCCTTCCGGGTCGAGCGCGCGCACGGCCGCGCCCAGGCGCCGCCTGACGTCGGACGCGACCATCGTCCGCATCCCCAACTCGCGCGCCGTCAGGTCGCCCGCGAGCCCCGCCACGTAAACGGCCGCGAGCGCCGCCGCCAGCGCGTCCTGCCTCCCCCCCGCGAACTCCTGCGCGAGGAAGCCGGCCACGACGCCCGTCAGTGTGTCGCCCGAGCCGGCCGTGCCCAGCCCCGCGTTGCCCGTCGGGTTGACGAAGACGCGGCCGTCGGGCGCGGCTACGAGCGAGCGCGCGCCCTTGAGGACGACCAGAAGGCCGTGGGCCGCGGCGAACTCCGCGACGACGCGCGCCCGCTCGCCCGGCGCGGGGGCGTCGGACGCCCCGAGCAGCCGCGTCATCTCGCCGACGTGCGGCGTCAGGACGACGGGCGCCTCGCGCGAGCCGCGCAAGTCCGCGGGCCAGGGCGCGAGCGCGTTCAGCCCGTCGGCGTCCACGACGACCGGCGTCCGCCGCCGCTCGACCATCTCGCGCACGAACCGGCGCGTGGATTCGGACTCGCGCGTGAGCCCGCACCCCACGGCGACGACGGCCGCGCGCCCCAGAAGCCCCTCCAACTGCGCCGACGCCTCCGCGCTGACGGCCCCCGCCTCAGTCTCCTTCAGCGGAACCGTCATCACCTCCGGCGTCAGACGCGCCGCGGCGGCCGGCATCGCCGACGCGGGCGCGGCCAGCGTGACGAGCCCCGCGCCCGAGGCCATCGCCGCGTCCGCGCACAGCACGGCCGCCCCGGTCATCCCGCGCGAGCCCCCGACGACCAGCGCGTGCCCGTGCGTGTTCTTGTAAGAGTCGGGCGTGTAACGGGTTCGCCTGAGCCAGCCGCGCGCGTCCTCGGCCTCGACGAGAAAGAGCTTCGACGGCGCTTCGTCAACGAGGGGCAGCGGCGAGCCGATGTCCGCGACCGCGAGCCGGCCGCCGAAGTCGAGCGCCGGCGGCAGGACGTTCGCAGGCTTCGGGGCGGTGTAGGTGACGGTCACGTCCGCGCGGACGGCCGGGCCGGGCGGCGCGGGCGAGTCCGCGTTCAGACCCGAAGGGAGGTCGAGCGAGACGAAAAGCGGCGCCGCGCCCCCCGCGTGCCGGCGCGCTCCGCGCAGCAGTTCGAGGTGCGCGACCACCTGAGCGAAGACGCCTTCGAGCGGGCGCGTGAGCCCCGTCCCGAACAGCGCGTCCACGATGACGTCGTAGCCGCGGGCCGCGCTCGCCACGGCCTCCCACGCGGCGACGTCCGCGCATTCGACGAAGGTGAGCGGCGGCGGCCGGTCGCCCGACCCGGCGTCGAAACTCGACAGGCGGCGGACGATCTCGAAGTTCGCGCGCGCGTCGCCCTTCGTCTCCTCCGCGCGCCCGAAGAGGACGACGTCGGCGCGCGCGCCCGCCGCCCAGAGAGAGCGCGCCAGCGCCGCGCCGTCGCCGCCGTTATTGCCGCGCCCGCACAGGATTTGAAAGGTTTTTCCCCGGAGGTCGTGTGAGAAGTGCGCCGCTATCTCGCGAACGGAGGCGTCCGCGGCGGCCTGCATCAGCAGCAGGGAAGGGACGGCGTACCGCTCCGTCGTCAGGCGGTCAACATCGCGCATCTCGGCTGCCGTCAGAATCTTTCTCACGAGCCGGGATGATAGCACGGACTGTGTTCGCGGGAGGGAAGCGCGCCGGCTCGGGCCGCGCGCGGGAGTCTCGGGGAGAAAGAGGCCAAAATAAAAAAAGGCGCCGCCTGCGCCCTCGCCGCCGCCACCCCTCGTCTGCCGCTACGCCAACCGCCTCGCCGAGCTTCCCGTTTTGTTGTATCTCACATAAATGTTGAATGGAGTTTTGCCTCCAGAAAAATTTTCGGCGGGTGCAAAAAAATTTCGGGAGGGAATTTTGGGAGGGGGCGGCGGGCAGTGTGGAAAAGAGAAGCCGGGTCGAACTGTCGCTCGACCCGGCTCTTCCAGGAACTTGTCCGAACGGAGAAGTCTAGTTCGCGGAACGGTTGCGGCGGCGGCGCGCGGCGGCCGCGATGCCCGTCAGGCCGGTGCCGAGCAGAATCATCGTCGCCGGCTCGGGGACGGTGGTCTGCTGCGCGCCGGTGATCTGGCCGGTGATGGCCACGGTCTGGCCCGGGTCAATCGCCGTGTCGTTGACGCTGAAGAAGAAGGAGCCCGTGCCGCAGGTGGTCTGCTGGCCGGGGACGCCGCCGGTCGGGTCCGGCTCGCAGGTCGGGTCGGTGAACGTGAACAGAATCGGCGTGTTGTTGAAGTCCAGGAAGACGCCGCCCTGGTTGTCGCTGCGGACGGTGCCGGTCAGCGTGGCGACGAAAGTGGCCTGGTTCGAGCCGTTGATGCCCTGCGGGGCGCTGAACGTCACCTGGAGGGTGAAGGTCTGCCCGTTGTAGGAGTTCGGCGCCGTGCTCAGCGAGACCGAGCCGAGGTTGTTGAAGTTCGCCCCCGGGGCGGGGTTGCCGCCGAGGCCGCGGAAGCCGTTGGCCGTCGTGCCCGCGAAAGCGGAGTTGGAGTAAGTCAGGCCGAGAAAGGTGCTCGAAGCGCCGGGCGTGCAGCCCGCGCCGAAGCAGCCGTTAGTCCCGCCCGCGATGAACACCTCGTCGGCGCGCGCCTCACCCTGAGCGAGGGCGAGGATGGCGATGGCGAAGATGCTGAGTGCGAGCGGTTTGACCATCGCTAGAATTCTGTTTGTCATAGTGTAGGGTTCCTCCGTCGTTCCTTCCCGAGACTTGTTCTTTTGCACTCCTCTGAGTCGTACGGCCAGAGGCGCGGGAGCGGGGCCGCTCGCCTGCGCGCACCGAAGGGCGTCAGGAAACCGCACATTCCGACACCGCTTGCGTAAAAGACCGTGGTACAAGGCCGAATCGTCGCCGGCGACCGACTGGGGCATTTAGCCATTCGCCGGAAATCCGAAACTCGTTAGATTCCGATGTAGCGAGTAAAGGCTCAATTATCCGGCGCTTTCAGAAAAGTGGAAAGGAATTTAACCACTTCCGGAAAAAATGTAAAGCTAAATCTTTGTTACGCGACGGGCGGAGAGGGCTTCCGGAACCCCCCGCCGGGCGGGAGCGGCCGGCCGCCCGGGGAAGGCAAAGGGTAAGGAAATCGAAAGGCCGCGGGAGACTTCTCTCCCGCGGCCTCGCTTTGCTTCCGGCGCGACGCGTGCGCGCGGCGCAGCCTCAGTCTCTAAAGGGTTTAGGCTTTGCTGGCGCGGCGGCGGCGGGCGCGGGCGGCGACGCCGGCCAGGCCGGTGCCGAAGAGCAGCATCGTCATGGGCTCGGGAACCGCGCCGGGGTTGGCCCCGATGACTTCGCTCTGATCGCCGGGGTTGATGCCCTGGAAGCGGAGCGCGATGGCGCGGGCGATCTGCTCGGCCGTCAGGCCGGAGAAGTTGCCGGAGATGGTGAACGTCCCGCTCTGACCCGAGTTGAGCCCCTGGGCCACGTTGCCGCCGCCGAAGTTTTTGCCGGTCAACAGCGCGAAGTCGTAGGTCGAGGTGACCTGCTGGCCGCCGGCCTGCGCCTTGACCTCGTTGGCGAGCTTGAAGTCGGAGTCGCTGGTCGTCGTCAGCGTGAACGCGCCGCGGTTGGTGCCCGGCAGGTTGAAGCCGACCCCCGTGATGGAACCCGTCGAGGACGTGTTCGTCAGGGTGAAGGTGAAGGTGTTCCCGCTAAGCGAATAGTTGGACACCGTGGCGGTGCTGCCGAACTGTCCCGGGCCGAACCCTACGGAGTCGGCGCGGGCGACCGAGCTGAGAGCGAACATCGCGATGGTGGCTGCCGTGGTGAGCAAAGCTTTTCTAAACATGTTTACCTCATCCCCCCGTCAAAAGTGTTTGTCGAAGTCCCGCGCTGCTGCGTCGGGGTGGAGCAATGCGGCTACGAGGTTCTGACGCCCGCAACTGGCTTATCGTGTCAGTCTGTTAGCCTTTGTCCTGTCACAACAAGACGGACAATGGCGAAGTCATTCCAGAAAAAAAGGGTTGCGCGGAGCTTACAGAAAACGCCCGGCGGGGTCAACGGGAAACTTATAAACCCCGATTCGCGATAGACTTAAGTACGGTTCAGCGCAGACGCCGCAGCAGCGGGCCCGTGAACCTCCCGACGACGGCGCGCGACTCGGGCAGCCCCCACAGGGAGGTGAGCGCGAAATAGACGAGCCCGAAGGGCGTCAGCACGAGCGCCGCCAGGATGATGGGGTGGGCGGGGCCGAGCAGCAGCCGGAGCCCCCACGCCAGCGCCGCGCTCGCCGCCGCCGACGCCCACAGCTTGGCGGCGTAGGAGAGGGGGACGGCCGTCCGCCCGATGCGCGCGTTGAGCTTGCGCCTGAGCAGTATCAGCTCGGCCCAGCCGGCGAGCCCGGCCGAGAGCGTCAGGCCGACCGCGCCCCAGCGCGGGTCGAGCCCGAGCGCCGGCGGCAGCGGCAGCGCGAACAGGTAGCCGAGCACGGTCGCCAGCCCGACGTGCAGCGCCGCGAAGCGCAGCGGCGTCCGCGTGTCGTGCAGCGCGTAGAAGGTCGAGGCGTAGAGCCGGCCGAAGGTCGAGGGCAGCAGCCCGACGGCCGAGCCGGCGATGATGGCCCAGACGTAGACGGTCTGGTCGCGCCCGAAGGCCCCGCTCTGGTAGAGCGCGCCGACCATCACGTCGCCGAGCGCGAGGATGCCGACGGCCGAAGGGACGATGAAGAGCGCGATGCGTCGCAGGCCGGCGTCGAGGCGCGTGCGCAGCTTCTCGGCCACCTCGTCGGTCTGCCCGCCGGCGGCGCTCGCCATCTCGGGCAGCTCGGCGGCCGACACCGAAATCCCGAAGAGGCTGACGGGCAGCGTGTAGAGGCTCTGCGCGAAGCCGAGCGCGGCGACGGCGCCCGTGCCCAGCCAACTCGCCAGCCACGCGTCCACGTAGGCGCTTATCTGCACGACGCCGCGGCTGACGAAGACGGGGACGAAGTTGCGGATGACCGTCCGCACGTTCTCGTCGCCGAGCCGGAGCGCGATGCGCGCGCGCGTGATGAGCAGGAGCACCGTCGGGAGCTGAACCGCGAACTGCAACGCGCTCCCCACGACCGAGCCCCACGCCGCGAAGGCCGCCACGCCCCCCCACGCGCCGAGGTCGGAGAGCGGCGTCTGCCGCGCGGGCCAGCCCGCCCACGCGAGCGCCGCGATGAGCGTCAGGTTCCAGATGACCGGCGCGGTGTAGGAGAGGAAGAAGCGGCGGTGGCTGTTGAGCACGCCGAGGCACCACGCCGAGAGCACGAGGAGCCCCGCGCCGGGGAAGAAGATTTGGACGAGCCGCAGCGTGAGCGCGCGCTTCTCGCCCTCGAAGCCGGGCGCGATGGCGTCAATCAGCAGCGGCGCGGAGAGGACGCCGACGACGACGAGCAAGGAGACGACAAGCGCGAGGATGGTGAAGACGGCCCAGGCGACGCGGTCGGCCTCCTCCTCGTCGGCGTGCGCGAGCAGGCGCGCGTAGACCGGGATGAACGAGGCCGAGAGCGCGCCCTCGCCGAAGACGTTCTGTAGGAAGTTGGGGATGCGGAACGCGGCGTTGAAGGCGTCCATCGCGTCCGAAGTCCCGAGGAAGTAGGCGAAGACGCGCTGGCGGACGAGGCCGACGATGCGGCTCAGCAGAATCCCCGCGCCGACGAGGAGCGCGCCCTTGCTCGTCCCCCCCGCGGGGCGCCCGCGCCCCCCC
>DASVUF010000085.1:0-34862 GCA_036387195.1 Pyrinomonadaceae bacterium | reverse complement strand
AAGGCGCGCGGCCCACCTCGCCAGGGGGGCCGCGCGCCTTCACGCGCGGGCGCGTGCAGATAAGCGAAGCGGACGCGCGTAAAAAGAGGAGGGCGACCCACGAAAGGTCGCCCTCCTCGCTTTTTCTACTTTACGAAAAGTTTACCGGAAGAGCCGCGGCTCAGTTCTCGCCCGGCCCTTCGCCGGGAGACTTCCTTGAGCGCGTCGCGGCGGGGCGCTTCGACGCGCCCTTGGCCGCGCCCTTCCTGGAGGGGGAGGGAGCGGCCGCGCGCGCGCGTCTGGCGGCGGCCTTCTGCGAGTGGTCGTCCTGCGAGTGGTCGTCGGCGGCCTGCGGGTCGGGCTGCGGGTCGTCGGACGAGGCCGCGTCGGTGACCGCGCCGACGATGCCGGAGACGACGCCCGTCGCCTGGCCGAGGAAGTCCGTCACCGTCTCGACGACGGTGCCGGGCAGGTCGCGCACGGCCTGCGGGAGCGCGTCGGCGGCGGTCTGCGCGGCCGTCGCGGCGGCGGCGAAGGTCTGCGTCCCCGTCTGCCGCGCGCCGGCGGGGTCGAGCATCGCGTCCCAGCGGTAGCGCGCCTCGCCGCGCGGCTCCGAGAGGCGGCGGAAGACGAGGTCGGTGACGGCCCGCGTCAGCCAGTTGTGGTAGAACTCGCCGACCGAGGCCAGCTCGGCGTCGGGCGCGGGGTTCATGAAGTCTATGGCGTAGGGGATTTCGTCCTTGATGGCGAACTCGACGGTGTTGATGTCGTAGCCGAGCGCGCGGTTCAGCGTCAGCACGTCCTGCCCGACGCGCGCCGCCAGGTCGGCCGAGAGGTAGGTCGGGTTGTGGACGTACTGCTCGCCCGACAGGTAGCCCTTGCGCGGGTCGTAGGGCATGATCATCACCTCGTCCTGCCCGATGCAGTAGCAGCGCACGAACTGGTCCCAGTCAATCATCTCCTGCAAGGTCATGCAGAGCGTGTCGGTCGTGTCGTAGACCTTCCAAAGCTCTTCGAGGCTGTTGACCCGCGAGACGTTCTTCCAGCCGCCGCCGTCGAAGGGCTTGAGGATGGCGGGGAAGCCGACGTAGTCGGCGACGGCCTGCCAGTCGAGCGGGAACTCGAGGTTGCGCAGCGACTCGCCGGTGATGCCGGGGATGTAGGCCTTCTGCGGGAGGAGCACCGTCCGGGGGATGGCGACGCCGAGCTTAGTGGCGAGCGAGAAGTTGAAGAACTTGTCGTCGGCCGACCACCAGAAGGGGTTGTTGATGACGACGGCGCCTTCGAGCGCCGCGCGCTTGAGGAAGGCGCGGTAGAAGGGCACCTCGTGCGAGATGCGGTCGATGATGAGGTCGTAGCCGATCTCCCCCTCGTGGCGCACGCCGCCCACCTTGACGAACTCGGCGACGACGTCGCCGCCCCCGCGCTCGTTGATGCTCTCGATGAGCGAGGCGGGGAAGGTGCGCTCGCGGCCGACCAGGAGTCCTACTTTTTTCACGGTTCGATGTCCTTTCAAATGTAGTCCGGGAGTCCGAAGTCCGGGGGAGGGGCGGCGCCTTCCGCGCCCCGTCCGCGCCGCACGGCTTCGGACTCCGGGCATTCGGGACTTGATGAAAACACAGGACTCTACAGGCTCGCGTCCGTCCCTGTCAACGCACGCGGCGGGCATCCGGCGCAAGTCAATTGGCATCAATTGTTTTGGACTCGCGGCGCGCCCCCGGCCGGGGCGCGGGCCGGGCTGTTGTGTTACAATCCGGCGCTGCAAGACGGCCGCCAGACCTCTCCTCAGGCGCGGCGCCCGGCGGCCGCGACGCCGGGGAATCAACTCAGGAATGGAGAATAACTCAGTGTTACGACGCTTTTTGGTGTGCGCGCTGGCGACCGCCCTGACCGCCGGCGCGGCCGCCGCGCAGGAGGGGGGCGGCGACGCGGCCAGAACCGAGCGGCCGAAGAAGCAGGAGCCGCCCAAGCCGGTCAAGGCCGACCCCAACAACCCGACGCCCGAGCAGATAGCCGAGACGGTCGTCCTCGTCTACGGCTCGCGCGAGGGGCTCCAGCAGATTCGGCGGACGGGCGTCGAGCGCGGCAAAATCACGCGCACGGCGTCGGACGGCCGCCCCGAAGAGATCACCTACGAGCGCGCCTTCAAGCGCGGCGACACCTCCGACAAGGACAAGGTCAGGCTCGACCAGCGGATGTCCTCGCTGGAGTACTCGCTCGTCTTCAGCGACGGCCGCGTGACGGGGCTGCTGCGCGGGACGCCCTTCACGCCCAAGCAGGAGGACGTCAGCCAGATACTCTCCGAGCGCGCGCACGGCATCGACGCGCTGCTGCGCTACAAGGAGAACGGCGGGACGCTCAAGTACAACGGCAAGGAGAGCCAGAAGGGGCTCGACCTCTGGGTGCTGGAGATGACGGACAAGGGGGGGCGCGCGACCCGCTACTACGTCAGCTCGAAGACGGCGCGCATCCTCTGGCTCGAATACGACGAGGCGGCCGCGGGCGGCGGCGCGCCCGTCAAGTACAGGCGCACGTTCCACAACTACCGCCTCGTCCAGGGCACGCTCGTCCCCTACCGCTCGGTGCTCTACGAGGGCGACCGGCAGGTCGAGGAGCAGAACGTGATGACCGTCACCTACGGCGTGCGGATGGAGGACTCGCGCTTCGCCGCGCAGGCCGCCTCCTTCGCGCCCTGAGCGGCCGCGGGGCGGCCGCACGCGCGCGCACGAAAACCCCGGCCCGAGCCGCCCGCCCGCGCGACGAACAGCGCCGGCGGGCGGCTCCGTTTCCGGGGCGCGCCCGGGCGGGCGGCGCGCGCGTTCGTTGGCGGCGTCAGAAATCCTGTGATAGTATCCGGCCACTTTCTAACAGCGTCGTTTGACGGGGGTTCGCCGGGCCCCTTCGCCCGGCGCGGCGGCAGCCGCGGCCGAGGCCCCGCGCCCCCAACGCTTTGACTTCGGAGTCGCCGGCGGGGCCAGTTCTTTCGCCGCCCCGGCCTCCGGGAGCGAGCCGGGCCGGGGGACGTTTTCGCGGCGCCCGGCCCTTTCATTTTTACCCCGTCCGAGGAGAGCGCCAATGAGCAACCGTCTCGTCGAAATCATGAAGCTCGGCCAGTCAATCTGGTACGACAACATCCGCCGCGCGATGCTCACGACCGGCGACCTGAAGAAGAAGATCGAGGAGGACGACCTGCGCGGCGTCACCTCCAACCCGACCATTTTCGAGAAGGCCATCACCGGCTCGACCGACTACGACGAGCAGCTCAGCCGCCTCGTCCGCGAGGGCAAGGGCGTCGCCGAGATTTACGAGGACCTCGTCGTCGAGGACATCGCCAACGCGGCCGACGCGCTCCGCCCCGTCTACGACAGGACCGACGGGCTCGACGGCTACATCAGCCTCGAAGTCAACCCCAAGCTCGCCTACGACACGCGGGGGACGATAGACGAGGCCGCGCGCCTCTTCGAGCGCGTCGGGCGCAGGAACGTGATGATAAAGATTCCGGCGTCGCAGGAGGGCCTGCCCGCCATCGAGGAGTCCATCTACCGCGGCGTCAACATCAACGTCACGATGATCTTCTCCATCGAGAACTACGCGCAGGTGGCCGAGGCGTTCATCCGCGGGCTGGAGCGGCGCGCGGCCGAGGGGAAGCACGTTGACCACATCGCCTCGGTCGCCAGCTTCTTCGTCTCGCGCGTGGACACGGCGATTGACGCCGACCTCGAATACAAGGCGCGCCACGCCGCCGACCCCGCGGAGAAGGCGCGGCTCGAACGCCTGTGCGGGCGCGCGGCCGTCGCCAACGCGAAGCTCGCCTACCAGAAGTACAAGGAGCTGTTCCACGGCGAGCGCTTCGCCGACCTGCGGTCGCGCGGCGCGCAGTTCCAGCGCTGCCTGTGGGCCTCGACGGGGACGAAGAACCCGAACTACTCCGACGTGCTCTACGTGGACAACCTCATCGGCCCCGAGACGGTCAACACCGTCCCGCCGGCGACCTACACGGCCATCCGCGACCACGGCCGCGTCGCCGCCACGCTCGAAGAGGGGCTGGACGAGTGCCGCGCGCTCATCGGCGAGCTGGCCGAGGTCGGGATTGACCTCAAGGCCGTGACCGAGAAGCTCCAGCGCGACGGCCTCGCGGCCTTCGTCGGCTCGTTCGACACGCTCGTCGAGTCCATCGAGGCCAAGCGCGGCGCGCTGCTCTCGGGCATCAACGACAGGGTGAGCGCAAGCCTGGGAAAATACGCTGACGCGGTGAGTGCGGCCATCAGGGAAGCCGAAAAGGGCGACGTGATGCGCCGCGTCTGGCGTAAGGAAGCCGCACTCTGGAAGTCCGACGAGGGGCACCAGACCATCATCAATAACTCGCTCGGCTGGCTGACGGTCGCCGGCCAGATGGTGGGCGTCGCGGACGACCTCGTCGCCTTCGCCGCGCGCGTCCGCGAGCGCGGCTTCAGCCACGTCGTCCTGAACGGCATGGGCGGCTCGTCGCTCGCGCCCGAGGTCCTGCGCCGCACGTTCGGCCGCCAGGAGGGTTTTCCGGAACTGCTCGTGCTCGACTCGACCGACCCGGACACGGTCGCCGGGTTCAGGGACAAGATTGACCCGGCCCGCACGCTCTTCGTCGTCTCGTCGAAGTCGGGGACGACGACCGAGCCGCTGATGTTCTACCGCTACTGGTTCGGCGAGGTCGGCAAGGTCAAGGAGAACCCGGGCGAGAACTTCGTCGCCGTCACCGACCCCGGCACGAAGATGGAGGCCGACGCCGCCCGCGACAAGTTCAAGCGCGTCTTCCTCAACCCGCCTGACATCGGCGGGCGCTACTCGGCGCTCTCCTACTTCGGCATGGTCCCTGCGGCGCTGATGGGGCTCGACGTTAAAAAGCTGCTCGACCGCGCCGAGCGCGTCGTCCACGCCTGCTCGCAGGTCGTGCCGGCGGGCGAGAACCCCGGCGCGCGGCTCGGCGCCATCATCGGCGAGTGCGCGCGGGCCGGCCGCGACAAGCTGACCATCGTCGCCGACCCGAAGGTCGAGTCGTTCGGCCTCTGGGTCGAACAGCTCATCGCCGAGAGCACGGGCAAGGAGGGGAAGGGCGTCGTCCCCGTCGCGGGCGAGCCGCTCGCGCCCCCCTCGGCCTACGGCGACGACCGCCTCTTCGTCTCCATCTCGGTCGGCCGCCCCGACGGCGCGACCGAGTCGAAGCTTAGGGCGCTCGAAGCCGCCGGCCACCCCGTCGTCCACCGCGTGCTGACGGACGCCTACGACCTCGGCGAAGAGTTCTTCCTGTGGGAGATAGCGACGGCGGTCGCCGGCTGGCGGCTCGGCATCAACCCCTTCGACCAGCCGAACGTGCAGGAGTCGAAGGACGCGACGAAGGAACTGCTCGAAGCCTTCAAGCGGCGCGGCGGCCTTGAGGAGCAGGCGGCGCTCGCCTCGGACGGCGGCCTGACCGTCTACGCCGACGACGCGACGCGCGCCGCGCTGAAGTCCGGCTCGGTGGCCGAGGCGCTGAAGGCGCACTTGGCGCGCGCGAGGCCGGGCGACTACATCGCCCTGCTCAACTACTTCGAGGAGTCGGAGGACGCCGACGGCGTCGTCCGGCAGATTCGCGAGCGCCTGCGCGACGCGACGCGCTGCGCGACGACGACGGGCTACGGCCCGCGCTTCCTGCACTCGACGGGACAGCTCCACAAGGGCGGCCCCGACAGCGGCGTCTTCATCCAGGTCACGGCCGCGGACGCGCGCGACGTCGAGATACCGGGCGAGCCCTTCACCTTCTCGACGCTCAAGCAGGCGCAGGCGCTCGGTGACTTCCGCTCGCTCTCGGCGCGGGGCCGTCGCGCCGTCCGCGTCGAAATCGGCTCGGACGTCGCCGCCGGCCTCCGCCGCCTGCTCGAAATCGTCCGCGAGGCCACGCCCGTGGGGGCCGTCGTCAGTAGTCAGTAGAGGGCGGCCCGCGCGCCCCGCCGCCACCGCCGCCGACAGACCGGCCGCCCGACCGCGGGGGCGTTTCCGACGGCCGACCAACACCGCCGCTGACCACCGAGGGGAGACAATGGCTAGTCCGGAACAGACACCGAAGACCGCGAACATCGGCATGATCGGCCTCGCCGTGATGGGCGAGAACCTGGCGCGCAACATCGAGCGCAACGGCTACACCGTCGCCGTCTACAACCGCCCGCCGAGCGGCGAAGAGCCCGACCGCGTGACCAGCTTTATGGCCGAGAACGCGGGCGGCAAGTTCGTCGCCGCGCGCACGCCCGAGGAGTTCGTCCGCGCGCTCGAACGGCCGCGCAAGATCATCCTGCTCGTCAAGGCCGGCGCGCCCGTGGACTGGACGATTGACCAGATAAAGCCCCACCTCGACCCCGGCGACATCGTCATTGACGGCGGCAACTCCTACTTCATGGACACCGAGCGCCGCGAGAAGGCGCTCAAGGCCGAGGGCTTCAACTTCATCGGCTCGGGCGTCTCGGGCGGCGAGAAGGGCGCGCTGTGGGGCCCCAGCCTGATGCCGGGCGGCGACCGCGAAGCCTACGAGCACATCCGCCCCATCTGGGAGGCCATCGCGGCGAAGGTGGACGACGGGCCGTGCGTCACCTACATCGGCCCGGGCGGCGCCGGCCACTTCGTCAAGATGGTGCACAACGGCATCGAGTACGGCGACATGCAGCTCATCGCCGAGTCCTACGACATCATGCGCCGCCTGCTCGGCATGTCGGCCGACGAGATGGCCGACGTCTTCGACGAGTGGAACCGCGGCGACCTCGAATCCTTCCTCATCGAAATCACCGCCAAAATCCTGCGCGTCAAAGACCCGGAGACGGGCCGGCCCCTGGTGGACCTCGTGCTCGACAAGGCCGGGCAGAAGGGGACGGGGAAGTGGACGAGCGCCGTCGCGCTCGACCTCGGCGTCCCCATCCCGACCATCAACGCGGCCGTGGACGGGCGCAACATCTCGTCGCGCAAGGACGAGCGCGTCGAGGCGAGCAGGCAGATAGGCGGCCCCGGGGGCGCGGCGCACCCGGGCGACCGCGCGGAGATGATTCAGGCGGTGCGCGACGCGCTCTACGCGTCGAAAATCTGCTCCTACGCGCAGGGCATGAACCTCATCCGCGCCGGCTCGGAGAACTGGGACTGGGGCATCGACCTCGGCGAGACGGCGCGCATCTGGAAGGGCGGCTGCATCATCCGCGCGCAGTTCCTCGGCAAGATTAAGGACGCCTACCGGCGGCGCGCGGACCTGCCGAACCTGCTGCTCGACCCGGACTTCAACGCCTACATCCAGCGCGGGCAGGCGAACTGGCGGCGCGCGGTCGCCGCGGCCGTCGCGGCGGGCATCCCCGTGCCGGCCTTCTCGGCCTCGCTCGCCTACTTCGACTCGTACCGCACGGCCGACTCGCCGCTCAACCTCACGCAGGCGCAGCGCGACTTCTTCGGCTCGCACACCTACCAGCGGACGGACCGCCCCGACGCCGGCTTCGTCCACAGCGAGTGGGAGGAGTTGCTGGAGGGGCAGGGGGAGTAAGGACTGAGGACTGAGTGTTGAGGACTGAGGACTGAGTGAGGGCGGGACGCCTCTCAGCACTTAGTCCGCAGCACTCGGCGCTCAGCACTCAGCAGCCGGCATCGAGGAGAGTGATGGAAGCAGCGACCGTCGTCGAGAACCCTTTGCGCGCCGGGATGCGTCTGGAGCGCGCGGCCGAGCCGTGCGCGGTCGTCATCTTCGGCGCGTCGGGCGACCTCGCCAAGCGCAAGCTCATCCCGGCGCTCTACCGGCTGGTGCAGGAGCGCCTGCTCCCGGCCGAGTTCGCCATCGTCGGGCTCGGGCGCACGCCGATGACCGACGAGGAGTTCCGCGAGAAGATGAAGGCGGCCGTCGTCGAGTTCTCCGACGCCAAGTCGGTGGACGAGGAGGTCTGGCGCTCGTTCGCCGCCGGCCTCCAGTTCCTCCCCTCGAACATTGACCGGCCGGACTGCTACGTCGAACTGGCGAAGCGGCTGGAGGAGGTCGAGCGCGAGCGCGGGACGCAGGGCAACCGCCTCTTCTACCTCTCGGTCGCGCCCGAGTTCTACGCCGAGGCCGTCCGCCAGCTCGGCGAGGCGGGACTGACGCGTCAGGAGAAGGGCTGGGCGCGCGTCATCATCGAGAAGCCGTTCGGGACGAGCCTCGAGAGCGCGCAGGAGTTGAACCGCCAGATAAGCCGGCACCTCGACGAGTCGCAGATTTACCGCATTGACCACTACCTCGGCAAAGAGACGGTCCAGAACCTGCTCGTCTTCCGGTTCGCCAACGGCATCTTCGAGCCGATGTGGAACCGGCAGTACGTCGAGCACGTCCAGATCACGAACGCCGAGACGGTCGGCGTCGAGGGGCGCGGCGGCTACTACGAGAAGTCGGGCGTCGTCCGCGACATGATTCAGAACCACGTCTTCCAGGTGCTCTCGCTGGTGGCGATGGAGCCGCCCGCCTCGCTCTCGGCCGAGTCGGTGCGCGACGAGAAGATTAAGGCCATGCGCGCGGCGCGCGCGTTCACCCCCGAGCGCGTGCGCGCCGAGTGCGTGCGCGGGCAGTACGGCGCGGGGAGCATCGGCGGCCGGCCCGTCCCCGGCTACCGCGAGGAGGCGGGCGTGGCGGTTGACTCGGCGACCGAGACTTACGCCATGGTCACGATGTGGTTCGACAACTGGCGCTGGTCGGGCGTGCCCTTCTACATCCGCTCGGGCAAGCGGCTCGCCAAGCGCGTCACGGAAATCGCCATCCAGTTCCGCGCCGCGCCGCACGCGCTCTTCGGCAAGGCGGCCGAAGACCTCGCGCCCAACCAGCTCGTCATCCGCATCCAGCCCGACGAGGGCATCACGCTCCGCTTCGCCGCCAAGGTGCCGGGGCAGGTGACGCGCATCCGCGACGTCAACATGGACTTCCGCTACGGCGCGAGCTTCGGCGTCCAGCTCGCCGAGGCCTACGAGCGGCTCATCCTCGACTGCATCCTCGGCGACTCGACGCTCTACGCGCGCGCCGACATGACCGAGCGCGGCTGGGAGCTGGTCATGCCCATCCTCGAAGAGTGGGGCGCGCGGCCGCCGGGCGGAGACTTCCCCAACTACGAGGCCGGCTCGTGGGGCCCCGCGGACTCTTTTCAACTGCTCGAACGGCACGGGCGGCGCTGGCGGAGGCCGTAGGGGAAGATGGAAACGCAGGCGACGACGACACAGGTTTCCCTGTCGAAGGGCGTTGACGCGGCCGCGCTCGAACGCGAGCTGAACGCCATGTGGGCGGGGATGTCCGCGCCCGAGGGCGGGGCGGGCGGCGGCGAGGCGAAGGCGCCGATGGGCGTGGCGCGCGCGTGCGTGCTGAACCTGGTGGTCTACGCGGCCGGCGCGGGCGAGCGCGCCGAGGTGGACGAGCTGCTCGGCGCGGTCGTCGAGCGCCACCCGTGCCGCGCCATCGTGCTGGCGGCCGAGCGCGGCGCGCCGGAGCCGCGGCTCGACGCCTTCGTCTCGACGCGCTGCCAGCTCTCTTCGCGCGGCCGCAAGCTCATCTGTGGCGAGCAGATTACGGTCGAGGCGGCGGGCGCGGCCGTCGAGACGGCGGCGACGGCCGTCGCGCCGCTGCTCGTGCCCGACGTGCCGGTCTTCCTCTGGTGGAAGGACATCCCGCACTACGAGGACAAACTCTTCGCGCGCCTCTCCGCGATGGCCGACCGCGTCGTCATAGACTCGGCCTCGTTCGACGAGCCGCACGCCGACCTGCTGCGCCTCGCGCGGCTGCTCGAAGGCGGGGCGCTGCGGCTGAGCGATCTGAACTGGGGGCGCCTGACCTCCTGGCGTTCGCTGGTCGCGGGCTTCTGGGACGTGGCCGACTACCGCGAGTCGCTCGCGCGAGTCGAGAAGGTCACAATCGAGTACGACCCGCCCGACCGCTCGCGCGGCGAGGTCGCGCCCAAGGCGCTGCTCGCGCTCGGCTGGCTCGCCTCGTGCCTCGGCTGGGAGGCCGCCGCCGGCGGCGCCGCCTTCTCCGAGGGGCGGGCGCGCATCGGGCTGCGCGACGCGGGCGGGCGCGAGGTCGAGGCCGCGCTCGCGGCGTCGGGGGACGCGGCGGGGCGCGACGGCTGGCTGACCTCCGTGACGTTCTCGACCGCGGCGGGCGACGAGTTCTACGTCGAGCTGCTGCCGGACGACCGCAAGCTGCGGACGGGCGCGCGCCTGAAGGGCGCCGGCCAGACGCTCGGGCGCGTGCTCGGCTTCGAGGCGCGCAGCGAGGGCGAGCGGCTGAACGCGGAACTCGACATCCTCGGCCGCGACTTGGTATACGAAAAGGCCGTCGCCGCGGCGGCGCGCATGCTCCGCGCGGCGAGCGCCTGACGAGGCCGCGCCACTAAGCGAGGGGGGACTTTCCGTAAACAGATGATAATCGCCGGAGACATCGGGGGCACCAAGACCAACGTCGCGCTCTTCCGCCCCGAGGGCGAGCGGGTGGGCCGCCCCGTCGTGCAGCAGAGCTTCCCGAGCGCCTTCTACGGCTCGCTCGAAGAGATACTGCGGGAGTTCGTCGCCGGGCACCGCCCCGACTCGGTCACGCACGCCTGCTTCGGCGTGGCGGGCCCCGTCGTGCGCGGCCGCGTCGAGGCCACGAACCTCGCCTGGACGATAAGCGACGCCGGCCTGGCCGCGGCGCTCGGGCTCCCGTCCGTGCGGCTCATCAACGACCTGGAGGCGACGGCCTTCGGCATCGGCGAGCTGACGCCCGACCAGCTCCACACGCTCAACGAGGGCGACGGCGACCGCCCCGGCCACCGCGGGCTCATCGCCGCCGGCACCGGGCTCGGCATGGCCGCCATCTACTTCGACGGCACGTTCTACCACCCGATGCCCTCGGAGGGTGGCCACGTGGACTTCGCGCCGCGCGACCGACGCGAGTTCGAGCTGCTCGAATACCTGCGCGAGCAGGTGGGCGGGCGCGTCTCCTACGAGCGCGTGCTGTCGGGGATGGGGCTGCTGAACATCTACACGTTCCTGCGCGACCGCGGCCACTTCGAGGAGCCGGCGTGGCTGGCCGCCGAGACGCGCGAGGGCGACGCCGGCGCGGCCATCTCGCGCGCGGCGCTGGCCGGGCGCAGCGAGCTGGCCGAGACGGCGCTCGCGATGTTCGTCGAAATCTACGGAGCGATGGCCGGCAACCTGGCGCTGATGCTCAAGGCGGTCGGCGGCCTCTACGTCGGCGGCGGCATCGCGCCGAAGATTCTGGAGAGGCTGAAGGACGGGGCCTTCATGCGACACTACGCCGACAAGGGGCGCATGTCCGCGCTCGTCAAGTCCATCCCCGTCCGCGTCATCCTCGACGACAAGACGGCGCTCTACGGCGCGGCGCGTTACGCGCTGATGGCGGGCTGAAGCGTGATGAGCGAAGCGCCGCCCGACTACGGCCTGCGCGTCTTCGACGACCCCGAGCGGGTCGCCGCCGCCGCCGCCGCGAGAATCGCCGAGCTGGCGGCGGCGGCGGCCGACGAGCGCGGGGCCTTCAGCATCGCGCTCTCGGGCGGCTCGACGCCGCGCAGGGTCTACGAGCTGCTCGCCGGCCGGGAGTTCGCCGGCCGGGTTGACTGGGCCGGCGCTCACGTCTTCTTCGGCGACGAGCGCGCCGTGCCCGCCGACCACCCCGACAGCAACTACCGCATGGCGAACGAGGCGCTGCTCTCGCGCGTGCCCGTCCCCGGAAGAAACGTCCACCGCATCGAGGGCGTCGGCGACGCGGCCGCCAACGCCAGCGCCTACGAGTCGGAGATGCGCGGCCACTTCGGCGAGGACGCCGCCTGGCCCCGCCTCGACCTCGTGCTGCTCGGCATGGGCGACGACGGCCACACGGCCTCGCTCTTCCCGCACACCGCGGCTCTGGACGAGCGCCGGCTGTGGGTCGCCGCCAACTGGGTCGGGAAGCTCGGCGCGTGGCGCGTCACGCTGACCGCGCCGGCCGTCAACGCCGCGCGCAACGTCCTCTTCCTCGTCAGCGGCGCGGGCAAGGCCGAACGCCTGCGCGAAGTCCTGAGGGGCGAGCGCGACCCGGCGCGGCTGCCCTCGCAACTGATTCGCCCGGCCGGCGGCGCGCTCGAATGGTTCGTAGACCGCGCCGCCGCCTCCGGGCTCGAATGACGCCGCGGCGGGGCGGCGGCGCCGCGCGCGTCTGAAGACCCGCCCGCAACCCCCGATGCCTAACAGGGAACAGGAAAGACTCGACGAGAAGCACGACGCGCCCGTCCACCCCTGGCGGAAGTGGGGCCCGTACGTGTCGGAGCGCGCGTGGGGCACGGTGCGCGAGGACTACTCGGCGGACGGCGACGCGTGGGCCTACTTCCCGCACGACCACGCGCGCTCGCGCGCATACCGCTGGGGCGAGGACGGGCTCGCGGGAATCTGCGACCGCTACCAGGTGCTCTGCTTCGCGCTGGCGCTCTGGAACGGCCGCGACCCCATCCTGAAGGAGCGCATGTTCGGCTGCGTCGGCTCCGAGGCCAACCACGGCGAGGACGTCAAGGAGTACTACTTCTACCTGGACTCGACGCCGACGCACTCCTACATGAAGTTCCTCTACAAGTACCCGCAGGGCGCATACCCTTACGAGCGTCTGATTCGGGAGAACCGCGCGCGCGGGCCGGCCGAGCCCGAGTTCGAGCTGCTCGACACGGGCGTCTTCGACGAAGACCGCTACTTCGACGTCTTCGTCGAGTACGCCAAGGCGGGCCCCGAGGACGTCTACGTCCGCGTCGAAGCCTTCAACCGCGGCCCCGAGGCGGCGGCGCTCCACCTTCTGCCGACGCTCTGGTTCCGCAACACCTGGGCGTGGTGGCCCGAGGCGCGCCCCGAGCCGTCCGTCACGCTCGGCCCTTCGGGCGCGGGCTTCGACAGCCTCTTGGCGACCGACGAGCCGGCGGGGCCCGTGCCCGGCCTCCCCTTCGGCTACCGCCTCGGCGCGCGCCGCCTCTACGCCGAGGCGGGCGGCCGCCCGCTCTTCACCTTCAACGAGACGAACGCCCCGCGCGTCTGGGGGGCGCAGGCGCAGAGCCGGCGGCCCTACGTCAAGGACGCCTTCCACCGCTACGTCGTCGGCGGCGAGCGCGAAGCCGTCAACCCCGAGCCGCGCGGGACGAAGGCGTGCTTCCATTACGCGAACCTCGAAGTCCCCGCGGGCGGCTCGGCCGTCGTCCGCCTGCGGCTGACGGACGCGCCGGCGGACGACCCGCTCGGCGGCGCCGACGAGGTCATCGCCGCGCGCCGGCGCGAGGCCGACGAGTTCTACGCCGAGATTCACCCGCCGCGGGCGTCCGAGGACGAGCGGCGCGTGCAGCGGCAGGCGCTCGCCGGCATGCTCTGGACGAAGCAGATTTACATCTACGACGTCAACGTCTGGCTCGACGGCGACAACCCCGCCTGGCCGCCGCCCGAGTCGCGCCGCCGCATACGCAACGCCCACTGGAAGCACCTCAACTCGATGCGCGTGCTCTCGATGCCCGACAAGTGGGAGTACCCCTGGTTCGCGGCGTGGGACCTGGCCTTCCACTGCGTCCCGCTCGCGCTCGTGGACGCCGAGTTCGCCAAGGAGCAGCTCTGGCTCCTCCTCTTCGAGCAGTTCCAGCACCCGAACGGGCAGCTCCCGGCCTACGAGTGGGAGTTCTCGGACCTCAACCCGCCCGTCCACGCGTGGGCCGTCTGGCGCGTCTACAACATGGACCGCCTGCGCTCGGGCAGACCCGACCGCGAGTTTCTGGAAAGGTGCTTCCACAAGCTGCTCATCAACTTCGCGTGGTGGGTGAACAAGGTTGACGGCGAGGGGAACAACGTCTTCGAGGGCGGCTTCCTCGGCCTGGACAACATCACGCTCGTCGACCGCAGCCAGCCCCTGCCGCACGGCGCGCGCCTCGAACAGTCGGACGCGACCGGCTGGATGGGCATGTTCTGCCTCAACCTCATGCGCATCGCGCTGGAGCTGGCAAAGGAGAACCGCGTCTACGAGGCGCTGGCGACCAAGTTCTTCCAGCACTACGCCTACATCGGCGCGGCGATGAAGCAGATGGGCGCGGGCGGCTTCGAGCTGTGGGACGAGCACGACAAGTTCTTCTACGACGTGCTGAGCCACGCCGACGGCTCGTGGCAGAAGTTCCGCGTCCGCTCGCTCGTCGGCCTCATCCCGCTCTACGCCGTCGAGCGTCTGGAGGAGGACTGGATAGAGCCGTTCCCAGAGTTCCGCCGCCACCTCCACTGGTTCCTGCAAAACCGGCAGGACATCGTGCAGCGCTGCGTGACGACGCTCGAGCACGACGGCAAGCGCGTCCACGTCCTCGCCATCGTCAACCCCGAGCAGATGCGCGGCCTGCTGGAGCGCGTCTGGGACCCGCTGGAGTTCCGCTCCGACTACGGGCTGCGCAGCCTCTCGAAGTTCCACGAGCGCGCGCCGTTCCGCCTCGGCTCCGCGCAGGTCGGCTACGAGCCGGCCGAGAGCCGCGAGATGCTCAAGGGCGGCAACTCCAACTGGCGCGGCCCCGTCTGGCTGCCGACGACCTTCATGATGATCGAGTCGCTGCGCAAGCTCGGCAAGGCGTACGGGCGGGAGTTCGCCGTGGAGAGCCCCGTCCCGGGCGAGCCGCCCGTCAAGCTCGACGAGATGGCGCGCGGCTTCGCCGAACGCCTCATCGGCATCTTCGCGCGCGACGAAGCGGGGCGCAGGCCCGCGCACGGCTGGTACGAGAAGTTCCAGCACGACCCGCACTGGCGCGACCTCGTCCTCTTCTACGAATATTTCAACGGCGACACGGGGATGGGGCTCGGCGCCTCGCACCAGACGGGCTGGTCGGGGCTCGTCGCCTCGCTGATAGACGAGTGGCGCAGGTGAGCCGGATTCCGTCCGCGCTCGTACCGGGACGGTACAAGGCCGGCCCCGCACGGCGGCCCCGTTCGCCCGCCCGCCGCCGCGATTTTCAAGGCCCGGAGCGGCCTCCGGCGCCTTCCCGCGCGCTGGCACGCCGCGCGCATGTGTCGCCCGTTAAACCCTCGCCGGGACGCGGAACCTCGTACGCGCCGGCGGAAGAGATTCGTCAAAACGGAGATTAAAAGCCATGTTCATGCGTGAAGCGATCAGCCGCTCGCTCGTCCTCGCGTTCGCCGCCGCCCTGTGTCTCGGCCTGCCCGCGCGCGCCGCCGCTCAGACCGAAGAGGAGCGGCGGGAGGCGGTCCGGAAGGACGAGAAGAAGGGTGAACAGAAGGACGAGAAGACGGACGGAAAGACGAACGGAAAGACGGACGAGAAGAAAGACGAGAAGGCGGAGAAGCCGCTCCCGCAGGGCACGCCCGTCCTCTGGCGCGACCCCGGCGACGTCTCCGCGCTCGACCTCCTGCTGGGGCCGGGCGGCGAGGAGATGAAGCCCGACCTGAGCCGCCTCACCTTCATCGAGGAGGAGAAGGGCGGCTACTCGAAGAAGTACCGCGTCCGCGACGGCAAGGGCCGCGTCTGGGTCGCCAAGGTCGGCAAGGAGGCGCAGCCCGAGGCCGCCTCAACGCGCCTCGTCTGGGCCGCCGGCTACGTCACCGAAGTCACCTACCTCGCGCCGTGCGCGCGGATAGAGGGCGCGCCGAAGCCCGGGAAGGACGCCGAGACCTGCGAGGGCGGCGGCTTCGTCAACGTCAGGTTCGAGGCGCGCCCCGAGACAATCGAGCGCTTCGGGACCTGGCGCTGGGACGGCAACCCCTTCGCCGGCACGCGCGAGCTACAGGGGCTCAAAATCCTGATGGCGCTCCTCGAAAACTGGGACATCAAGGACGACAACAACCGCGTGCTGGCGGCCGCGGGCGCCTCGGGGACTGAGTTGCGCTACGTCGTCAGCGACCTCGGCGCGACCTTCGGCAAGACCGGCGGCCAGAACGGGCCGATAGCGCGTCTGCGCCAGGTCAAGGGCAGCCGCAACGAGCCGGCGGACTACGCCAACGACAAGTTCGTCGAGGGCGTCGAGGCCGGCCGCGTCCGCTTCAACTTCAGCGGCAAGAACAGCGACCTGATGCGCGACATCTCGGTCGAAGACGCGCGCTGGCTGGCCGGCATCCTCACGCGCCTCACCGACAAGCAGCTTCAGGACGCCTTCCGCGCCGCCAACTACGCGCCCGAGGAGGTCAACCTGCTCGCCGGCTCCGTCCGCGCGCGGATAAACGAGCTGGCCGCGCTGAAGTAGCCGCCCGCCGCCTTCCGAAAAACCGGGTCACGGCTCCGAAGGCCGCCCCCTCGCGAGGGGGGGCGGCCTTTTTTCGTAAACTGTTGGAAGTCTTGCCGTTAGGCGTGCAACGGGTGTCGGCGGCGGGGCGTCTAACCAATCTTGACAAAAAAGTCAGGTATGTCTAGTATGGCAGCGGCGTTTGAGGTTTCCAGCCGTTTAACGGGTATTTTATGAAGGTCTCGGCACAGGAAGAGTACGGCCTGCGGTGCCTTTTGCAGCTTGCGCGCCTCGGCGACGGCGAGTTCCTGACGCTCGGGCAGATAGCCGAGCGCGAGGGGCTCTCGCAGGCCAACGCGGGCAAGGTGCTCTGGCTTTTGAACAAGGCCGGGCTCGTCAGCTCGACGCGCGGGACGAAGGGCGGCTACACCCTCGCGCGCCCGGCCGCGGAGGTCAGGCTGAGCGAAATCATCAAGGTGCTGGACGAGGGCGAGGTTGACGGGCACTGCAAGACCTACCCGGGCGTGCTCGACTCCTGCGTCCACACGGGCGGCTGCGGCATCCGCTCGGTCATCGTCAACGTCCACGAGGCGGTCGAGCGCGCGCTCTCGGGGATAACGCTGGCGCAGCTCGTCGGCGCGGACGAGCAGGCCGACTCGACGCTCCACCAGATTCGGGGCCTGCGCCCCGGCGCGGAGCCGGCGGCCGGGAGCGCGCGGTGAGGTTTCAGGCGGGGAGGTCTTCAGGCGGGGGGCCGGAATTTATCAGGGAAGCGAAAATCAGATGAGCACAATCGAGTTACTTGCCAACAAAGAGTACAAGTACGGCTTCGTCACCGACATCGAGTCGGACATGATCCCGCGGGGCCTGACCGAGGACACCGTCCGCCTCATCAGCGAGAAGAAGGGCGAGCCGGAGTGGATGCTCGAATTCCGCCTCAAGGCGTACCGCCAGTTCCTCAAGATGCGCGAGCCGAAGCACTGGCCGAACATCAAGTACCCCGAGGTGGACTACCAGGACATCATCTACTACAGCGCGCCCAAGCAGAAGGCGACCAAGGCGAGCCTCGACGAGGTTGACCCCGAGCTTTTGCGCACGTTCGAGAAGCTGGGCATCCCCTTGAACGAGCAGAAGCAGCTCGCGAACGTCGCCGTGGACGCCGTCTTCGACTCGGTGTCGGTGGCGACGACCTACAAGGAGAAGCTCAAGAAGCACGGCGTCATCTTCTGCTCGTTCACCGAGGCGATTAAGGACTACCCCGAGCTGGTCAAGAAGTACCTCGGCTCGGTCGTCCCCGTCGGCGACAACTACTTCGCGGCGCTCAACAGCGCGGTCTTCTCCGACGGCTCGTTCGTCTTCGTGCCGAAGGGCGTGCGCTGCCCGATGGAGCTTTCGACCTACTTCCGCATCAACAACCAGGAGTCGGGCCAGTTCGAGCGCACGCTCGTCGTCGCCGAGGAGGGCGCGCACGTCTCCTACCTCGAAGGCTGCACCGCGCCGAAGTTCGACAAGAACCAGTTGCACGCGGCCGTCGTGGAGCTGGTCGCGCTCGACGACGCTGAAATCAAGTACTCGACGGTGCAGAACTGGTACGCGGGCGACGAGGAGGGCGTGGGCGGCATTTACAACTTCGTCACCAAGCGCGGCGCGTGCCGCGGGCGCAACTCGAAGATTTCGTGGACGCAGGTCGAGACCGGCTCGGCGATTACGTGGAAGTACCCTTCGTGCATTTTGCAGGGCGACAACTCCATCGGCGAGTTCTACTCGGTGGCGCTGACGAACCACGCGCAGCAGGCCGACACGGGCACGAAGATGATTCACATCGGCCGGAACACGCGCTCGACCATCATCTCGAAGGGCATCTCGGCGGGCAGGTCGAACAACTCCTACCGCGGGCTCGTCAAGGTGCTCGCCGGAGCCGAGGGCGCGCGCAACTACACGCAGTGCGACTCGATGCTCATCGGCGGGCGCTGCGGCGCGAACACGTTCCCGTACATCGAGGTGATGAACAACACCGCGCGCGTCGAGCACGAGGCGACGACCTCGCGCATCAGCGAGGAGCAGCTCTTCTACCTCCAGCAGCGCGGCATCTCGCAGGAGGACGCCGTCTCGCTCATCATCAACGGCTTCTGCAAGGACGTGTTCCGCGAGCTGCCGATGGAGTTCGCCGTCGAGGCGCAGCGCCTGCTCGGCCTGAAGCTGGAGAACAGCGTCGGCTAAACCCGGAGGGGACTCAACGTGTTAGAGATTCGAGATTTGCACGCGACGGTTGACGGCAAGGAGATTCTGCGGGGCATCAACCTGTCGGTGAACAAAGGCGAGATTCACGCCATCATGGGGCCGAACGGGTCGGGGAAGTCCACGCTGGCCAAGATTCTGGCGGGCCACCCGGCCTACGAGGTGACGAAGGGCGAGGTGCTCTTCGAGGGGCGCGACCTGCTGGCGCTGGCGCCGGACGAGCGCGCGCGCGGGGGCGTCTTCCTCGCGTTCCAGTACCCCGTGGAGGTGCCGGGCGTCTCGAACGCGCAGTTCCTCCGCCTCGCCTACAACGAGAAGCGCAAGCACCTCGGCGAAGAGGAGCTCGACCCCCTGGAGTTCAAAGACCTGCTCGCCGAGCGCGCGAAGGTGGTCGAGATGGACGCGGCGCTGATGTCGCGCTCGGTCAACGAGGGCTTCTCGGGCGGCGAGAAGAAGCGCAACGAGATTTTGCAGATGGCCGTGCTGGAGCCGAAGCTCGCCGTCCTCGACGAGACCGACTCGGGGCTCGACATAGACGCGCTGCGCGTCGTCTCGGAGGGCGTCAACAAGCTGCGCACGCCCGAGAACGCGGTCGTCCTCGTCACGCACTACCAGCGGCTCCTGAACTACATCGTCCCCGACCACGTCCACGTCCTCTACAAGGGGCGCATCGTGCGCTCGGGGGGCAGGGAGCTGGCGCTCGAACTCGAAGAGAAGGGCTACGACTGGATCAAGGAAGCCGCGGCCGGCGCGTGAGGCGAGAGTCAAATTCAATGTCACAGGCGGTCAAGGAACAGAGCATCTACGCGGACGCGTTCCGCGAGTTCGCGGCCGGGCGCGCGGGCGAGCCGGCGTGGGTCGCGCGGCTGCGCGAGGGCGCGTTCCGGAGCTTCGAGGCGCGCGGCTTCCCGACGACGGACGAGGAGGACTGGAAGTACACGAACGTCTCGCCGGTGGCGAAGGGCGCGTTCCGCCCGGCGGCCGGCGGGGCGGTCGAGCTTGAGGGCGCGGCCGTCGAGCCGTTCGTCTCGGAGGAGGCGCGCCGCAGCCGCCTCGTCTTCGTGGACGGCCGCTTCAGCCCGGAGCTTTCGGCGACAGACGCGCTGCCGCCGGGCGTCGTGGCCGAAGACCTCGGGGCGGCGCTCGCGGGCGTGCGCGGCGAAGAACTGAGC
This sequence comes from Pyrinomonadaceae bacterium, assembly GCA_036387195.1. GTDB lineage: Bacteria > Acidobacteriota > Blastocatellia > Pyrinomonadales > Pyrinomonadaceae > QHXN01. Next base: position 15,283 of record DASVUF010000085.1, on the reverse strand, counting down.
CGGCGGCTCGGCGGCCTCTTCGACGAAGAGGGCGGGGGGGCCGGGCCGGGCGATTCGTTCGCGGCGCTCAACACGGCCTTCCTCGGCGGCGGCGCGCTGCTCGTCGTCCCGGCGGGCGTGGCGATAGAGGCGCCGGTGCAGGCGCTCTTCCTCAACACGGCGGGGGGCGCGGCCTCGTTCCCGCGCGTGCTGGTCGTCGCGGGGCGCGACAGCCGGCTCGACCTCATCGAGACGCACGCGGCGCGCGGCGACGCAGAGTACTTCGCCGACGCCGTCGTCGAGGTCTTCGTCGGCGAGGGCGCGCGCGTGACGCACTACAAGGTGCAGGACGAGGGCGGCCGCGCGTTCCACGTCGCCTCGACGCGCGCCGAGGTCGGGCGCGGCGGGGCGTACGACCTGACGACGGTGACGCTCGGCGCGCGGCTGTCGCGCCACGAAATTACGGTGGCGCTCAGGAGCCCCGGCGCGGAGTGCCGCGTGGACGGGCTCTACATCGTCGGCGACGGGCAGCACGCCGACACGCACTCGCTGATAGACCACGCCGAGCCCAACTGCGTCAGCCGGCAGAACTACAAGGGCATCCTCGACGGGCGCGCGCGCGCCGTCTTCAACGGCCGCGTCGTCGTCCGCGAGGGCGCGTGCCAGACCGACGCGCAGCAGAGCAACAAGAACCTGCTGCTCTCGGCGGACGCGCGCGTTGACACCAAGCCGCAGCTCGAAATCTTCAACGACGACGTGAAGTGCGCGCACGGCGCGACCGTCGGCCAGCTCGAAGAGGAGGAGCTGTTCTACCTCCTCAGCCGCGGCCTGCACCCCGACCTCGCGCGCAACCTGCTGACCTACGGCTTCGCCGAGGAGATAGTCGCGAAGCTCAGGTTCGAGTCCATCCGCGCGCAGCTCGACGGCGCCATCCTCAACCGCCTGCAGGCGCGGCTGGAGGCGTAGGGCGTCCGCCGGAATTAAAGAAAGCCGACCCGAAAGTTGAAGCGATGATAGCGACAGAGAAGACCAACGGAGAGAAGGGCGCGCCGCCGGCGGCGGCCGGGGGCTGGGACGTGGCGCGCGTGCGCGAGGACTTCCCCGTGCTCGCGCAGAAGGTGAACGGCCAGCCGCTCGTCTACCTCGACAACGCCGCGTCGGCGCAGGCGCCGCGCATCGTCATCGAGCGCGGCTCGAAGTACCTGAGCGAAGAGCACTCGAACATCCACCGCGGCGTCCACTACCTCAGCCAGCGCGCCACCTCGGCCTACGAGGGCGCGCGCGAGAAGGTGCGCCGCTTCCTGGGCGCGCGCGAGGCGCGCGAGTGCATCTTCGTCCGCGGCGTCACCGAGGGCGTCAACCTCGTCATGCACGGCTACGGGCGGAAGTTCGTCGGCGAGGGCGACGAGATAGTCGTCTCCGAGATGGAGCACCACTCGAACCTCGTGCCGTGGCAGATGCTCTGCGAGGAGAAGGGCGCGCGCCTGCGCGTCATCCCGATGGACGACCGCGGCGAGTTGATACTCGAAGAGTTCGACGCGCTGCTCAACGAGCGCACGAAGCTCGTCTGCGTCGGCCACGTCTCGAACGCGCTGGGCACGGTCAACCCCGTCAAGGAGATAGCGGCGCGCGCGCACAAGCTGGGCGTCCCCGTGCTGGTGGACGGGGCGCAGGGCGCGCCGCACCTGAAGGTGGACGTGCAGGATTTGGACTGCGACTTCTACGCCGTCTCGGGCCACAAGATGTTCGCGCCGACGGGCAGCGGCGTGCTCTACGGCAAGGCCGAGCTGCTGGAGAAGATGAACCCGTTCCTCGGCGGCGGCTCGATGATTCGCACTGTCACCTTCGAGCGGAGCACCTACGCGGCCATCCCCGACAAGTTCGAGGCCGGCACGCCGGCCATCGCCTCGGCCATCGGCCTCGGCGCGGCCATCGACTACCTCGACGGCCTCGACCGCGAGGCGGCGCACGCCTACGAGCGGGAGCTGCTGGCCTACGCGACCGAGAAGCTCTCGGCCGTCGAGGGCGTCCGCGTCATCGGGACGGCGCGCGAGAAGGCGAGCGTGCTGGCCTTCGTCGTCCAGGACGTCCACCCGCACGACGTCGGCACCATCCTCGACCAGGCGGGCATCGCCATCCGCGCCGGCCACCACTGCGCGCAGCCGGTGATGAAGCACTTCGGCGTGCCGGCGACCGCGCGCGCCTCCTTCGCCTTCTACAACACGAAGGAGGAGGTTGACAGCCTCGTCGCCGCCGTCCAGAAAGTCATCGAAGTCTTCGCGTAGCCGACAGCCGGTAGCCAACCATGTCTGAACTGAGCGAGCTGTACCAGCAGGTCATCCTCGACCACAACAAGAAGCCGCGGAACTTCCAGAGGCTGGAGGGCGCGAACCGCGTCTCGGAGGGCATGAACCCGCTCTGCGGCGACCAGCTGACCGTCTACATGCTGATGGACGGGGGCGTGGTGCGCGACCTTAGTTTTCTGGGGACGGGCTGCGCCATCTCGAAGGCGGCGGCCTCGATGATGACGCAGGCCGTCAAGGGCAGGACGCGCGAGGAGGCGCAGGCCCTCTTCGACGAGTTCCACCGCATGGTGACGGGCGAGTTGGACGAGGAGGCGGAGCCCAACCAGCTCGGCCGCCTGAAGATTTTCGCCGGCGTGCGCGACTACCCGGCGCGCGTCAAGTGCGCCAGCCTCGCATGGCACACCATGCACGCCGCGCTCGAAGGCGAGGAGACGGCCACGACCGAAAACCTCGGCCCCGACCTCAACGGCTCGGCCGCCTCAGACTGAAGCGGCGCGGCCGTCAGAAAAGAATCGAGCGGGAGAGGCGCGGGGGCGCGGCTAAAAGCAATTTAGCCGCGCCCCTTCGTCCGCGCGGCCCACATTTTCAGACCGCGCGGCCCGTTTTGAGTTCGCCCGCGTCTCGCGCTAATATCTCCGACATCATCCGCACTTCGGAGCCTGAGCCCGCATGAACATCCGCCGAATAGAGCTGCGCGAGATACGCCTGCGCCTCGTCCACTTCTTCGAGACGAGTTTCGGGCGCACCGTCGAGCGCCGCATCATGCTCGTCCGCGTCGAAGACCGGGACGGCGCCGAAGGCTGGGGCGAGTGCACGGCGGGCGAGGGGCCCTTCTACAGCGAGGAGTGGGTTGACTCCGCCTGGGAGGCGACGCGCCTCTTCCTCGCGCCGATGGTGCTGGGCCGCGAGGTCGAGCGCGCCGCCGGCGTGGGCGCGCTGATGCGGCGCGTGCGCGGCAACCGCATGGCGAAGGCTTCCGTCGAGACGGCCTGCTGGGATTTGGAGGCCAGACGCGCGGGCGTCCCGCTCTGGCGACACCTCGGCGGCGTCCAGCCCGAAATCGCCTGCGGCGTCTCCATCGGCATCCAGGACACGCCCGAACAACTGCTCGAAAAGATAGAGAAGGAGCTGGCCGCCGGCTACCAGCGCATCAAAATCAAGATCAAGCCCGGCTGGGACAGGGAGGTGGTCGAGGCGGTGCGCGCGCGCTTCCCGGACATCCGGCTGATGGTGGACGCCAACTCCGCCTACACGCTCGGAGACGCGCAGACCCTGCGGGCGCTCGACGAGTTCGGGCTGATGATGATGGAGCAGCCGCTCGCCTACGACGACCGCGAAGACCACGCGAAGCTCCAGCGCCAGATAAGGACGCCCGTCTGCCTCGACGAGTCCGTCCGCTCGGCCGAGGACGCGCGCAAGGCTATCGAGCTGGGCGCGTGCCGCATCGTCAACGTCAAGCTCGGCCGCGTCGGCGGCCACGCCGAGGCGGCGCGCGTCGAGGCGGTCTGCCGCGAGGCGGGCGTGCCCGTCTGGTGCGGCGGGATGCTGGAGTCCGGCGTCGGGCGCGCGCACAACATCGCGATGGCGACGCTCGGCGGCTTCACGCTCCCCGGCGACGTCTCGGCCAGCTCGCGCTACTGGGCCGAGGATGTCGTCGAGCCGCCCGTCACCGTCACCCCGCGGGGAACCATCGTCGCGCCCGACGGCCCCGGCATCGGCTTCGAGGTCAAGCGCGGCCTCGTCGAGAGCCTGACCGTGCGCGCCGAGACGCTCGCCGCCGACTGAAGCCCCGAGATGCCCTTCGAGCCCGACAGCCCCGACGCCGCGCGCCTGCTCCGACACTTCGAGGCGCGCCTCGGCGACGTGCTTTCACTGACGCGCGCGCTCTGCGAAATCGAGTCGCCCTCGGGCGACGGCGAGGGGAGCGCCGCGGCCGTCCGGCTCGTCTCCGAGGCGGCGCGCGCGCTCGGCGTCGCCGACTCCGTCGAGCGCACGCCCGCGCCCGACGGCTACGGCGAACACCTCCTCATCCGCGCCTTCGGCGGCGGCGACGGCGGGGCGGCGGGCGAAGAACGCACGCTCCTGCTGCTCGGCCACACCGACACGGTTCACCCGCGCGGCTCTCTGGCCGCGCGGCCGTGGCGCGAAGAGGGGGGGCGCATCCACGCGCCCGGCGTCTACGACATGAAGGCCGCCTGCGCCGTCGCGCTCGAAGCGCTGGCCGCGTGCAGGTCGCTCGGCCTCGCGCCGCGCCGCCCCGTCGCGCTGCTGCTGACGTGCGACGAGGAGTCGGGCAGCTTCAGCGGCCGCGAGCTGGTCGAGCGCGAGGCGCGACGCGCCGAGCGCGTGCTGGTGCTGGAGCCGCCCGCGCCCGGCGGCCGCGCGAAGACGGCGCGCAAGGGGACGGGCGTCTTCAAGCTCTCGGTCGAGGGGCGCGCCGCGCACGCCGGGCTCGAGCCCGAGAAGGGCGTGAGCGCCGTCCTGGAGGTCGCGCGACAGATAGAGCGGGTCGCCGCGTTCGCGCGACCCGAGTCGGGCACGACCGTCAACGTCGGCGTCGTCTCGGGCGGCACGCACGCCAACGTCGTGGCCGCCGAGGCGCGCGCCGAGATAGACGTCCGCTTCAGCACGGCCGACGAGGCGCGCCGCCTCGACGAGGCCATCCGCGGGCTGAAGCCCTTCGACGAGCGCGCGCGGCTCTCAATCGGCGGCGGCGTCAACCGCCCGCCGATGGAGCGCACGCCGGCCGTCGCCGAGCTGTTCGGGAAGGCGCGCCGCGTCGCCGCCGCGCTCGGCGTCGAGCTGGGCGAGGCGAGCGTGGGCGGCGCCTCGGACGGGAACTTCGCCGCGGCGTGCGGCGCGGCCGTGCTCGACGGGCTCGGCGTTGACGGCGACGGCGCGCACGCCGCGCACGAGCACATCCACAGGGACGCCGTCGCGCGTCGCGGCGCGCTCCTCGCCGCGCTCGTCGCGGCGCTTTGAGGCGGAGGCCGGCCTTGAGATTCTGTCTGGCCGAGGGCGGCGAACGGGTCGAGCAGGCGCGCGCCCTCTTCAAAGAGTACGAGGCGGCGACCGGCGTTGACCTCTGCTTCCAGAACTTCGCGGAGGAGCTGGCGGCGCTCCCCGGCGACTACGCGCCGCCGGCGGGCCGCCTCATCCTCGCCTACGGGGGCGACGAGCCGGCCGGCTGCGTCGCGCTGCGCGGGCTCGGGGAGGGCGTCTGCGAGATGAAGCGGCTTTACGTGCGGCCCGCCTTCCGCGGGACGGGGCTCGGGCGGCGTCTGGCCGGGAGGGTCATCGCCGAGGCGCGCGGGCTGGGCTACGCGCGGATGCGCCTCGACACGCTGCCCGCGATGCGCGAGGCCATCGCGCTCTACCGCGCGCTCGGCTTCCGCGAGATAGAGCCGTACCGCTTCAACCCCGTCGGCGGGAGCCTCTACATGGAGTTGGACCTGCTCTGAACGACGCCGCGCCCGACGCGCGGACGAAGTCAGCACACACGCGAGTCTCAAGACTATGAACGCCAGACACGTCTCCGTCAGCCTGCTCCTCGTCCTAGTCCTCCTGTTCGCGCCCGCCGCGCCGCTGCCGGGCGTGGGGGGCTTCGGCGCGGCCCGCGCCGCGTCGCGCCCGCCCGTGCGCGCGCGGCGCGGCATGGTCGCCTCGACCAGCGAGATAGCCTCGCGCGCCGGCGTGGAGGTCTTGAGGCGCGGCGGCAACGCCGTGGACGCGGCCGTCGCCGTCGCCTTCGCGCTCGCCGTGACCTACCCGGCCGCGGGCAACCTCGGCGGCGGCGGCTTCATGATGATACGGCTGCGCGACGGCCGCGCGACCGCGATTGACTACCGCGAGATGGCGCCCGCCGCCGCGCACCGCGACGTCTACCTCGACGAGCGCGGCGAGCCGAAGAAGGGCGAGGGCGGCTCGCTCGTCGGCTACCGCGCCTCGGGCGTCCCCGGCACGGTGGCGGGGATGGAGCTGGCGCTCAAAAAGTACGGCTCGGGCAGGCTGAGTTGGGCGCAGCTCGTCGAGCCCGCGCGCCGGCTCGCCGCCGAAGGCTTCCCGCTCCCGTACGGGCTGGCGCGCAGCCTGCGGGCCAACGCCGACGACTTCAGGCCGTACCCCGAGTCCTGGAGGATTTACAACGACGGCGGCCGCTTCCGGGACGAGGGCGAGGTCTGGCGCCAGCCCGAGCTGGCCGCCACCTTCGCGCGCCTCCAGCGCTCCGGCCCGCGCGAGTTCTACGAGGGGCGCACGGCGCGCCTCATCGCCGAAGACATGCGCGCGCACGACGGCCTCATCACGCTCGCCGACCTGAAGAACTACGTGGCCAAAGAGCGCGAGCCGCTGCGCTCGACCTACCGCGGCTTCGAGGTCGTCTCGATGCCGCCGCCCTCGTCCGGCGGCGCGGTGCTCATCCAGATGCTCAACATCCTCGAAGGCTTCGACCTGCGCGGCATGGGCGCGTCGTCGTCCGAGCGCTACCACGCGCAGGCCGAGGCCATGCGCCGCGCCTTCGCCGACCGCGCCGAGTACATGGGCGACGCGGACTTCGTCAAGGTCCCCGTCGCCGGCCTGATTGACAAGTCCTACGCCGAGCGTTTGCGCAAGGGCATCCGCATGGACCGCGCCTCGACCAGCCAGGAGGTGAAGGCCGGCCGCCCCGCCGGCGCCGAGTCCGAGGAGACGACGCACTTCACGGTCGTTGACGCCGAGGGCAACTGCGTGTCGAACACCTTCACCCTCAACGACTCCTACGGCTCGAAGGTGGTGGTGAAGGGCACGGGCATCCTCATGAACGACGAGATGGACGACTTCGCCGCCAAGCCGGGGACGCCCAACATGTACGGCCTCGTCCAGGGCGAGCGCAACGCCGTCGCCCCGGGGAAGCGCCCGCTCTCGGCCATGACGCCGACCCTCGTCCTGCGAAAGGACGGCTCGCTCTGGTTCGCCGTGGGCAGCCCCGGCGGCCCGACCATCATCAATACAGTCTTGCAGGTCATCGTCAACGTCGTGGACTTCGACATGAACATCCAGCAGGCCATAGACGCCCCGCGCATCCACCACCAGTGGCTGCCGGACGAAATCACGTACGAGCCTTACGGGCTGAGCGCCGACACCTCGCGCGCCCTCGAAGCGCGGGGCCACCGCCTCGCGCCGCGCCCGCGCTACATGGGCGACGCGCAGGGGGTCATGATAGAAGACAAGACCGGCGTCCGCCTCGGCGCCAGCGACCCGCGCAACTTCGGCGAGCCGGCCGGCTACTGAAGACGTTCGCGGGCTTTCCGGGAGTGGAATTACTGTGAGAGTTAGAACGGCCGTCATCGCGGCGCTCGGCGCCTGCGTCGTCTCTTCTTTAAGCCCCGGCGACTACGCCGCCGCCGCCGGCCCGCGCGCCGCCGGGCCGCCGGCCGTGCGCGAGGCCCCGGCCGCGCCGGCCTTCCGCGAAGAGGAGCGGCACGCGGAGCTGCGCGCGCGGCGCGAGCGCGTGGCCGCGAAGCTGGGGCCGAACTCGCTGCTCGTCATGTTCAGCGCCGAGCCGCGCCTCTACACCAACGACGTGGACTTCGAGTTCCGGCAGGAGAACAACCTCTACTACGTGACGGCGCTCAGGCAGAAGGGCGCGACGCTCGTCATGCTGCCGGGCGCGGCCGCCGGGGCGCGCGAAATCCTCTTCCTGCCGCGCCGCGACCCGCGCACGGAGACGTGGGACGGGCGGATGTACTCGCCCGAGGAGGCGCGCGCCGCCTCCGGCGTCGGCGAAATCTGGGACGCGCGCGAGTTCGAGCCCTTCATGCGCGCCGTGCGCGAGCGCCGCGCCTACCGCCCCGCGCCCGAGAACGTCCTGCTCTCGTCGGCCGAGTCGCGCCCCGCCCCCGCCGCCTTCGACGCGCTCTTCGCGGCGATGGCCAGGAACGACGCGCGGCTCTTCCTGCTGCTCAACGGCGGCGAGCAGGGGCGCGAGTTCAGGCGCGAGCAGGAGTTCGCGGCCGAGTGGGCCAAGGCGCCGTCGGGGCTCACGGCGCGCTCGGCGTGGGATGTCTTCGCCGAGCTGCGGATGCGCAAGTCGCCCTACGAGCTGCGGCTCCTTCAGCACGCCGTTGACATCAGCATCGAGGGGCACCAGCGCGCGCAGGCCGTCGCCTCGCGCTCGCGCTGGGAGTACGAGGTCGAGGCCGAGCTGGACTACACCTACAAGCGGCGCAACGCCGACAACTGGGGCTACCCCTCCATCGTCGGCTGCGGGCCGAACGGGACGACGCTCCACTACCAGGAGTCGCAGGGGCGCGTCGGCCCCGGCGACCTCATCCTGATTGACGCGGGCGCCGAGTACGACCACTACACGGCGGACGTGACGCGCACCTTCCCGGCGGGCGGCAGGTTCACGCCGGCGCAGGCCGAAATCTACAACGTCGTGCTGGCGGCGCAGGAGGCGGCCTTCCGCGCCATCCGGCCGGGCGTTGACCTCTCGGAAGTCCACCGCGCGGCCGAGGAGGTCATCCGCGACGGGCTGCTCCGCCTGGGGCTCATCACCGACCGGAACAGCCTGCAATTCCGCGTCTGGTTCATGCACGGCACGTCGCACTGGCTGGGGATGAACGTCCACGACGTGAGCGTGCGCGGGGCGAAGCTCGACGCCGGGATGGTCTTCACGGTCGAGCCGGGCATCTACATCCGGCCGGACGCGCTCGACCACCTGCCGAAGACGGCCGAGAGCGAGAAGTTCATCGCGGCCGTCCGCCCCGCCTTCGAGAAGTACAAGGGCGTCGGCGTGCGCATCGAGGACGACGTGGTCGTCACCGCCGACGGCCACCGCAACCTCTCGGCGGCGCTCCCGCGCTCAATCCCCGACATCGAGTCCTTCATGGAGCGCGCGCAGAAGGAGGTGCGCGTCGGCTTCCTCGCGCCCTACCGCTGGCGCGACGAGGGCGAGTAGGAGCTTCCGGAGTCGGCCGCGGAGGCGCGGAGACGCATAGACGCGTAGACGCTAAAGACGCGGCTCGAAGGCGTTTAGCTTTCGAGCCGCGTCTTTAGCGTCTACGCGTCCGACTTTTACTCGGGTCGGAAGTCGCCGGCGCCTGCGTGCGTGCGGAGCCGCCTGGCCATCTGCCGCTGCGCGACGACGGTCACGAGGATGACGCTCAGGCCGAGGAACGCCAGCGCGAAGGGGAAGAGGACCGAGTCCTTGAAGACCTCGTAGGCGAGGTGGCCGAGGTAGACGTGGACGCCGAGGACGCCGAAGACGAGGAAGACCGCGCGCCGCAGGCGGACGCCCGCCGCTATCAGCCCGACGTTCAGCAGCGCGTAGAGCAGCCGCCCGACCTCGGAGTCGCTGTCCATGAACGTGAACCCGCACCAGAAGGCGAGCAGCCCGAACAGGTAGCACCAGAAGGCGAAGTCCTCCGTCCGCGGCACGCCCGGCCGCCGGTGGCTGCGCTCCAGCCCGTAGCCGACGAGCGCCGTCAGCAGCCCGACGGCGACGCTCACCCAGCACCGCTGGTTGCGCGAAAGCCCCTGCCCGAACGCCCACTCCGCCACGTCCATCGAGAAGAACCAGAACGAGTAGGCCAGCGGCGCGGTCAGGAACCCGAACGCCACGTAGCGCAGCGCGACGAACGCCGCCAGCATCGTCGCCAGCTCCATCACTATCCAAGAGCCGTGGACGCGCGGGTAGTACTCGGCGTACTCGCCCGGCCGCGGCCCCGGCCACAGCCCGAGCATGTCCTCGACCGTGTAGACGAGCAGCGGGACGAGGCAGACCGCGACCGTCACCAGCAGCCCGCCGCCCACGAGGTAGCCGCGCCGCCGCAGGAAGAGCCCCAGGCCGACGGCCGCCAGCGCGTAGGCCAGGACCGTGGCGAAGACGCCGCGCGAGCCGAGCGCTTCCCACTTGTCGCCGAGGAACCACGCGCACGCCGATATCATCAGCATCGCGCCGAAGTAGTAAGCGACCGTCACCGCGTTCAAGCCCTTGCGCGTCTCGGGCGCGGGCCCGGCGGCCGGCGCCGGCAGGAGCGTGCGGTTGAAGCGCTGCTCGTAGCCCCAGTCAATCAGGCGGTCCGCGTCGCCACGCTGGAGGACGCCCTCGTCGGCGGCGCGGCGGATGTCGGCGGGCGTCAGGAGGAGTTCGCGCCCGGCGTCGGTCGTTTCGGCGTTCAAGGGGCTGTCCTTTCGCAAGGGGGTTTTCGGGGAAAGAACGTCGGAAGGCGAGGGGCCGGCGGGCCGCGCCGCCGCGCGCCGAGCTTAGCACAAACTCAGCGGCCGGCGTCGCGGGCTATTTTCTCTTCGAGGTAGGAGGAGAAGAAGCCGCGGTATTTCAGCCGCAGGTCGCGCCGCCGCCAGTCCTGGCCCGTGATGACCTTGCGGCAGGAGGCCGCGCCGCAGTTGCAGTCGAGCCGGTAGTCGTCGTCGTCGGTCGTCGCCCAGTCGTGCGTCAACTCCTCGCCGGCCGCCACGTCGCGCATGGCGACGAAGACGATCTGGCCGCGGACGCCGACGTTCGGCTCGCACGAGTGGTTGCTGAAGACCATCGAGCCCTCGCGCTCGTCCTCCGAGAGCGGGCCGATGAAGAGGTCTTCGGCGACCTGAATCTCGGCCGAGCGGAACCAGCCGGGCATCGCGCGCAGCGTTTCGCGCCCGAAGACGTGCCCGCCCTTGACGCACACCACCTCGCCCGCCGCGAACGGCTCGCGCGCGAACAGCCCCCGCCCGTGTATCGCGCTCCCGCGGACTTCGGCCTTCGGAGAGATGTAGGAAAGATTCGGCATAGGGGAGAAGCGCCGGGCGCCGAGGAGTGAGGGCTGAGTGAGGGCGGGAGGCTTCTTAACACCCAGCCCTCAGTCCTCGGCCCTCAGTCCTTTGATTATTCGTAGCTGAGCGCCTCGACGGGGTCCTGGCGCGCGGCGCGCAGCGCGGGGTAGAGCGCGCCGAGCGTGCCGCCGAGCAGGCCGATGGCGAGCGAGACGAGAATCCAGCGCGGCTCGATGTCCACGGTGAGCGAGGTCGTGCGCATGACGACGAAGCGCGCCGCCAGCGTCAGCGCCACGCCGAGCACGACGCCGAGGACGCTGACGACCAGCGCCTCCTGCTCGATGACCCACGCCACGCCCGCGTTCGACATCCCCAGCGACTTCAGGACGCCTATCTGGCGCGTGCGCTCGGTGACGGTCGTGTACATCGCCAGCAGGATGACGAGCATGCTGATGACGGCGGCGACGCCGACGACGACGTCTATGAAGACGTCGAGCGCCGGGACGCTCGTGGCGTACATCTCGGGCAGGTCGCGCGTGAAGATGAGCTGGTCGTCGGGGAAGGCGGCGTGGATGCGCTCGGCGACCGCGTCCTGCTCCTTCGGGTCGTTGACCGAGACGAGGACGCTCGTGGCGAAGCTGTGGTCTTCGACGCCGGCGTTCTCCTGCATCGTCGCCAGCGGAATCTTGATGCGCGCGCCGCCCGGCGGCTCGTAGACGCCGACGATGCGGAAGTCGCGCTCGAAGACCTTGACGGCGTCGCCGACCCGCACCTTGCGCTGCTCCTTCCAGACCTGGTCCACGATGGCCTCGTCGCCGGAGCCGAGCCCGCGCCCCTCGACGACGCGCAGGCCCGAGAGGCGCGCGTAAGCCTCCGGGTCTATGCCGTCCACGATGCGGACGCCCCAGCCGGCGTCGCTGCGGTCGGTCGTCTGCGCGTGCGCGACGGCGACGCGGACGCCGGGGATGCGCCCGACCTCTTCGGCGCGCGAGACGGGCATCTGGAAGCGCTGCGCGCCGCCGAAGCCGGTGGTGCCCGCGGCGCGCATCATGATCTCGGCGCCGACCTCGGACTCGCGCCGGCCGCGCTCGCGCAGCACGCCGTGCGCCAGCCCGACCGTGAAGGCGACCAGCAGCACGCCGACCGCCACGCCCAGGATGCTGACGAAGGTGCGCGCCGGCCGGTGCGTCATGTTCGAGAGAACCAGGTTGTCCATAACTCCTCGCAGCCGCGGGTGGCGGCCGAACGTTTTGCGCAGCGCGTCGGGCGCGGTGTGGCGCACCAGCATCACGAGCCCGACCAGCGCCCACACGATCATCGAAGCCTTGCGCACGATGCCGATGGTCAGCCCCGTCGCCACCGCGTAGCCGAGCGTGTGGAGGATGAAGCCCGTGCCGCCCTCGTAGACCCCGATGGTCGCGGGCACGAAGCTGAAGACGAGGTTGATGACCTTGGTCAGCGAGTCAATAATGTACGACACGCTGAAGGCCGGCTCAAGGCCGAGCATCCAGAGGACGGCCGCCACCTCGGCGACCGACGTCGCGTGCGAGAGCGCGTCGCACACGAACATCGTGAAGAAGGCGCGCGGCCGCCGCCTGTAGAAGTCGTAGACGTTCGACTCGACGCTGTGGAAGTGCCCGCGCTTCGAGGCGAACCACCGCGCCTTGACGCCGCGCCGGATGAAGAAGTCCACGGCCGCCGTCACCGGCATCACGTCGGCGACGACCGCCCACGCCACCAGCGAGAAGACCAGCGCCATCCCGCCGGCGATGCCGTAGAGCGGCAGGCGCGCGCCGACGGGCAAGTCGTAGGTGGCGAGCATCACGAGCGCGCCGCTGGAGATGAAGAGCGCGACCGAGAGGTTGTAGAGCAGGTTGTCAACGGCGAGCGCCTGGAGGGCCGAGGCCAGCGGGACGCGCTTGCGCAGCAGCGCCGCCTTGGTCGCCTCGCCGAGCACGGGGCCCGTGAAGGTGAAGAAGCTGATGGTCTCGCCGGCGAGCCGCGTGGTGTACGCCTGCCAGAAGGTGAAGCGGCGGTGCTCGCGCGCGACGGCCGTCCGCATCGAGAGCGTGCGCAGGCAGTGGCGCGCGCCGGCGAGCCCGAGCAGCAGCAGGAAGCCGTAGTGTATCTGGCCGAGCGCCTGGAAGACCGGGTCGAGCCCGACGGCGCGGACGAGGATGACGAGCAGCGTGACGCCGAAGACGAGGCCGAGCAGGTGCAGGTAGAAGAGGCGGCCGCGCTTCCGCCTGCGCCCCGGTTCGGCGGCGTCGTCGCCGCCGGAGTCCGCGCGGCCGGCGCCGCCGGCCGTGATGTGAATCTCGGCGTCGAACAGACCCTCGCGGTCTACGTCGGCGCCGGCGCGCGCGTCGCGCGCCTCCTCCTCCCGCCCCCGCGCGGCCTTCAAGGCTGCGCCTCCGCGCGCGCCGCGCCGGCGACCGGGGCGGCCGGCTCGTCGCGCTCGAAAAGCTCGCGGACGACGCGGCCGGGGAACGTGCGGAAGCCGCGCCGCCAGAGCACGGGCAGGGGGCGCGCGCCCGTGTCGAGCTGGCCGGTCAGCGCGAGCAGGGTGGGGACGAAGCTCAGGCTGTCGTAGGGCTCCTCGACGGCGAGGCCGCGCGGGACGCCGGCGCGCTCGCCGCCGGCGAGCATCAGCGTCGCGTGCGTCGAGACGCGGAAGAACGAGCCGTGGTTGCCGCCGGGGTTGAAGCCGCGGACGTCGAAGTTCCAGTGGTCGTTGGCGAGGATGAGCAGCTCGGACTCGACGAGCGCGCGCTGGCGCTGGCGGAAGCGGCGCATCAGGCGCTCGTCGCCCGAGAGCCCCGGCGCCTCGGGGTCGGTCGCCTCCGTGACGTGGCGCGCGAGCTGTTCGTGCAGGCCGACGACGGCGTTCGAGTACTTCGTCAGGTGCGCCGCGCGCAGCCATTCGAGGTCGGTGTGCCAGCCGTCGAGCCAGCGCGCGCGCCCCGCCTCGTCCGCCGGCGCGGCGAGCCGCGCGTCTTCCCAGAGCCTGAGCGGGAGCCCCGCGCCCCACGCGACGCGCTCGAAGGTGACGCGGCCGTCGGCCGCCTGCGCGAGGCGGGCGACGGGCAGGTAACGGAGCCGCGTCTGGCCGTCGCCGCCGCCGTCGCGCGCCAGGACGAGCGCCTGCCGGTCGCGCCCGCCGTAGAGCCAGACGGCCTCGTCGGCGCGCTCGTCGGGGCGGAGCGCGCCGCGCAGGTCTTCGGCCGAGAGGCGGACGGCGACGAAGTCCACGGGGCGGCTCTCGACGCCCGCCTGCACGTTGTTGCGGACGGCCGCGTCGCCGAGCAGCGAGAAGTAGTTGACGCGGCGGAAGCTGCGCTCCGGGTCGAGCGAGCCGTCGGGCGCGAGCGCGAGCCCGCCGGGCGCGGGGCCGGCGACGTAGTTCTGTAGCTCGTAGACGCGGTTGTGGTCGCCCATCGCGCCCTTCGGAATCAGGTCTTCGATTCTGACGGCCGAGGGGTCGAAGCGCGCGCGGTCGAGCGCCAGCAGGTTGGCGAGCGACCGGAGGTAGGCCGCGTACTCGCGCTCGTCGGACGACCACGAGTCGAGGCGCGCGAACTCCCTGCGCGCCTCGCGGTCGCGCCCGGCGTCGGCGTCGGCCTTCGTCCACTTCTTCGGCTGCGCGGCGACGACGGCGCGCTGGCGCTCGATGAGCCGGCCGAGCGCCCCCAACTCCTCGCGCATCTCGTCGAGCGTCCGCCGCCAGCCGGCGCGTCGGCGCTCGACGGCGGCGAAGAGCGTGTCGGTCGCGGCGCGGCGCGCGGGCGCGGGCAGGTCGCCGCGCTTGAGCTGTAGCAGCAGGAGGTGGACGAGGTTGAGGTCGCTGTCGCGGAGCTGGATGGCGGCGCGCTCGTTGCCGTCGAAGTCGAGCAGCGCCGTCGGGTACGACGTTGACTGCCCGCGCAGGTAGGGCGACTCGTCGGTCGTCGTGTAGATGAGCGGGATGAGCGGGTAGATGCCCTTGAGCGCGTAGTCGCTCAAGAGCCGCCGCTTGGTGACGACGTGGTGGCCGCCGCCGGCGGCCGAGCCGAGCAGCTTGACGAGGTTGTAGCCCTGGCTGTAGACGCGCTCGTCGGTGTTCGTGCCGTGGTCGGAGACGAGGACGAGCGCCGTCTCGTCGGCGAGCGGCGAGCGCCCGACGGCCGTCCAGACGCGGCCGATGAAGCCGTCCAGCTCGCGCAGCGCGGCCAGTTGCGTGGCCGCGTCGCGGTTGTGGTGCGCGGCGT
>DASVUF010000084.1:0-7471 GCA_036387195.1 Pyrinomonadaceae bacterium | reverse complement strand
AGGATGAAAGCGGAAGGATGAAGGCGGAAGGACGAAGGCGGAAGGATGAAGGCGGAAGGACGAAGGACGAAGGGACGGCCGAGCGGCCGTCCCTTCGTCCTTCATACTTCGTCCGCGACCTGTTCGCGAGTCGGCGCGCCGGCCCCGTCCGCAAGACCTTTAAGCGTCGGCGCAGGCCCAGAGGGCTGGGGCCGCGGCGGGGTTGACGCCGGGCTGCGGGATGCGGCTGCGGAACTCGGGCGTGAAGTGGCCGTCCACGCGGATGCTGAAGGTGAGGCCGTCGCAGGCGTCCGAGCCGTGGTACTGGTTGACGGTGTCGAACCAGGCCGAGTGCGACGAGACGTAGAGCTTCTCGCCCGTGCGGTGGTCGAGCATGTAGAAGGGCTTCGAGAGGTTCGTCCTGAACCACACGAACTCGTGGCAGACCTCGATGACGTCGTGGTCCCTGTGCGCCGAGACGGCGCGCGGCGCGTCGTCGTACATGATGAGCATGCGCCCCGTCTCGCTGAAGGGGAGCGTGCCGATGAACTCCATCAGCTCGGAGAACTCCTCGGCCGCGGGCGCGGGCTCCCACAGCTCCGTCCGGTCGAGGTCGTAGTAGCTGTCGGGCCCCTTCGACTGCGAGAGGTAAATCATCCGCGTGCCGGGGCGGTCGGGGCTCTCGTCCTTCAGCCGGAACGGGCCGGTGTAGAAGCGGTAGTCGCTGCGCGCCTCAAGGCGCCGCCTCACCCTCTCGGTCACGTAGCCGTCCAGCGACTTCAGCCACTCGACGTCTATGAACTCGTCGAACGACTTGTAGCAGGGGTACTTGATGCGCGCTTCGACCTGATCCAGCTCACTCGTCATCATCGTGGCTTCACCCGTCTCCGGAAAGTTACTCGCAAAGTTTTCAACCTAGCATAGCCGAGGCGGGCGCGCTGTACAATCCTGCACCGGCCTCGCGGCGAAGGCTCGGCCGCGCGCGCCGCCTCACGTCATGGCGAGCAGAATCTTTCTCGGCCCCGAGAAAGGCATCCGCCCGTGCGCCGTCAGCACGTTGTCGAGGACGAGCACGTCGCCCTCGCGCCAGGGGAACAGCGACGCCTCCGCCGCCAGCACCTCCCGGACGTGCCGGAGCGCCGCCGGGTCGAGCGGCGAGCCGTCGCCGTGCGAGGCGCCCAGCGGGAACTCGTCCTCCCTCATCGTCGAGATGTAAGCGCGGTAAGTCTCGGGGTGCATCCCTGAGACGTGAAAGCCGTCGGCCTGATTGAACCAGACCTCCTCGCCGGTCAGCGGGTGGACGTGCGTGGCCGGGCGCGTCTGACTCGTCCAAAGCCCGCCGTCCCCCGTCCAGCCGAAGCCGACGTTTCCGCGGCGACAGTACTCCTCGACCGCCGCCCTCTCGTCCGTCTCGAAGGCGTCGCGCCACGAGAGCCCGACACCCGCCCCGCCGTGCAGCCGCCGCTCGTACCTGACGCCCTTCTCGCGGAAGAGCGCGACCACGGCCGGGTCAATCTTTTCGAGCAGCGCGCGGCTGTCGGCCAGCGGCGTCTCGCCGCCGGCGGGCGCGGGCGTCGCGCAGTAGAAGTAGAGCCGCTCGGGCCAGTGGTATGTGTAGGACAGCTCGTTGTGGAGCGAGAGCGTGTAGTGGCGCGGGTACTCGGTCGAGGTGTAGACGCCGCCGCCGAGTTTGACGCGCGGCGACGCGCCGCCCACGTAGTCGAGCGGCTCGCGGCCGGAGAAGGCGCGCACGAAGCGGGCGAACCCCGCCGCGTCGAGCGCGCCGAAGCCCCTGAACAACAGCGCGCCCGCCGTCAGAAGCGTCTCGGTCAGCGTCCCGCGGCGCTCCTCGCAGACCGAGAGCAGCGCCTCGGCCGAGCCGCCGGGCCGGGGGCCGCCCGCCGGCTCGACCATCGCGGGTAGCTTTTTTTTATTTATCCGGTTAAGCTTCATAAACCCGTTTTCGACGACTTCCCGAAGAAGGCTCTCTGACGCCGGCGCGCGGGCGCGTCCGGAAGGCGCAGAAGTCTTCTGTCACCCCCTGCGGGCGAGGCCGCCCGCGAGGAGACGGCGTTCGGGGCGCCGGCAATATAACCGTAAGCGATGGCGGGGGTGCGTACATAAATGGACAGACGCCCGGCCCGAAAGTTGCTAAGTTGTTGTCACTCCAACGTCGGTATAAGTAACGGCCGCCATGAGTACCGTCAAGGTACACGGGCCTCATGGCGGCCTTTCTTGCCCCCGCCCCGCGTGCGAGCCTGCCCGGACGCGCGCACTCACCGGGGGTAGCGTGCGGGTTCGCCTCTCGCGCCGCACAAGAGAGAAGAGATGAAAATTTACATCAGCGGACTTTACTGCGGGACTAACCCGCAGCCAGGCGTCGGGATCGCGCGCTCGCTGCGCGCCGGCTACCCCGACGCGACACTGGTCGGCGTCGAGTATTCGAACCGCAGCTCCGGCCTCCACTGGACCGACTTCGACGAGCTGTGGCTCCAGCGCCCCTGGGAGGAGCTGAGCCTGAAGGACTACGGCGAGCGCATCGGCGAGATACTCGACTCGGGCGCGCTCTGGGTCTCGGGCAGCGACCTCGAATCGCTCTGGCTCTCGGACGTCTTCCCCGACGGCCACCCGAACCTGCTCACGCCGCCGGCCGGCGCGCTCGGGCAGATAGCCAAGCCCGCCGTCCCCGCGCACGAGGGGCTGCCCGTCCGCATCCCGACCTTCATCCCGACCGACTGCTCCGACTGGGAGATTCACACCTTCTGCCGCAAGTACGACTGGCGCGTCTGGCTCAAGGGGCCCTACTACGACGCGTCGCGCGTCTCCAACTGGCCGCAGTTCGAGGCCGTGCGCGCGGCGCTCTCCGACGTCTGGGCGACCGAGCGCCTGTTCCTGCAATCGCACGTCTCGGGCTACGAGGAGTCGGTCGTGCTCTCGGCCTACAGGGGCGAGCTGGTGGGCTCCGTCCGGATGCGCAAGCGCGAAATCACGCCCGAGGGCAAGACCTGGGCGGGCGACGTGACCGAGCCGCCGGCGGAGTTCATAGACAAGCTGCGCGAGATAGTGAAGCGCCTGAACTGGACGGGCGGCGCCGAGCTTGAGATGGTGCGCGACGCCGACGGGCAGTTGTGGCTGCTCGAATGGAACCCGCGCTTCCCGGCGTGGATTCACGGCGCGACCATCGCCGGGCGCAACATGCCCGCGCTGCTGGTCGAGGCGGCGACGGGCGTCCCGGCGCAGAAGGCGCCCCACGTCAGCGAGGAGTTCACGCGCGTCGTGCTGGAGGTGCCCGTGCGGTCGCAGCTCCCGCTGCCGCCGCTGCCCGAGCCCTTCGCCGGCGCCGTCGGCCACTCGCTCAAGCACCCCTCGGGGCTGCCCGCGCTGGCCGAGCGCCTGCACAAGCTCAAGCCCGAGATGTTCCAGGCGAGCGGCAACGGCAACGGTAACGGCAACGGCAAGGCCAACGGGAACGGCGGCGGACACGGCAAGGCCGAGGTCGTGTGCGCGCCCACCGTGCCCGACTCGTTCGTGCGCGACCTCTCCAACTACGAGTTCGCGGAGGTGGCGACGCCGTCTTGGGTCTTCCTCGACGGCACGGCCGCCGAAATCTTCGGCCGCGCGTCGCGCCTGGCCTCCGCCCTCAGCACGCCCGACGTGGCCGTGACCAACGGCTACAGCATCAAGACGAACCCCGACGAGCGGCTCATCAAGCTCGCGCTCGACAACGGCTTCCTGGCCGAGGCCATCAGCCTGCTCGAAGTGCAGAAGGCGCTCGAAGTCGGCTTCCGCCCCGACCAGGTCGTCCTCAATGGCCCCGGCAAGTGGTGGCCCGAGGGGCTGATGCCGAAGGAGCGGCTGCACACGGTCTTCTGCGACTCCATCGCCGACCTCAAGCGCGTGGTCGCCGCCGCCGGGCGGGGCGAGCTGAGCGCCGAGACGTTCGGCGTCCGGCTGCGCACGCCGCACATCGCCTCGCGCTTCGGCATCCCCGTCGCCGAGCCCGACGCCTTCGAGCGGCTGGTCGAGGCCGTCGGGCTGCTGCCCGAGGACTCCTCCTTCGGCATCCACTTCCACATGGCGAGCAGCAACGTCGGCGTCGGCCAGTGGTGGCACCTCTACGAGGCGATGCTGCGCTGGTGCAGCGCGGTCGAGAGGCTGACGGGGCGCGCCGTCGAGACGCTCGACGTCGGCGGCGGCTGGTTCCCCGACGACTGGCACGAGGACGCCGGCGAGCGTTTCCGCAGCGCCATCGAGCGCGCGCGCGGACACCTGCCGAACCTCCGGCGGGTCATCTCGGAGCCGGGCAAGGCGATGTCGCAGCCGACGATGGCCGTCGCCATGCGCCTGCTCGAAGTCGAGGAGCCGGGCGCGTCGGAGGACGGGGAGCGCGAGGCGGTCGTGGACGGCTCCATCGCCGAGCTGCCGATGCACGCCTTCCAGCCGCACCGCATCCTCAGCCGCGACCCGGCGACGGGCGAGTGGCGGCCGCTCGGGCGCGGGAAGACCCGGCTGATGGGCCGGCTCTGCATGGAGCACGACGTGGTGGCCTGGGACGTGGAACTGCCGGAGGGCGTGGGCGCCGGCGACGTCCTCATTTTCTGTGACGCGGGAGCTTATGACAGGAGCATGTCTTATGTCTTTGGCCGTGGGTAAAGGATTAGTTGAGATTAACGAGACCGACTTCGTGGACGCGGGCGGGGCGCTGGAGAAGTGGGAGACCTGGCCCGCCTCCACCCTCTCACACCACGGGAAGGCCTGCTGCGAGGTCGCGCGCGAGTGGGTCTTTTCGATGGACTACGCGCAGCTCGGCGGCGCGAGCGTGCTGACGGGCCCGCGCTGGCTCCGCCAGAAGTACCCCTGGGGGCCTTCGCGCTGGCCCATCCACTGGTGCGAGGCCGTCCGGCGTAAGTCGCTCGACTGCGGCGCGCTCGCCGCCCTCTCACACGAGGTCTTCCGCGCGCGCGGCGTCAAGAGCTTCCCCGTGCAGTTCATCCAGCAGTTCACCGAAGACGCCACGCGCGACTGGAAGAGCAACTGGGCGGAGGACCAGACCCCTTCGGAGTGGATCAGGGAGGACCTGATCTACCACGAGGGCTGCGCCGTGCTCGCGGCCGGGCGGGAGATCAAGGTGTGGGACTCGACCGCGTCCTGGTGGGTCAACTCCAAGCAGTTCGGCGGCTACCACGGCGTGCTCGCCATCAGGGTCTTCGACGCCGAGGCGGGGCCCGAGACTGTCTACAGTTGGGGCGAGCACACCATCGCCCCCAACGTCTGGCAGAAGCTCGAACGGGCGCGCGGCGATTTCGCCTGAGCGATTTCGCCCGAGCGCCCCCTCGCGGGGCGCGAACCTTAAAAGGCGGGGCCGCCGCGCGCGCGCCGATTCTTCGGCGCGAGACTCGCGCGGCGGCCCCGTCCTGCTTTTCGCAAGCGGCGCGGGCCTGACCTCAACGCGCCGGCCGACGCGCCCGCGCCGCGCCGCGCGCCCCGAGCCGCGGCGCGACCCTCCAACCCCGCCGCGACTTTGGCCCGGACTCCGCCGTAAAAACCTTGCCTTTCTTCACGGGTCGGGTTTAAGCTGCCGTGGCCGGAGGCGGCCGCGCGCGTGCGGCGGCGGCCGACGACGGCGATCTCACCCAATACACGCGGCCGGAGGACGGCCGGACTCGTTTCGTCTTTTCCTTTTCTCAAAGCCGGCCAGCGCCGGCCCGTCGCGCGGACGACGGCGTGGAGGCGTTGCGGCCTTCCGCCGCGCGCCGCGCCTTCCCGAACGTCATCAGCGGCGGCGCGGGCCGTCGTAACAACTGAACAGCGGCCGCGCTTACGTCTTGCCCCAAACAACTCGCCGGCGCGCCGCTACGCCTGACAACAGAGAGGAGAGTTGTCCTCACATGGACTACTTTGACAAACACACCCCGCCCGCCGGCCCGCCGGCGGGACTCGCCGCGTCGCGCGACGCGGAGGCGCTGGAACGCTGCCGGCTCTCGCACACGCTGCTGAAGGCCGGTGATTACGAAAGGGCGGTCGAGGCGCTGGGCGGCCTCTGGCGCGGCCCGCGCGAGCGGCCCGCGACCGAGGCGCTCTCGGCGCGCGCGGCCGCCGAGCTGCTGGCGCAGGCCGGCCGGCTGACGAGCGCGCTCGGCGGCGCGCGCCGCATAGAGGGCGCGCAGGAGGCCGCCAAGAACCTTCTGAGCGAGGCCGCCGGAAGCTTCGAGCGGCTCGGCGACGTGAGGAAGGTGGCCGAGGCGCGCTCCGACCTCGGGCTCTGCTACTGGCGCGAGGGCGCGAACGAGGAGGCGCGCGTCGTGCTGCGCGCCGCGCTCGACGCGTTCCCGAGCGACGGCGCGCGGGCGCGCGAGGACTGCGAGCTGAAGGGGCTCGTGCTCGTCCGCCTCGTCATCGTCGAGATTGCGGCCGGGCGGCACGACGTGGCGCTGGCGCTGCTCGAAGAGGCCGCCCCGCTGGTCGAGGCGAGCGGGAGCGAACTGCTCCGGGGGCGCTTCCACAGCGAGCGCGCCATCGCCCTGTGCGGGCTGGCCGGCGCGGGCGGCGACGACTCGGACGCGCTCGACCGCGCGCTCGTCGAGTACGCCGCCGCCAGCTACCACTTCGAGCAGGCGGGCCACACGCGCTGCCACGCCAGCAACGAGAACAACCTCGCGCTCCTCTTCAACAGCATCGGCCGCCACGAGGAGGCGCACGAACACCTCGCACGCGCGCGCGCGCTCCACGCCGCGCTCGGCAACCACCTGAGCGTCGCGCAGTGCGACGACACGCTGGCGCGCGTGCTGATAACCGAGGGGCGTTTCGAGGAGGCCGAGGGCGCGTCCGCCTCGGCCGTGCGCGTCTTCGAGGACGGCGACCGGCAGGCGTATTTGGCGGAGGCGCTGACGACGCTCGGCGTGGCGCAGGCGCGCGGCGGCAGGTACGAGGAGGCGCGCCGTAACCTTCGGCGCGCCGCCGAGACGGCCGAGGCCGCGGGCGACCGCGCGGGCGCGGGGCTGGCGGCGCTCGCGCTGGCCGAAGAGCTTTGGGCGCGCCTGAGTCCGGGCGAGCTGGCGTCGGCCTTCGCGCGCGCGCACGACCTGCTCTCCGACACGCGCGACCCGGCGACGCGCGCGCGACTCGCGGCCTGCGCGCGACTCGCCGTCGGCTCGGCCTCCGACGGGCGCGCGTGCGTGGGCCCGGCCGCCGGGGCGCTCGCGGCGGGCGGCGCGGCGGACGGGCTCTCGCCCGAGGAGCGTTGGAAGGGGTTCTCGCTGAAGGCGGAGATGCTGCGCTACGAGGCGGAGTTAATCTCGCGCGCGCTGCGCGACGCCGACGGCGTGGTTTCGCGGGCGGCCAAGCTGCTCGGCTTCCGCCACCACCAGACCTTCGTCGCGCTGCTCAACAACCGCCACAAGGAGCTGCTCGGCGCGCGCACGCCCATCATCCCGCGCCGCCGCAGCATCATCCGCCCCCCCGAGCAGCGCGGGAACTGACGACGGCTAAAAGT
>DASVUF010000083.1:0-3993 GCA_036387195.1 Pyrinomonadaceae bacterium | reverse complement strand
CGGCAGACGACGGCCATCGCCGCGACGATTTCCGGCCCGACCCTCCCGCGCATGTACGGCGTGTCGTGCATGTTCTCGACCATCAGGCCGTCCACGCCGCACCCGCGGTAGAGCGACGCCTCGCGCGCTGCGCGCTCGGCCAACTCGTCCACGCGCGCCTCCGACGCGGGCGCGCCCGGCAGCGCGCCGACGTGAATCATCGCCACGAGCGGGACGCGCTCCCTGAACGGCTCGAAGCTCACGGGAAAGTTCAGCCTCGCTTGCGCGCCTGCGCCTGGACGGCGGTGATGGCGACGGCGTCCACGATGTCCTCGGCCTTGCAGCCGCGCGACAGGTCGTTGGCCGGCCTGTCGAGCCCTTGCAGGATGGGGCCGATGGCGGTCGCGCCGCCGAGCCGCTCGGTGAGCTTGTAACCGATGTTGCCGGCCTGGAGGTCCGGGAAGACGAGCACGTTGGCGCGCCCGGCGACCGAGGAGCCGGGGGCCTTCGACTCGGCGACCCGCGGGACGAGCGCGGCGTCGGCCTGTAGCTCGCCGTCTATCTCAAGCTCGGGGCGGCGCGCGCGCACGGTGCGCGTCGCCTCGACCACCTTGTCCACGAGCGGGTGTTTGGCGCTCCCCTTGGTCGAGAAGGAGAGCATGGCGACGCGCGGCTCCGTGTCGAGCAGCGCGCGGCACGAGTCGGCCGACGCGATGGCTATCTCGGCCAGCTCGGGCGCCGTGGGCTCGATGACGACGCCGCAGTCGGCGTAAATCATCGCGCCGCCCTCGCCGAACGACGGGTCGGGCATCGTCATCAGGAAGAAGCTGCTGACGATGCGGAAGCCCTGCCGGATGCCGATGCAGTGGAGCGCGGCGCGGACGGTGTGCGCCGTCGTGTTCGTGGCGCCGGCCACTGAGCCGTCGGCCTTGCCCTCGCGCACGAGCAGGTTGCCGTAGTAGAGCGGGTCGCGGACGGCGATGCGCGCCTCGTCGGGCATCATCCCCTTGGCGCGGCGCAGCTCGTGGTAGAACGAGGCGACGCGCCCGAAGTCGGGCGCGCGGACGTGGTCGAGCAGCGCGACGCCGCCGAGGTCGGCCCCGGCCGCGCGCGCCGCCGCGCGCACCTTCTCCTCGTCGCCGAGCACGGTGACGCGCGCCAGACGGTCGCGCGTAATCATCGAGGCGGCGGCGGCCGTCCGCGGGTCTTCGCCCTCCGGCAGGATGATGTGCTGAGGGTCGGCGGCGGCCCTCTCCCTGATGCGTTGCAGTATGGACATAAGATGGAAGCGCCGGGCGGCGGGTGACGTGCGGCTGAGCGCCTCACGCCGGTCGCTCACCGCCCCGCGTCGCGTGTTGTTGTTTGAGCGGGTCTAAATGTAACACGAAGCGCCGGGCGTGAGAACCGCGCCGGCCGCGGGCGCTCAGCCGCCGAGCGTGTCGTCAACGAGCGTCTCGGCGGCGGCGGCCAGGCGGCGGACGAGCGCGGGGTCGTGCGTCTTGAGGGCGGCGAAGGTGCGCTCGTCGAGGTTGGGGCGCGTGAAGCCGTCCTCGTCGAAGCCGACGAGCGCGACGCTCAGCGCGGGCGATTCGGCGATGACGAACCACTCGCGCGCGAGCCGCGCCGACGCGCTGACGCCGACGACGCGCATGTTGGGGTGGCGCGGCGGCGACCAGTCGGGCTCGCCGAAGACGTAGACGCGCTCGGAGACGTCGGCGATGCGCATGTAGCGGTCAACGACGGGCTCCATCCGCGAGAGCCGCTCGAAGCCGGCGTAGAGTCGGCCGCCGCGGTGCGTGCGCAGCAGGATGGCGTTCTCGATGAGCAGGCTGATGTATTCGAGCGCGGGGACGCGCGCGCGGAAGCGGAAGGTCGCGCGCTCGTTGAAGTCTCGCAGCGACACGTGCGCGACGGGGCCGAGGTCTTCCCCGGCCCCGTCGGCCGCGGCCGCGGCCTGGTCGAACATCGAGAACTCTTTCATCGCAGGCTTCCGGCGCGCGAACAAGGCAGCCGTCGCGCCGCGCCTTCTTGTAGTAACTCAACTCTTCGCCCGCGTCGCAAATGTTTATTGAAACTGTCAAAGTCCGACGGGAAGGCCGGGGAGCAGCCGGTTTTTCGCCGGCCGTTGAAACTGCGGTGAAACTCTTTCACGTTGCAGAGTGAATCCACGGCGCGCCGGCGCTCCTCGAAGCAAGGTGATGGCGCGCGCCGCGAAGCCCACGTCCTAGGCGCGGAGCCGCAGCAGCGAGCACTCACGCGTCCCCGTGTTCAGTGAGAGTACGGCCGCGGCCGGACAAGCTTTTAGAGTCACCTCCCTGCTTCTCGATCTCCGGCGCGTCGGCCATGTGGATGTTCTTGTGGCAGGATTGTGGCAGGGATTCCGAGGAAAGCCGGGAGGAAAGGGTAAGGAAAAGGAAACGGCCTGATTTTGCCCGCGGCGGCGCCTCGTTACAAAACCAGGAACTTCGGTTCGAGAGGTTCTTTTGGTTCGCAACGCGGAGGTCGAGGGGGAGATTCTAATCCGCCTGACAAAAGATTTAGCCGGCTATGTAAGAAGGCGCCGTGAACTTGGGATTCACGGCGCCTTCTTAATGTGTGGTCACTGTCCTCACCCCAGCAACCACTGAGACGGAGGATCCACCAACCGTCTCTCTTGCCCCGCCCTCCAGTCGGCAACCCGTATGCCAAGTGACATACGCGAAAAGCCGCGGGTATTCGCCGTGCGCTGCCGGCGGCGGCGGCGGGATGTTCACTGTAATTATTCCCCGGTGTGAAAAAACTTCCCGCCCTGGTGGCCGACGCCGGCCGCGTGCCGGCGAAAGCCCGGTGAAGCTCTGCCCGGTAAAGGTCCTCAACCTGCTTGCCACGAAGGGCGCCCTTCCGGCCTGAAACACTGAGGAAACTTCGGCCCGCGCCAGCGCCCGGCGGCGGCTCCACAAATTTATTGAAACTGTTGAGAGCGCGCAGGGGGCGGAGGGGGGAGACTTCCCCCGCCCCCCGGGCCC
This sequence comes from Pyrinomonadaceae bacterium, assembly GCA_036387195.1. Taxonomy (GTDB): domain Bacteria; phylum Acidobacteriota; class Blastocatellia; order Pyrinomonadales; family Pyrinomonadaceae; genus QHXN01. The sequence continues at coordinate 1,009 of DASVUF010000083.1, read as the reverse complement.
GCCGTGGGGCGGGGCCGCGCGCGGCCCCGCCCCGCCCGGCGAGATTGCGGCGGGTTAATCGTCCGACGGCTCGACGTCGGTCAGGACGACGCGCCCGTTGAGCGGCTGGACTTCCCGCGAGTTGCCCTCGGGGAAGAGCCGCTTGAAGGCGTCGAGCTGTTCGGGCGACATCTCGATGGGCTCGGCCAGCACGACCCAGCTCACGCCCTCCATGAAGACCCCCGACGGGTCGGGCGTCGTCAGCGAGCCCGCGTAGCGGTACGATTCGAGGCCGTGCGGCAGCAGCTTGGTCAGGTTGAAGCGGACGACGGCGCGGCGCTCGTCGGGCTGCGCCGGCAGGTCGGCGAAAATCTTGCCCAGCTCCTTGTGCTCCTTGCCGGCCCTGACCCAGACGCCGACGACCAGCAGCTTGCCGTTCGGCGTGCCGTCGTCGAGCTTGTGGACGAGGTGCATCTCCATGGGGAACTTCTGGCCGTTCAGCTCGTGCTCGCTCGGCGCGTGCCAGTGGAACTGGAGCAGCTCGTAGGTGGCGCCGCCGACCTTCAGCCCGCTGGCGTCGCCTTCAGACAGCTCGGCGCGGACGGTGGCGAACTCGCCGGGCGAGCCCGTGTTGACGACGCTCAGCGCCGCCTTCGTCCCGTAGCTGAAGCCGAGCGCCGGCAGGTGCTCGACGAAGGTCGCCTCCTCGTCCCGGATGTCAATCGGGGTCTGCTCCGAGCCGGCGGAGGTCTGCGCGCCGGCGCCCTGCGGCGGAGCCAGCGCCGAGGCCGAGAGGACGACGAGAAGTAGTAGACGCAAAAGGTAAGAGCGCTTCTTCACGTGAGTATTCCTTTCAAGGATGATGGCAGGTGGGACGTGACGGCGTCCGTTTAAGCGCGAGGTAAAGTCGGGAGCGCGTTCGCTCCCGGTGACTAACGCGGAAGTGGCGCGGCGCGGGGATCAGGCGGCGGGAGAAATTTTGTGAAGGGGGTTTCGGGGGGGTGAGGCGCCGGCGGTGGGGGGGGGGGGG
>DASVUF010000082.1:0-43897 GCA_036387195.1 Pyrinomonadaceae bacterium | reverse complement strand
TCCGCGTTCCGTTCCCTCGCCGTCCGTCGCGCGCGAAAAGGTGTTGACACTGGGCGAGGAAGCGCGCGCGGACTTCGTCCGAGGCGCAGAGCGAGAGCAGGCGCGCGCCCTCAGCCAGGGCGGGGCCCGTGCGCGCCTGCGTGACCGATTCGAGCCGCACGGGGAAGGCCGTCAGCGCGAGGTAGACGACCGAGCAGACGGCCACGCCGCGCACGAGGCCGAAGCCCGCGCCGAGCGCGCGGTCGAACCATTCGAGCCGCGCGCGCCTGAGCCCCGCGCGCGCCGACTCGCCGACGACGAACCCGGCGAGCAGCACGACCCCGACCATCAGCAGGAAGCCGGCGGCGTGAGCGGCCTCGGCCGACTCGACCAGCCCGAAGCCGCGCAGGAACGCGCCCGCCGCCTGATACGTGTGCGTCGCGACGAGGAACCCGACGGCCAGCCCGAGCCCCGCGATGAGGGCGCGCACCAGCCCGCGCAGCGCGCCCGAGACGACGGACGCCCCCACGATTGCCAGCACGAACAGGTCGAAGATGGTCATGGGAAGCTGTCGGCGATTGGCTTTCAGTTGTCGGCTTTTGACGTCCGGCTAAAACGTACGGGTCTGGTCGGCGGACGAAGCATAGCCCTCGCGGGCCGGCGTCGGCGCCGGAAGCCGACCGCTAAACGCTGACCGCCGACGGCCTACAGGTCTTTCCCTGTGAGCAGCCGGTAGGCTTCGAGGTAGCGGTCGGCCGTGGCGGCGGCGACCTCCGGGGGGAGCGGCGGCGCGGGCGGCCGCTTGTCCCAGTCGAGCGTTTCGAGGTAGTCGCGGACGAACTGCTTGTCGAAGGAGGGCTGCGAGTGTCCCGGCTCGTAGGCCGCCGCCGGCCAGAAGCGCGAGGAGTCGGGCGTCAGCGCCTCGTCAATGAGGATGACGCCGCCCGACCCGTCAACGCCGAACTCGAACTTGGTGTCGGCGATGATGATGCCGCGGTCGCGCGCGTGCGCCTCGGCCTCGCGGTAGAGCGCGAGCGAGGTGTCGCGCAGGCGCGTCGTGACCTCCCCGCCGACGATGTCGCGCATGCGCGCCTCGCTGATGTTCTCGTCGTGGCCGGTCTCGGCCTTGGTCGCCGGCGTGAAGAGCGGCGCGGGGAGTTTGTCCGACTCGCGCAGGCCGCGCGACAGGCGGTGGCCGCAGACCTCGCCCGTCGCCAGGTAGTCCTTCCAGCCCGAGCCCGCGAGGTAGCCGCGCACGACGCACTCGACGGGGAAGACCTCGGTCCGGCGCACGAGCATCGAGCGGCCGCGGAGGAGTTCCGCGGAGGCGCGCACGGCCTCGGGCATTTGCGAGACTTCGGTGGTGATGAGGTGGTGCGGCGTGATGCGTTCGAGGCGTCCGAACCAGAAGCGCGAGAGGGCGGTCAGCACCTCGCCCTTGCGCTCGATCTGCGTCGGGAGGACGCAGTCGAAGGCGGAGATGCGGTCGGTGGCGACGACGAGCAGGTGGCCGTCGTCCACTTCGTAGACGTCGCGCACCTTGCCGCGCCGCGCGAGCCTGAGCCCGGGGAGGGAAGTCTCGGCGACTGTTCGCGTGCCGGTCATGTCGTTGTTCAAAGCTTGTCCGCGAGAAGGCTCGTCTTTGCGAAAGGGGCGTCGGTGGCGAGCCGGGATTGTGCTCGCGCCCCTCAAACTTTGTCAAGGCTGTTATTTTGACGGCGGGCGGCGGGCGACGAAGGCTCGGCCGTCGTCCGCCGCCCGCCGCCCGCCGCCCTACTTCAGCGCTTCGCGCAGGCGGCGAATCTGCGCGGCGTGGCCGTGGGCGTGGGCGGCGTAGATGCGGAGCCAGTCCTCTGCGGTGTAGCGGCCGGACTCGGAGTGCGTGCCCGCGCGCGACCAGTCGGCGTCGGTCATCGAGTCGAGGAGTTGTGCGGAGGTGGCGCGCGCGCCGCGGAAGGCGTCGAGCGCCGGGGCCACGTCGCGCTCGTTGTAGCGGAGGCGCGCGGCGTACTCGTCCTGGTCGTAGCCCTGAATCTGCGGGTTCTCCTCGGTCAGCAGTTTGCGCAGGCGGATGGCGCTGTTCATCTCGCTGTCGGCGAGGTGCTGGACGACCTCGCGCGCGCTCCACTTGCCGGGGAGCGGGCGCGCGGAAAGCGCCTCGTCGGGGAAGCCTTCGAGGCTGCGCGCGACCTCCTCGTAACCGGCCTTGTACTGCGCGATGAGCGCCTGGCGTTCTTCCTGTGTCATGCGTCTCCTTAAGTTTCGGGGGTCTTCGGGCCGGACGGCGCCGGCCGCCGCCCCGCCCTTGTAAATATCACACGGGCGGCGCCTTTGAAAGGGGGAGCGCCGGCGGGCGAAGGGGCGCCGGATGCGCCCGCGGCCGCGGCGAATGTTCCGCAGCGCACAGAGCCGGCGGAGCCGAAGATTATTTATTGCTTGAGTTTAGTCCGCCGGTTCGCTATAGTTCTTGATGTCCTTTGGGGACGCGCGCGTATCGCGCACGACCCCGCGGCCGGCCACGTGGGCTCGCCGCCAGACCCGAGCCGAGCCGCGATGACCACAAAATCTGCCACCGCCATTCCCGACGTGAAGGATACAGGTGATGATAGGAGCGAGGCGGGCGAGCGCAAGCTCAACCTCCTCGTCATCGAGGACGACGACAAGATTCTCGAAGCCATCACCGAGTATTTTTCGCGCACGGGCTACACGGTGCAGACCGCGGAAGACGGTCTTTCGGGCGTCCAGGCGGCCTTGAACGACCGCCCCGACGCCATCGTCCTCGACCTCATGCTTCCCAAAATGGACGGGCTGGCCGTCTGCCGCGAGCTGCGGGAGAAGGCCCCTTACATCCCCATCCTGATGCTGACGGCCAAGGACGACGTGGTTGACAAGGTGCTCGGCCTAGAGATGGGCGCGGACGACTACATCACCAAGCCCTTCTCTCTGCGCGAGCTTGAGGCGCGCATCAAGAGCGTGATGCGCCGCGTGCGCGCCGCCTCACGCGCCGAGACGAGCGAGGACGCGCCCATCCTCAGGGGCCGCCTGCGCATAGACCCGGCCAAGCGCGAGGTGACGGTCGGCGACCGGCAGGTCGAACTCACGCCCAAGGAGTTCGAGCTGCTGAGGCTGTTCGCCTCCAACCCCGGCCGCGTCTTCCCGCGGAAGTACCTCCTGGAGAAGATCTGGGACTACTCCTACGAGGGCTACGACCGCACGATTGACTCGCACATCAACCGCCTGCGAGCCAAGATCGAGGACAACCCCGAGAACCCGCAGATGGTCCTGACCGTCTGGGGCATCGGTTACAAGTTCAGCGACGAACAGCGCTGAAGGGTCACACCCGGAGAAGGCCGCCAGAGCCTTCCGCAAGAAGGGCGACGAGCGAAAGCCCCGCTCGCCATCCCTCAAAACCCGTTAAGACTCCGTAAGTCTCACCCGCCGCCGGACGCAATCCACGCGCCCGCCTGAGTGACAATTATGAACAAGGAATCTACCGGACACGACTTTGTCGCGCGCAGGAGCGCGGGCGGCCGCCGGAGGCTGGCCGGGCTCGGCGCGCGCGTCGCGCTCATCGCCGCCGCCGGCGCCTCGCTCTTTACGCTTCTGACGGGCGGCCCCCGGGCGCAGCAGCGTTACAAGGAGCCGCCCGTCAAGGTCACGAGCGTGACCGCGTCGGGCAACGTCGTCTCTATTTCCGCGGACGGCTCGCTCAACCGCGCGCAGACGTGGCAGGACGGCGAGGGCTTCCACGTCGTGCTCGTCAACGGCCAGGCCGACGCGGGCGCGGTGCGCGGGGCGAGGGTGCAGCGCGTCGGGAACTCTCTGGAGCTGGTCGTGCCCGTCAGGCGCGGGGCGAGCGTGACGGTGCAGCCGCGCGGCAACCGCCTCGACCTCGTCGTCGCGGGCGGCGGGTCGGGCGGCGCGCTCAACGTCGAGAACTTCCCCGTCGAGCGTCGCGCCGGCGCGCGCGAGTCGTCGCCCGCGCAGGAGTCGCAGGGCGACCGCGCCGCGTACGCGCCCGAGCGCGCGCGGCAGCCGAGGCCCGACTCGAAGCGCCGCGCCGAGGCCGAGCAGCCGGCCGCCAACGCCGTCCCCGGGCAGCAGGCGCCGCAGCCGCCCGCCGCGCAGCCGCAGGCGAGACAGCCGCAGCCCGCGGAGCCGGGCGTGCCCGCGCCGGCCGCCGGCGCCTCGGCCCCCGCGCCCGCGCAGGCGGCCGAGCCGGCAGCGGCCGAGCCGGTCGTGGCGCAGCCCGCGGCGGCGACGACGGACGCGGCGGCCGGGTTCGACCCGCTTTCGCTCATCCTGTCCGTCCCGTCGCTGCTCGTGCTGCTGCTGGTCGGGCTCGCGGGCGCGGCCGTCATGCTCGTCCGCCGCAGGCGCGGGGGCGAGGACGGGGCCGAAGCGAAGCACGAGGCGAAGGCGGCTATGGCGGCCGACGCCGAGGATGAGAAGTCGGCCAGGGCCTTCGAGCAGTCCAAGGGCGACCGCCGGCAGGCGGACGTGGCCGTGCCTTTCGAGCGCCGCAAGACCGGGCGCGGCGCGGAGGACGAGGCCACGCGGCGCGCCCGCGAGCTGGCCGTCGAGGGCGGCGGGGCGTCGCACGAGCGCGCCGACTCGGGGCGTCACGCGGCCGCCGCGGCGGTCGTCTTCGGCTCTTACAGAATTGACCAGGAGGTCGCCAGCCTCGTGCAGGGCGGCCCGCACAGCATCGAAGTCCTCGCCTCGCGCGCCGCCGACGACCGCCGCGCCGTCGAAACCTCTCTGCTCAAGGCGCTGCGCGCGCCCGAGACCGACGAGGACGGCCGCCGCCGCGCGCGCACCGCGCTCGAAGACTACGGCTTCGTCGCGCGCTCGTGCGCCGGGCTGCTGCTCGGCTCGGAGACGTTCGAGCGCGTGAGCGCCGCGCGCGCTCTCGGCGACATGAAGTCCGTGCAGGCGCTGCCGTTTCTGACCGAGGCGCTTTACGACGCCGACGCGGTCGTCCGCGCCGAGTGCGTCCAGAGCCTCGGCGCGCTCGGCCTGCCGTCGGCCATCGGCGCGCTGCTCGACGTCGCGCGCCGCCACCCGGACATCCCGGCCTCGGTGCTCGGGCCGGCGCTGACGGCCTGCTCGGTCGAGTCGCTCGAAGTCTCCTGGGAGGGGGCCGTCTCCGGCCGCGGCTTCGCCGAGCAGGCGGGGGCGGCCGCGCAGGCCGGCTCCCCCTCGGACTCGCGCATGATAGTCCCCGCGGCCGAGCGTTACGAGGAGCTGCCCGACTCGTCCGAGGACGAGGGGCTGGCCGCCGCGCTCGTCCGCATCGAGAGCACGGACGCCGAGTCGCGCGCGGACGCGGCGCAGCAGCTCGCGCAGTTCCAGGTGCGTCGCGCCGTCGCGGCGCTGGCGGCCGCGGCGGGCGCGGACGAAGAGTCGGCCGTGCGCTCGGCGGCGGTCACCAGCCTCGGGCTCATCAACCACGAGTCGGTCTTCGGCGCGGTCATCGTGGCGCTCGCCGACGAGGCGCGCGAGGTGCGCGCGGCCGCGGCCCGCGCCCTCTCGCGCCTGAGCTTCGAACGCGCCGACGGCTACGTCCGCCTGGTCGAGACGGCCGACGCCGGCACGCTTCAGGAGGTGGCGCGCGCCTGCGTCAAGGCGGGGCTCGCCGCGCAGGCCGTCAGCCGCCTGACGAGCGAAGACCGCCGCCAGGCTTACGAGGCGTTCTCGCTGCTCTCGCTCTGCGTGAGCGGCGGCGAGGCGCAGCCGGTCATAGACGCCGTCGAGACGCACCAGAACATAGACGCGCGGCTGACCTGCATCCAGCTCCTCGGCGACTCGCGGAGCGAGGAGGTCTGCGAGCAGCTCGCGCGGCTCGCCGGCGCCACTTCCATCCCCGAGCGGGTGCGCCGCTCCATCCTGGAGACGGTCGAGCGCGCGGCTCGCCCCGCGCCCGTCGAGGTCGCCTGAAGGCCGTCGCGCGGGGGAGTTGTTTGGATGACAACCCGTGCGGGCTATTGCATAATGGCGCTGCCCGCAGGCACACGTCAGACACACGTCCCTGGACACAAGCGATGCCCCTGAAGTCTTGCTCACCGATGCACACACAGACGCGCACCAAAGTCTCGACGGCGCTGCTGGCGGCGCTGGCGCTCGCGGCCCTCGTCTTCGCGGCGGGGGCGGGCGCGCAGCCGCAGCGGCAGGCGAACCAGAACGCGCGCGGGGACCAGACCAAGCGCGTCTTCGTCGGCCGCGGCAGCGAGACGCGGCAGGGCTCGCGCGTGACCATCACGGCGGACGACACGCTGAAGGACTACTCGGCTTACCGCAGTGGCGACCGCTTCTACGTCGTGCTGCCGAAGTCGGCGGCGGCGCGCGCCGGCGGCGGCTCGGGGCGCGGCTACACGGACATGCAGGTGCAGCAGCGCGGCGACTCGGTCGTGCTCTCCTACCGCGTCCAGCCGGGCGCTAAGCCGCGCGTCGAGCAGAAGTTCAACCGCCTCGACGTCGTCTTCGACGTGCCCTCGGAGGGCGGACAGCAGCAGCAGGCCGCGGCGGCGCAGGCCGAGAACGCCGCGCGCGCCCAGCAGCAGCAGCAGCAGGCGCAACAGCAACAACAGGCCGAGACGAGAAACCAGACGCCCGCAGGCCAGCAGCCCGGCCAGCCCGCCGCCGCTCCGGCGGCCAACGCGGCCGGCAGGAACGCTCCCGCCGTCAACCCCGCGGACGCCGCGCGCGCGCAGGGAGTCGCGCCCGCCCCGGCCGACGTGGCCGCGCCGCCGCCCATGGAGACGGGGCAGCCGCCCGCCTCCGCCGACCCGAACGCGCAGCCGTCCGCGCCGACGCCGGAGGCCGCCGCGGCCGCCACCCCCGACGGGACGCAACTCGCGCAGGCGCAACCGCCCGCCGCTCCCGTCAACATCACGAAGCCCGCGGAGGGTGCCCCGGTCGCGCAGACCAGCTCGACGCTGGGCGCGTTCCTGGTTCGCAACTGGGCGCTGACGCTCATCCTCGCGCTGGTGGTCGTCGGCCTCGGGCTCATCTTCGCCGCGCAGCGCAACTCCGCGGCGACGGCCCCGCCGGCCGACGCGGCGGGCGGCGAGGGCGACGAGCCGAAGACCGTCGAGGCGTCCGCTTCGGCGCGCGCGTCGTCCGCCGCCGCGCTCAAAGAGGCTTCGGCCGCCGCGGAGTCTTCGAAGGTTAAGGCGTCCGACATCTCGTCTAACGTCCCGGCTGACGTCCCGACCGTCGAGGCGAAGCCGTCGGTTGTCGAGGCGAAGCCGTCGCCTGTCGAAGCGGCGGCGTCGGCCGTCGAGGCGGAGCCGTCGGCCGTCGAGACGAAACCGTCCGTCGTCCCGGCGGCGCTCGTGGGCGGCGCGGCCGTCGCCAAGTCGCGCAAGCAGTCGCGCAAGCAGTCGCGCCAGGAGGCGAAGCGGAAGAAGAAGGGCGCGCACGCCGACAGGCACGCCGACGAGGTTTCGCCCGCCGAAGTCGCGCCCGTCGGTGAAGCCGTCGCCGACGAGACAGTTGTTCAAGAGCCGGCCGCCGAGGCGTCCGCCGTTCACGGGCGCGTCGCCGCGGAGACGGCCGCCGAAGAGTCGGCCGTCGAAGAGACTGCCGTCGAAGCCGACGACGACGAAGTGACTCTGGTCGCGGCGCCGGCCGTCGGGGAGCCGGCCGCGGTCGAGAGCGAGGCGGTTGAAGGCGCCGCTGTCGAGACTCGCGCCGTCGAGCCCGCGGTCGAAGAGTTGACGGCCGAGGAGTTGACGGTCGAAGCGCCGGCGGTCGAGGAGACGACCCTCGTGGTCGAAGAGGTCGCCGCGCCCGTACTTGCGGCGGACGCCCCCGCCGTCGAGGAGTCGCCGGCCGAAGAGGTCGCCGCGCCGCGCGCGGTCGAAATCGCCGAACCTTCACACGCCGAAGTCTCCGAGCCCTTTGAAGTCCCGACCGCCGAAGTCTCCGAAGTCGCGGCCGCGGAAGCTTCCTTCGCCGAAACGCCGTCCGCCGAGACTTCCATAGCGCCGTTCGCCGAAGCGCCTGAGGCCGAGCCCGCGTTCGACGTGGCCGAGGCGGCTCCGGCGGCGACGGGCATCACGCCCTTCGTGTCGGAGACGGCCGAGGCCGAGCCCGCCGCGGCGGAAGCGCCCGTGGAGACGGCCGAGGTCGAGCCGGCCGTCGCGCCCGAGCCCGAGCGCGTGCAGGCCGAGACGCGCGCGCTGCTCGAAGGCGGCGCATACGACCGCGCGGTCATCGGCACGCGCGACGCTTTCGCGCGGCAGATGATTGCCGCCGAACTGCTCTCGGCGCTCGCCGGCCGCAACGCCGAGCGGCGCGAGCGCGCGGGCCGCGCCTTCGCCGAACTCGGTTACTTTGACGAGACGACGCGCGATTTGCGCGAGGCCGACGCCCCCGCCGAGCGCTCCGCCGCCGCCCGCTCGCTGGCGTTCATCGGCGACCGCGCCGCCACGCCGCACCTCGTCGCCGCGCTCGAAGACGCCAACCTCGACGTCCGCCGCGCCGCCGTCGAGGCGCTCGGCGCGCTGCGCGACCCTTCGGCCGTCGCGCCGCTCGAAGCGCTGCTCGAACGCGAGCGCAACGAGCGCAACCGCATCCCACCCCGCGTCATCCGCGTCGCCGCCGACGCGTGCCGCGAGGGCGAAGTCACCGTCGCCCAGACCCCCGCGCCCGTCCGTGAGGAGAGCGCGCCCGCCCACTTCGCCGTCCCCGAAGTCGCCGCCGAGCCGGCCGCGACTCTGGACGCTCCGCAGGTCTTCGAGCCGGCCGCCGAAGTCACCTCCGAAGTCACCGCCGAAGTCACTTCCGAGGTCACTTCCGATGAAGTCACTTCCGAGATTGCGCCCTTCGTCGAGCCCGAGCCGGCCGCAGAAGTCCGCCACGCGGACGCCGAGGCGACCGTCGAAATCGAGCCCGCGCGCGAAGCCGCCGCCGAGCCCGCGCCGGCAGAGGCGTACGAGCCCTTCGCGCCCGAACTCGCCGTGGGCGGGCGGGACGTAGAGGTCGAGCGCGCGGAAGAGACTTCCGTCGCCATCGCGCCCTTCGACGATGACGACCGCGCCGGCGTCGAGGAGATTCCCGCCGCCGAGGCGCAGACGCTCGCCGCGCAGGCCGAGGCTTTCGTCGCCCACGAGGAGACGGCAGCGCCGGCCGAAGCCCACGCCGAAACGGCAGAAGCGCATCCCTTCGTCTACGACCTGTCCGAAGAGTTCGGCGCCGCCGCGGCCGAGCCGCAGCCCGCCGACACGCCTTTCGCCGACACGCGGGCGGCCGAGACGGGCATCGCGCCCTTTGTCGAGACTGGAGAGCCCGAGGCCGCGGAGGCCGCCGTCGCCGTCGCCGAAGAGCCCGCGCTCTTCGGCGAGCCGGACGCCGTGGAGTCCACGCGCGAAATCGCGCTCTTCGTCGCCGGGCAGGCCGGCGCGGCCGAGCCGCCCGCCGCCCAGGCCGGCGCCGGCGAGTGGTTCGACTTAGACGTGAGCGAGCTGCGCGAAGAGTCGCGGCCCGCCGAGCCGGCCGCCCCGCGCCGGCCCGCGCACGCCTTCGAGCCTTCGGCCGGCGAGATGTTCTTCGAGTCCTCCTCGGGCGAGGTGCTGGCGCCGCACGCCGCGGAGTTCGAGGCGACCGACGCGACGCCCTACGAGGCCGCGCCCTTCGCCGCAGCGCCCGCCGAGCCGACGCGCGAGATGGAAGTGGCGCGCGCCGCGGAGCCCCCGTTCGAGGCGACCGCGCCCGCCCGCCCCGCGACGCCGGCCGCGCCGCCTTCGTCGGCCGAGAAGGGGCTCGCGCCCTTCGACGAGCACTCGACCGTCCCCGCCTCCATCCAGCAGCGGCTCGCCAGCCAGGAGCCGGCCGAGCGCGCCGCCGCCATCGTCGAGTTGTCGCACGTGGACACGGGCGAGGCGTTCCAGCAAATCTGTTTCGGCTTCGACGACCCCTCGAAGGAGGTGCGCTCGGCGGCCGCCCGCGCCCTCTACGAGCTGCGCGCGGACCGCGCCGAGTCGTTCACGCGCGCTCTGCGCGAGGCCAGCCCCGAGCGCCGCCGCGAGATAGGCGCGGCCATCTCCTCCTCGGGGCTGGCGGTCGAGGCCATCTCGCAGCTCACCGGCGAGAGCCGCGAGAAGACCTACGAGGCGTTCTCGCTGCTCTTCCTGATGGCGAAGGCCGGCGAGGTGCAGCCGCTCGTGCGCGCCATCGAGGGGCACCCGAGCAACGACGTGCGCCTCGCCGTCGTCAAGCTGCTCGCGCTCTCGGGCCAGAAGGAGATTCTGCCGGCCTTCCGCCGACTCGCCGTGCGCGGCTCGCTCCCGACCGACGTGCGCTCGGCCGTCATGGAGGCCATCTACCAGATAAGCAGCAGCCAGCCCACGCCCGCCTAGGGCGGATTTTAGAAGCCGGAAGCCAGGTGTTAGAATGTCCCTTCTGACGTTCAAGCGCCCGGCTTCTGCTTTTATGCCTTTCAAACTCCGCTCCGAATTCGAGCCGCAGGGCGACCAGCCCGCCGCCATCGAGGCCCTCGTCCGTGGACTGGACGAGGGCGCCAAAGACCAGGTTCTGCTCGGCATCACCGGCTCGGGCAAGACCTTCTCGGTCGCCTCGGTCATCCAGCGCACGCAGCGCCCGACGCTCGTCATCGCGCACAACAAGACGCTCGCCGCGCAGCTCTACCAGGAGTTCAAGTCCTTCTTCCCGGAGAACTCGGTCGAGTACTTCGTCTCCTACTACGACTACTACCAGCCGGAGGCTTACGTCCCGGCCTCGGACACCTACATCGAGAAGGAGGCGACGATCAACGAGGAGATCGACCGCCTGCGCCTCTCGGCCACGCGCGCCCTCTTCGAGCGGCGCGACGTGATCGTCGTCGCCAGCGTCTCGTGCATCTACGGCCTCGGCGACCCGGACGCCTACTACAACATGATCCTCTTCGTCGAGCCGGGGATGAAGACGACGCGCGAGCAGCTCCTCCAGCGACTGGTCGAGCTTCAGTACGAGCGCTCCGACGTCGAGTTCAACCGCGGCTCGTTCCGCGTCCGCGGCGACACCGTCGAGGTCTACCCCAGCTACCAGGACCGCGCCTACCGCATCGAGCTGTGGGGCGACGAGGTGGACTCGGTCTCGACCATCGACCCGCTGCTCGGCGAGGTCCTTGAGAAGCACGCGTCGCGCCTGCCCATCTACCCGAAGACGCACTACGTGATGCCGAAGACCACGGTCAAGCGCGCCATCAAGACCATCCGCGACGAGCTGGAGTGGTGGGAGCCGCAGCTCGTCAGGGAGGGCAAGCTCGTCGAGTCGCAGCGGCTGCACCAGCGGACGATGTACGACCTCGAAATGATCAAGGAGATGGGCTTCTGCCGCGGCATCGAGAACTACTCGCGCCACCTGACGGGCAAGCCGCCCGGCGCGCCGCCGCCCACGCTGCTCGACTACCTGCCCGACGACACCATCGTCGTCATCGACGAGTCGCACCAGACCGTCCCGCAAATCCGCGGCATGTTCAACGGCGACCAGTCGCGCAAGCGCACGCTCGTCGAGTACGGCTTCCGCCTGCCCTCGGCGATGGACAACCGCCCGCTCAACTTCGAGGAGTTCGAGGCGCGCGTCGGCCAGACCATCTACGTCTCCGCCACGCCCGGGCCCTACGAGCTGACGCGCACGGGCGGCGAGGTCGTCGAGCAGATAATCCGCCCGACGGGGCTCACCGACCCGCCCGTCGAGATTCGCCCCGTCAAGGGGCAGATTGACGACCTGCTCGGCGAGTGCCGCGCGCGCGCCGAGCGCGGCGAGCGCGTCCTCGTCACCACGCTGACGAAGAAGATGGCCGAGGACCTGACCGAGTACTTCGCAGAGGTCGGCGTCCGCGTCCGCTACCTCCACTCGGACATCGAGACGCTGGAGCGCATCCGCATCCTGCGCGACCTGCGCCGCGGCGAGTTCGACGTCCTGGTCGGCATCAACCTCCTGCGCGAGGGGCTCGATTTGCCGGAAGTCTCGCTGGTCGCCATCCTCGACGCCGACAAGGAGGGCTTCCTCCGCTCGGAGTCGTCGCTCATCCAGACGATGGGGCGCGCCGCGCGCAACGCCAACGGCATGGCGCTCCTCTACGCCGACAACATGACCGACTCGATGAAGCGCGCCGTCGGCGAGACGGAGCGCCGCCGCGCCATCCAGGAGGAGTACAACCGCGAGCACGGCATCACCCCGACGACCATCATCAAGTCCATCGAGTCCACGCTCGTCACCGCCTACGAGGCCGACTACTTCAAGGTGCCGCTCGAACTCGACTCCATCGAGGACTACACGGCCGCCAACATCGAGGCGACCATCGCGCGCCTCGAACACGAGATGCGCGCCGCCGCCAAGAACCTCGAATTCGAGCGCGCCGCCGAGATGCGCGACCGCATCAAGTACCTCCGCGCCCGCGAACTGACGCTGACGTGAGAGCGGGGGAGGCCGCCGTGACCTTCATCCTTGAAACCGGGCGGCTGGCGCTGCGCGAGTGGAGGGTCGAAGACGCCGAGGCGCTCTACGCGCTGATGGGCGACCCGGAGGTGATGAGGTACGTGGACGCGGGCCGTCCCTGGGAGGGCGTCGGGCGCGTGCGCGAGTGGATAGAGAAGCTGAACGTGAGTTACAGGACGCGCGGGTTCAGCCGCTGGGCGGTCGTGGAGAGGGGGGCGGGGCTCGTCGTCGGCAGTTGCGGGTTCGCGCCGCTGCCCTGGTCGGGCGAGATAGACTTCGGCTACATGTTCAGGCGCGACCGCTGGGGCAGGGGCTACGCCAGCGAGATTACGCCGGCCGTGCTCCGCCACGGCTTCGAGCGTTACAGCTTCGCGGAGGTCGTCGCCAGCATCGCGCCCGAGAACGGCGCCTCGCGCCGCGTGCTCGAAAAGATGGGCTTCCTCTACAGGGGCAAAGAGGTCCTGCCGGGCGAGGAGGAGGAGTCGGAGATTTACGTGGCGGTCAACCCCTCGGCCGCCGGGGGCGGGGCGGGGGCCGAGGCGGCGGCCGCCGCCCGGCGGGACGGCGTCTGATGCTGATTAAATCCGAGCAGGACGAGATACAGGCTTACCTCGCCGACGCGAGCAACACGGCGGGCGGGAGCGCCGCGCGCGTCGTCTTTCCCGAGAGCGCCGCGGAGGCCGCGCGCGCCCTCTCGGAGGCCGCGCGCGAGGGCACGCCGGTCACGGTCGCGGGCGCGGGCACGGGCGTTGTGGGCGGGCGCGTGCCGCTCGGCGGCGGCGTCGTGCTCTCGACCGAGAGGCTGAACCGCGTGGGCGAGTTCGAGCGCGAGCCTTCGGGCGGCGGCCGCGCGACGGCCGGCGCGGGCGTCGTGCTCGCGGACTTCCAGCGCGAGGCGAAGGCGCGCGGGATGCTCTACCCGCCCGACCCGACCGAGTGGAGCTGCCACCTCGGCGGCACGGTCGCCACCAACGCCTCGGGCGCGCGCACTTTCAAGTACGGGCCGACGCGCGCCTACGTCCGCTCGCTCCAGGTGGCGCTCACCACCGGCGACCTGCTCGAACTGCGGCGCGGCGAGCGCTTCGCGGGCGCGGACGGGCGCGTCAGCCTGCCGCTCGGCGGCGGCCGGCGGGTCGAGGCGCGGCTGCCGACCTACACGATGCCGGCGACGCGCAAGCACGCCGCCGGCTACTTCGTGCGCCCCGGCATGGACCTCGTTGACCTCTTCGTCGGCAGCGAGGGCACGCTCGGCGTCATCACCGAGGTCGAGCTGTCGCTGCTGCCGCAGCCCGAAGGCGTGCTCGCGGGCGTCGTCTTCTTCAAAGACGAGGAGCGGCTGCTGGCCTTCGTCCGCGAGGCGCGCGCCCGCTCGCTGGAGACGCGCGCGGCCGCGGCGCAGGCCGGCGAGCCTCCCTCCCGGCCCGAGGGGGTTGACGCGCGCGCCCTCGAATACTTCGACGGCGAGGCTTTGAACTTCCTGCGCGAGCGCTACCCGCTCGTCCCGCTGCGCGCGGCGGGCGCGGTCTTCTTCGAGCAGGAGACGGCGCCCGAGACGGAGGAGCGCTTGATGGGCGAGTGGCTGGGGCTGGTCGAGCGGCACGACGCGCTCGCCGACGAGTCGTGGTTCGGGACGAACGAGCACGACCGCGCCGAGATGCGCGCCTTCCGCCACGCGCTGCCCGTGATGGTCAACGAGTGGCTGGCGCGCCACGGCCAGCGCAAGGTCTCGACCGACATGGCCGTCCCCGACGAGGCGTTCCCCGAGATGCTCGCCTTCTACAAGGAGACGCTGCGCGCCGGCCGCCTCAAGTACGTCGTCTTCGGCCACGTCGGCGACAACCACGTCCACGTCAACATCCTCCCGCGCGACGACGCCGAGCAGGCGGCCGCGCGCGAGACTTACGGCCGCTTCGTCGAGCGCGCCGTGGCGCTGGGCGGCACCGTCTCGGCCGAGCACGGCGTCGGCAAGATCAAGCGCGAGTACCTGCGCGCGCTCTACGGCGAGCGGAGCCTGCGCGAGATGGCCGAATTAAAGCGCGCCTTCGACCCGGCCTGCGTCCTCGGCCGCGGCAACGTCTTCGCCGAAGAGTTCCTGCCCGCGCCGGGCGGGCGCTGAGGCGACCCGAAAAACCCCCCACGCTCACGGTAGGCGGAGAACTCATGGTAGAAACTTCGGGCGGCGCTCCCGTCCTGCTCTACGACGGCGTGTGCGGCTTCTGCAACAGGTCTGTGCAGATGATTCTCGACCACGACCGCCGCGGCGAGATGCGCTTCGCCGCGCTCCAGAGCGACTACGGCGCCGCGGTCGTCGGGCGCCACCCGGAGCTGCGCGGCGTGGACTCGGTCGTCTACGTCGAGCAGGCGCCCGGAGGCGAGCGCGTCCACATACGCTCCGACGCGGCGCTCAAGGTCGCGGCCTACCTCGGCGGCTTCTGGAGGCTCTTTCTCGCCGCGAGGGTCTTGCCGAGGGGGTTTCGCGACTACTGCTACGACCTGTTCGCGCGCAACCGCTACAGGCTCTTCGGCAGGCGCGACGCCTGCATGCTGCCGCCGCCCGAGGCGCGCTCGCGCTTCCTCGACGCCTGAGGTCACGGATGTTTCGCTTCAACACAGCCGGCGAGTCGCACGGGCGCGCGCTGGTCGCCATCGTCGAGGGGCTGCCCGCGGGGCTCGACGTTGACGTCGCGCCAATTGACCGCGAACTCGAACGGCGGCAGCACGGCTACGGCCGCGGCGGGCGCATGAAGATAGAGCGCGACCGCGTCGAGATTCTGAGCGGCGTGCGCCACGGCCGCACGCTCGGCTCGCCCGTCGCCCTGCGGATAGAGAACAAAGACTGGAAGAACTGGACGGACGTGATGGCGGCCGAGCCGCGCGAGGGGCTGGCGGAGGAGAAGATGCGGCGCGTCAGGCGGCCGCGCCCCGGCCACGCGGATTTGGCGGCCGGGCTCAAGTACGACGCGCGCGACATGCGCGACATCCTGGAGCGCGCCTCGGCGCGCGAGACGGCCGCGCGCGTCGCCTGCGGGGCGCTCGCGCGGCTGCTGCTCGCGGCCTTCGGGGTCGAGCTGCGCAGCCACGTCGTCCAGCTCGGCGGCGTCCCCGGCGCCCCGCTCGAAGTCGAGTGGGAGCGCGTCGCCGCCATCCCCGACGACGCGCCGCTGCGCTGCGCCGACGCTGAGGCGCAGGCGCAAATGGTCGCGCTCGTTGACGAGAAGCGGCGCGAGGGCGACACGCTCGGCGGCGTCTTCGAGGTCATCGCGCGGGGGCTGGTCGCCGGGCTCGGCTCGCACACCTCCTGGGAGGCGAAGCTCGACGGGCGGCTGGCGCGCGCGCTGATGTCCATCCCGGCGGTCAAGGCCGTCTCCATCGGCGCGGGCGTCGAGGCGGCCTCGCTGCCCGGCTCGCGCGTGCACGACGAGATAGGCTACGACGCCGCGGCGCGCGCCTTCACGCGGCCGACGAACCGCGCGGGCGGGCTCGAAGGCGGCGTCACCAACGGCGAGGAGCTGCGCCTGCGCGGCTTCCTCAAGCCCATCTCGACGCTGCGGCGCGCTTTGCGCTCGGTGGACGTCGAGACGAAGGAGGAGCAGGCGGCCGCCTTCGAGCGTTCGGACGTGACGGCCGTGCCCGCCGCCGGCGTCATCGGCGAGGCGATGGCCGCCCTCACGCTCGCCGAGGCGATGCGCGAGAAGTTCGGCGGCGACCACCTCACCGAGATGCGCCGGAATTTCGACTCGTACGTCGAGCAGCTACGAGCGTATTGAAGTAGACAACGGGCGGCGGCCGGTAGACAGTAGACGCCGGCGCGCCGGCCGCCCGGCGGTGAAGGTTTTTCCGCCGTCCGCCGTCCGCCGTCTACGGTCTGCCGTCCGCCGTCCACCGTCTACCAATGGCACTCTCCGACATCGAGCAGATTCTGTCGCGGCTGTCGGCCGACGAGGAGTTGCGCGCGCGGTTCGTCGAGAACCCTTTCGCGCTCGGGCGCGAGCTGGGGCTCTCGGCTTCGGGCACGCGCCAGCTCAGGCGCGAGGCCGCGGCGCGCTTCGACTCGTTCGCCGCCACGCCGCGCGAGCGCCGCTTCGTGCAGGTCAACAAGCTGCTCCCGCTGACCCACAACGTCCTGAAGGCGCGCTTCACCAACTACTTCAACCGCTACGTCGCCGAGCACGGCGCGCCGGCCGTCCAGAACCTCTTTTGCGAGGTGCTGCGCTTCGCCGAGTACCTTGAGGAGCAGTTGCGCGACGATTACCTGGGGTCGGGCTGGACGCTCGACCTCTTGCGCTTCGAGAAGTCGCGCGTCAAGGCGGCCG
Source organism: Pyrinomonadaceae bacterium (assembly GCA_036387195.1). Classification (GTDB taxonomy): domain Bacteria; phylum Acidobacteriota; class Blastocatellia; order Pyrinomonadales; family Pyrinomonadaceae; genus QHXN01. Next base: position 27,158 of record DASVUF010000082.1, on the reverse strand, counting down.
ACCCCAACCGCCGGCTCGTCGTCGCCTCCTTCCGCCACGACATCAGCCGGCTGGTGCGCGGCGTCGCGCGCAAGGACGCGATGTTCGAGGTCGTCGTCCGCCGCTCGGTCGCCGTCTGGTGGCGCAGGCGGCCGCACGACCCCGTGCGCTACGCCGTCTTCGCCGCGCCGCAGCTCTTCGGCCGGCGCAAGTGAGAACGTCTACGGGAGGGACGCAATGAGGGAAGTCGAACGCATCGCCGAGCAGTTGAGGCGCGCGCACGAGGGCGGCGCGTGGCACGGCCCGGCGCTCGAAGAGTTGCTCGAAGGCTTGACGGCCGGGCAGGCCGCCCTTCGGCCCGTCGAGGGCGCGCACAGCGTCTGGGAGCTGGCCGCGCACGTCGAGGCGTGGGAGCGCGCCGTGCTGCGGCGCCTGGGCGGCGACCCGGCGGCCATCTACGACACCGCGGAGGACTGGCCCGCGCCGGCCGACGCCGCGGAAGATGACTGGCGCGCCATGAGGTCGCGGCTCGCAGAGACGTACGCCGCGCTGCGCGAGGCCGTGCTCGCGCTCGACGACGCGCTGCTCGACGAGCCCATCCTCGCGGGCATGTCCACGCGCTACGTCTCGCTCCACGGCGCCATCCAGCACACGCTCTACCACGCGGGGCAGATGGCGCTCGTCCGCAAGGCGCTCGGGCTCAAGCCGCCCGCGATTGACGAAGACACCAACACCGTATGAACACCAGCGAAAAGCTTCAGGTGACGCTCGAAGGCGGCGTCAAGCGCATCACCTTCAACAACCCTACGCGCCGCAACGCCGTGGACTTTGGAATGTTCGAGGCGTTCGCCGCGGCCGTCGAGGAGTCTGCGACCGACGAGAGCCGCGTGGTCGTCGTCACCGGCGCGGGCGAGTTCTTCTGCGCCGGGCTCGACATGGGCTCCATCAGCCCGGCCGAGCTGGCCGCGCTCGACGTGGCGGCCAAGATACGCGAGCTGATAAACCCGCCGGTCGCGCGCATGCGCTCTTTGGGTAAGCCCTTCGTCGCGCGCGTCGCCGGCCCGGCGGCCGGCATCGGCTTCAGCTACGTGCTGGCCTCGGACTTCGTCGTCGCCTCGGAGGAGGCGACCTTCAGCCAGAGCTTCATCCGCGTCGGCCTGATGCCCGACGGCGGCAGCACATACCTGCTGCCCGCGCTCGTCGGCCGCGCCCGAGCCTTCGCGCTGATGGCCTCGGGCGAGACTTTGACCGCGTTCGACGCGCTCGCCCTCGGCGTCGTCTCGCGGGTCGTGCCGCGCGGCGAGCTGGACGCGGCGGTGGACGAAGTGGCCGCGCGCCTCGCCGCAGCCCCGCAGCCCTCTCTGGCGCGCATCAAGGCCGCGCTCGGCCTCGCAGAGCGTGGCGGCGGGCTCGACGCCGCGCTCGACTTCGAGGCGCAGGGGCAGGCCGACTGTTTCGCCTCCGCCGACTTCCTCGAAGGCGTCACGGCCTTCCTCCAGAAGCGCCCGCCGCAGTTCGGGAAGGAAAACTTGAAGAAATAAAGGGCGGGCGGAAGTCCCACGTCGCCGGCCCGCGGCGAGGAATCGCCGCCGCGCACGCTGGGGCGCCGGCGATTCCTCACATTTTTCTGACCCGCCTCGCTAAAGTTCAGAGACGAGTGACAAAATCTGTCAGCCGGACGTGCAAAGGCCGCCGGTGCGCGCTTCAAGCCCGCCGGTGCGGCGACAAAGGCGGGCGGTGCGCGCCAAATTCCCGCCGGCGCCTGCAAAACCGCGCCGGTGCGGGCTGATTTCCGGTCGGTGCGGACTAATTTCCGGCCGGTGCGGGCAAAATCGCCGGCGGTGCGGGAAAAATCGGCGGCGCGGCGTGCAAAACCGCGTCGGTGCGCGCCAAAGCGCGTCGGTGCGCGCCAAAACGTGTCGGTGCGCGCCAAATCCCTGCCGGTGCGGGGAGAATTTCGGGGGCGGGTAGCTTTAGTCCGGGCGGGGCGTGCGAAATCTTCGGCCCGCGCGGGAGAAAGCCCGGGACGGGCGGGTGAAATTCCGGCGCGCGCGGGTGCAACTGAGGGGCGGGCGGCGCAGTCTAAACCCCTTGCTGGCAGGCTTTAAATCCTTTGTAGTAAACTCGGCCGCGGAATGACGCGGGGCGCGCGGCGTGTCAACATTTCCCGCGCCGCGGAAGGCTTTAAAAGATGGCTTTACTTGAGATAGTGAAGTACGGCGCGCCTGTGCTGGAGACGCCGGGCGAGCCCGTGGAGGAGTTCGACGCGGGGTTGCGGCGGCTCGTCTCGGACATGTTCGAGACGATGTACGCGGCGCGCGGCGTGGGGCTGGCGGCGCCGCAGGTCGGCGTCTCGAAGCGGCTGTTCGTGATGGACTGCTCGGGCGGCGGCGACCCGGAGGCGCGCGTCGCGCTCGTCAACCCGGTCGTCCTGAGCGTCGAGGGCGACCAGACAGGCGACGAAGGCTGCCTCTCGTTCCCCGGCGTCTTCTTCCCGGTCAAACGCTCCCTGCGCGCCGTCGTCCGCGCGCAGGACTTGAACGGCGAGGAGTTCGAGTTCGACGGCCTCGAGCTTGAGGCGCGCTGCATGCTCCACGAGACTGACCACTGCGACGGCATCGTCTTCATAGACCGCACGACCCCGCTCAAGCGCGAGCTGGTCAAGCGCAAGGTCAAGCGCCTCCAGAAGCAGGGGCGCTGGGTCTAAGAGGGGAGGGGCCGCCGGCGCGCGCCCCCTTTGTAACGCCGGACGCCGGGGTGAAGGGCCGAGCCGCCTTTCACCCCGGCGTCCGGCGTTCAGCGTTTCGTCGGCCCTGTGTTAGCATGTAGGAAATTTCCGCCCAACACGTCGCAATCATCTTCCGGAGCGAGGAGAAGAGTATGCAGCAGATGAAGCAAGAAGAGTTCCGCAACGAGCCGTTCACAGACTTCTCGAAGGAGGAGAACGCCCGCGCGATGCGCGAGGCGCTGGCCAAAGTGCAGGGCGAACTGGGGCGCGAGTACCCGCTCGTCATCGGCGGCGAGCGGGTCGAGACGGGCGACATCCTTGAGAGCCGCAACCCCGCGCGCAAGACCGAGGTCGTCGGCCGCTTTCACAAGGCGACGCGCGAGATAGCGTCGCAGGCGGTCGAGCGCGCCAACGAGGTCTTCCAGACCTGGCGCAACACGCTCCCGCAGCAGCGCGCCGACCTCCTGTTCCGCGTCGCCTCGCTCCTGCGCGAGCGCAAGCACTACTTCTCCGCCTGGATGATTCACGAGGTGGCGAAGACCTGGCCCGAGGCCGACGGCGACACCGCCGAGGCCATAGACTTCTGCGAGTTCTACGCGCGCGAGATGCTGCGCTACGCCGAGACGCAGCCGCTCACGCGCATCGAGGGCGAAGACAACCGCCTCACCTACATCCCGCTCGGCGTCGGCGTCGTCATCCCGCCCTGGAACTTCCCGCTGGCCATCATGGCCGGCATGACGGTCGCCTCGGTCGTCACGGGCAACACCGTCGTCCTCAAGCCCTCGTCCGACTCGCCGACCATCGCCTACAAGTTCTTCGAGCTGCTCGAAGAGGCGGGGATGCCCGCCGGCGTCGTCAACTTCATGGTCGGCGCGGGCGGCGAGGTCGGCGACACGGTCGTTGACCACCCGCTGACGCGCTACGTCGCCTTCACGGGGTCGAAGGAGGTGGGGCTCCGCGTCAACGAGCGCGCGGCCAAGGCCCACGAGGGGCAGGTCTGGATAAAGCGCGTCGTGGCCGAGATGGGCGGCAAGGACGCCATCGTCGTTGACTCGGACACCGACTACGAGGACGCGGCCGCGGGCGTCGTCGCCTCGGCCTTCGGCTTCCAGGGGCAGAAGTGCTCGGCCTGCTCGCGCGCCATCATCGTCGGCGACGCCTACGAGCCGGTCCTGCAGGGCATCATCGAGCGCACGGCGAAGCTCAAGGTCGGCGACCCCACGGACCCCTCGACCAGCATGAGCGCCGTCATCAACGAGAAGGCTTTCAAGAACATCAACCGCTACGTCGAGTGGGGGCAGGAGGACGGCGGCCGCGTCGTCGCCGGCGGCGGCAGCGACGGCGAGGAAGGCTTCTTCATCGAGCCGACGGTCATCGCCGACGTCAAGCCCGGCGACCGCGTGGAGCAGGAGGAGATATTCGGCCCCGTCCTCGCCTGCATCCGCGCGAAGGACTTCGACGAGGCGCTGCGGATAGCCAACGACACCGAGTACGGCCTGACCGGCGCGGTCTACACCAACGACCCCGAGAAGCTGGAAAGGGCCGCGCGCGAGTTCCACGTCGGCAACCTCTACCTCAACCGCAAGTGCACGGGCGCGCTCGTCGGCGTCCACCCCTTCGGCGGCTTCAACATGTCGGGCACCGACTCGAAGGCCGGCGGCCGCGACTATCTCGGCCTCTTCATGCAGGCCAAGGTCGTCGCCGAGAAAATCCGCCCCGGCTACTCGAACCGCGAGAAGCGGGGGGCGATTTGAAGACCCGCGTCGGAGGCCGGAAGGCGCGCATGCGGGCCGGCGGGGCGTCAATCCTGTTCGCGCTGCTCGCCGGCCTCGCGCCGTGGCCCGGCGGCCCCTCGGCCGCGCGCGCGCAATCGAAGTTTGCGGCCTTCGTCGTCACCGGGTCGAACGGCGAGACGCAGGTCGAGCCGGTCGCGCTCGTGGACGGCGGCGGCGCGTTCGAGGAGCCCGTCTCCGCGGGGGCCGAGGAGGGCGCGGCCTCGGCCTTCTTCGAGCGTTATTACAGGCCGGGGACCAGGTACCGCCTCATCTACGGGGGCGCCGAGGCGGGCTCGGTGACGATACGCGAGGCGACGCGCGCCGAGTGCGCGCCGATGGCCGCGCGCGCGCAACTGAGCACGACGGTCAGGCTCGGCCGCTCGTTCATGGCGCTCGCCACGGACGCCCCGCGGGCGCTGCGCGCCGGCAGTTCGCGGCGCGCGCCGACCGCGCGCGAGCAGGCGGCCGCCCTCCGGCTGGCGAAGTCCGTCCTCCTCGGGAAGAGGGCGCCGGCCGCGGCGGTCAACAGGAGCACGGCGACGCTCAGCCTCGTCGCGACCGACCTCGACGGCGACGGGCGCGACGAGTTGGTCGGCAGCTTCCTCGTCAGGAGCGGGCCGCGCGTCAGGGACGGGCTCTTCCTCGTCGCCGCGCCGCGGGGCGACGGGTACGCCGCCTTGATTCAGAACCACGCGCGCGTCAACGCCCGCGAGATGATGGACGCGTCGCTCATCGGCGAGGTGGGTAAGGGCGCGTTCCTGTCGGAGACGTTCGTCGAGCAGTTCGACGCGGACGGCGACGGCGTGGGCGAGCTGTTCACGGCCGCGGGCAGCTTTGAGGGCACCACCTACAAGGTCTACCGGCGCGTGCGCGGGGCGTGGCGCGCCGTCTACGAGCACTACGGTTACCGCTGCGCGTTCTGAGCCCCGGCGGAGGGCTTTGCGTCGGCGCGGCGCCCCTTATGAAACTCATCTTCATGGGAACGCCCGAGTCGGCCGTGCCGTCGCTGCGGCGCTGCGTCGAGGAGGGGCACGAGGTCCTCGCCGTGTGGACGCAGCCGGACAGGCCGGCCGGGCGCGGGAACCGCCTGAAGGCGCCGCCCGTGAAGGAGTACGCGCTCGCGGCCGGGCTCACGGTCCACCAGCCGCAGAAGATTCGCACTGAGGAGGCGCTGGCGCTCTTTACGGCGCGCGAGTTCGACGCGGCGGTCGTCGTCGCCTACGGCCGCATCCTCCCGCCCGCCTTCCTGCGCGCGCCCCGCCTCGGGTGCGTCAACGTCCACTTCTCGCTGCTGCCGAAGTACCGCGGCGCGGCCCCCGTCAACTGGGCCATCGCGCGCGGCGAGCGCCAGACCGGCGTGACCACGATGCTCATGGACGAGGGGCTCGACACAGGCCCCCTGCTCCTGCAACGCGCGACCGCGGTTGAAGAGGGCGAGACTGCGCCGCGGCTGCTCGAACGCCTGTCGCGCGACGGCGCAGACCTTCTGGCCGAGACGCTTGAGCGGTTCGGCGGGATAGAGCCGCGCGCGCAGGTTGACGAGGACGCGACGCTGGCCCCGATTCTGCGCCGCGAGGACGGGCTGATTGACTGGACGCTCGACGCCTTCCAGATAGAGCGGCGGGCGCGCGGCTTTCAGCCGTGGCCGAACGCCTACACGACGCGCCAGGGCCGCCGCCTCATCGTCTGGAGCGCAGAGGCGCGCGAGGCGGGCCCCGGCGACGCAGCGCCGCAGCCTGAGGAGGCCGGGACGCTGGTCGCCGCGCGCGGCGACGACCTCGTGGTCGCGTGCGGCGCGGGGACGACTTTGAAAATCTCGGAGTTGCAGCCCGAGGGCAAGCAGCGCATGCGCGCGCGCGACTTCATCAACGGCCTGCGCGCGCACGCGGGCGAGCGGCTCGGGTGAGCGAGATGGCCGGGCGCGTGCGCATCGTGAAGCGCGGGGCGAAGCCGGGCGGCGGGGGCGGCGGGGGCGGCGTCTCGCCTGCGCGGCGCGCGGCGTTCGAGGTGCTGCGCCGCGTTGAGGAGGAAGGCGCTTTCGCCGCGCCGCTGCTGGCGAACCTGCCCGAAGGGCTCTCGGCTGAAGACCGCGGGCTCGCTTACGAGTTGACGCTCGGCGTGCTGCGGCGCCAGTTGTGGCTCGACCGCGCGTCGGAGCATTTTTCGGGGAGGCCGGCGGGGAAGCTCGACGCGCCCGTCCGGCGCGCTCTGCGGCTCGGCCTCTTCCAGTTGCGCTTCCTCGCGCGCGTCCCCGCGCACGCGGCCGTCAACGAGTCGGTTAACCTCGCGCACGCGGGCGGCCACCGCTCGGCCGCGCCGCTCGTCAACGCCGTGCTGCGCCGCGCCACGCGCGAGCCGGACTTCGACCCGGCCGCCCTCGCCGAAGACCCGCTCGAAAGAATCGCCGTCGCCACCTCGCACCCGCCCTGGATGATACGCCGCTGGGCCGACGCCTTCGGCGCGGAGGAGGCCGCGCGGTTCGCCGCCGCCAACAACGACTCCGCGCCCGCCTCCTTCCGCGTCAACACGTTCAAGGCCGATGAAGCCGCGGTCGTCGGGGAGTTGACGGCCGCGGGGCTCGCCGTCGCGCCCTCGAAGGTCGCGCCCGGCGGCTGGCGCGTCGAGGGCGGGGCGGGCGCGTCGGCCGCGCTGCGCGGGCTGGCGGCGCGCGGCGTCGTCTACATGCAGGACGAGGCTTCGCAACTGGTCGCGCACGTCGTCGGCGCGCGCGGGGGCGAGCGCTTCCTGGACGCCTGCGCCGCGCCGGGGAGCAAGACGACGCACGTCGCGGCCCTCGCCGCGGGGCGCGCCCGCGTCCTGGCCGGCGACCTGTACGAGCACCGCCTGCGCGTCGTCGCCGAGACGCGCGAACGCCTCGGCGCCGTCGGCGTGAGCCTCCTCGCGCTCGACGCGGAGCGCGCGCTGCCCTTCGCCGACGGCGCGTTCGACCGCGTGCTGGTGGACGCGCCCTGCACGGGCACGGGCACGCTGCGCCACAACCCGGAGATTCGCTGGCGGCTCAAGCCCGAGAACGTCCGCGCGCTGCCCGCCGTTCAGTCGCGCATCCTCTCGGGGGCGGCGCGCGTCGTGCGCCCCGGCGGCCGCCTCGTCTACTCGACCTGCTCGGTCGAGAGGGAAGAGAACGAGGAGGTCGTCTCAGCCTTCCTCGACGCGAACCCCGACTTCCGACAGTCGGAGGCGACGCCCGCGCACGCCTCTGCGCTCCTCCCGACGGGCGCCGCCCGCACCTGGCCCCACCGCGACGACGTGGACGGCTTTTTCGTCGCCGCCCTCGAAAGACGCCGGGCGGCGGACGGTAGCCCTTAGCCTGTCGTCTACCGCCTACTGGTTCCTTGCGGCTCGCGCGGGGCTGGTGTTAGACTTCGCCGTCCGTTCGGAGCCGCCGTTTTGGCGGCAAATTCCCCTGTCAGAGGCGCGAGAGGTTTTGGAAGTTAGTGGCCGTGCGAAACATCCTGTCGGCGTTCGGTAAACTCGGGGTCGTTGCGCTGATAGCCGTCGCCTTCGCCTTCGGCCTGCTGATGACCGTCTACCTCTCGCTGCGCAGCCCCAACATACAGGTCCCGGAGGTCGTCAACCAGACCTACCCCGACGGCGAGAAGACGCTCGCCGGCGCCGGCTTAGACATACGCGAGCGCGCCAAGCGTTACAAGCCCGGCGTCCAGCCCGGCACGATTCTCGACCAGTCGCCGCGCGCCGGCGAGGTCGTCAAGGCCGGCCAGACCATCGCCGTCGTCGTCGCCCGCCCCCCCAAGGAGGGCGAGCGCCCGCCCGACGAGGAGGTCATCGAGGAGCGGCGCGAGGAGCGCGGCACAGAGGCGCTCGACCAGAACAAGAACCAGAACGCCAACCGCCGCCGCAACACCAACCGTAACGCCAACGGCAACGCGAACGCCTCGGCCAACGCGAACTCGAACGCGAACTCGGGCGGCCGCAACTCGAACGCCAACGCCGCCAACGCCGCCAACGCCGGCGCCCGCAACGCGAACGCCCCGCGCAACACGAACCAGAACGCGAACTCCGCGCGCCCGCGGAACACGAACTCGGCCCCGACCAACGCGAACACGCGCCCGCGCACGAACAACAGCGCCCGCCCCGCGGGCGCGGACGCCAACCGGCGGCCCGACCTTTAAGCCGCGGGCGCGAACGCCCCGGCCCGCCTTCCGACGCCGCGTGCGCGGGGCGGAGAAACTTTTAGCCCCGAAGTTGAAATCACTGGTAAAGACTTGCGGGCGCGCGTGCGCGCTGCCGGGCGGGCTTGAGGCGCGCACGCGGCCACCCCGAAGGGATTTTTGATGATAGAGATCGCGCCCTCAATCCTTTCCGCCGATTTCACGCGGCTCGGCGAGCAGATAGAGGCCGCCGAGCGCGGCGGGGCCACCGTCATCCACGTTGACGTGATGGACGGCCATTTCGTGCCCAACATCACGGTCGGGCTCCCCGTAGTTCGTTCGCTCGCGCGCGCAACCCGTTTGCCCCTGGACACGCATCTAATGATTTCTGACCCCGGGCTCTACGCCGAGCAGTTCGCCGAGGCGGGGGCGCGCATGGTTTCCGTGCACATCGAGGGGCACCCGCACATCCACCGAACGCTGGCCTCGATACGCAAGCGCGGGGCGAAGGCCGGGGTGGTCATCAACCCGGCGACTTCACTGAGCGCGCTCGACGAAGTCCTGCAATTCGCGGATTACGTGCTCGTCATGTCGGTCAACCCCGGCTTCGGCGGGCAGGAGTTCATCCCGGCCTCGGTCGAAAAAATCAGGCGGCTGAGCAGGATGATTAAGGAGCGCGGCCTCGACGTGCGCATCGAGGTGGACGGCGGCATCGGCCGCGACAACATCGCGGCGGTGGCCGCGGCCGGGGCCGAAATCTTCGTCGCCGGCACGGCCGTCTTCGGGCAGGGCGACCCGACCGCCTCAGTCCGCGAGCTGCTGAGCGCCGCGGCGCAGCTGGTCTAGGTGGCGGGCGATGGGTGACGAGCGGCAGGGAAGACGGAGGTTTTCCCCTCCCCCGCGCGTCGCCCGTCACCCGTCACTTGTCAATCGTTTTACTGGAGGTTTTCTGCTGATGCGTTATCGCAACCTGGTTCTCTCCGTCCTGTTCGCGGCGCTGCTGACGGGCGCGCTCCCGACGCCCGCGCTGCGCGCGGCGGCGGCGGCGCAGCAGGCGTCGCAGCTCTCGCCCGCGCAGCGGCTCGACGTGATGCGCTCGCGGCTCGACACCATCCGCCGCACGCTCAACAGCGCCCTCGCCGGCCTGAACTCGAAGGACAAGGCGGCCGAGGCCACGGCCGACGACCCGCGCGCGCGCCTCGGCGGGCTGGAGAAGGAGGCGTCGAAGCTCCTGGGCGAAGTCAGCGACCTCCGCGGCAAGCAGGAGCGCGCCGAGCGCTTCGACTCGACCGAGATCGAGAAGCTGGAGGCCGCCGTCGCCGAGCTGGACACGCGCGTGCAGGCCGCCATGCGCGACACCGCCCGCGAGCGCAGCGCCGCCCCGGCGGCCGCCGCCGCCTCGGACAAGGGCGACAAGAAGAAGAAGGGGCCGGGCTTCTTCGGCCGCCTGCTCGGCCGCGGCGACGAGGAGAAGTACGACGAGCTGGTCGGCACCGTCGCGCCGGGCCGCGACCGCGAGCTGTTCGAGGAGGCGACCAGGGAGGCGCGCAGGGACTCCTACGAGACTTCGCGCGCGCTCTTCAGCGTCATCATCAACACCTACCCCGACTCGGTCTACCTGCCGCTCGCCAAGCTCGCCATCGCCGACACCTTCTACCTCGAAGGCACGACGAGCGCGCTCATCCAGGCCGGCCAGGCTTACCAGGACTGGGTGACGTTCTTCCCGACGCACGCGCTCTCCGACGACGTCTGCCTCAAGATGGGCGAGGTCGAGATGCGCCGCATGGGACTCGCCAACCGCGACATCTCGCCCGCGCGCAAGGCCGAGCAGCGCCTCAAGGTCTGCCTCCAGCAGTTCCCCAAGTCGTCGCTCCGCCCCGAGGTCGAGATTCGGCTGCGCGAGGTGCAGGAGAACCTCGCCGACCACGACAAGGGCGTCGGCGACCAGTACTTCAACCGCTTCTACCAGGGGCGCGCCAGCAACCTGAAGGGCGCCCAGTCGCGCTACCGCGAGGTCGTCGAGCGGTACAAGAACTACTCGGGCATGGCCGAGGTGCTCTTCCGCTACGCGACGACTTACATGGAGGAGGAGGAGCCCGACGAGGCGACCAAGTACTTCCAGCAGCTCGTCCGCCGCCACCCGAACAGCGAGTACGCCGAGAAGGCCAAGGAGAAGCTGGCCGCCATCGGCGCGCAGGTGCCCGACCCCGACCCGGACGCGACGGGCCGCGAGGAGCCGAAGGGCTCCGGCATGCTCGGCACGCTCAAGCGCGAGATCGGCGGCGTCGTCCCGAAGACGGTCGTCAAGGACGGCGTCATCATCAGCCGCTCGAAGGACGGCAACGACATCATTGCCGCCGTCATCGCCAACGGCGGGACGCTGCCGGCCAGCTACAACACGCTGCCCGTCAACCGCACCGCGCCCGCGCGCGACGTGAGGCCGCTGCCTTCGTCCGACGCCCCGAAGAAGGAGGAGGGCAAGAAGGAAGTGAGCCTCGAGCCGACGCGCCCCGGCGCGCCCGCCTCCGGCGCCGACCCCGCGCGCCCCGCGGGCGCGCAGCCGACCACGCCCGCCACGCCGCCCCCGGGCAGCGGCGCGAAGCCGTAACCGGCCGCGCGCCGGGGACCGCCCCACTTTAGAAGAGCGCCCGCGACTTTCAGACGAGTGGCGGGCGCATTTTCCAGCGCGCGCCGGCGGGCCAAGTTTGCCCCGACGTTTGAGCGGGTGCTAGAATTTTCGGCGTCCCCCTAAAGCAAAGGCTTTCAAAATTTCACGGGCTTTCCTGCCGGGCGAGCGAGGAGGCGGCGGCGTTGGCACAGACTGTCGAGGGCGCGCGGGGCGAACTGGAGCGCATGCACGGGGCGGCCGCGCGCGCCGTCAAGGCCGCGGCGGTCTTCACGCTGCTGCTGATAGTGCTCGCGCTCGCGGGCGTGCTCGAAGGCGCCGTCCGCTTCGACCCGGCGACGGCCAACACGCTGCGCTTCATCATCATCTTCCTCGGCGTCGGCGCGATAGCCTTCCGCCGCACGCGGTTCTCGGCCATGCGGCTGCGCGACATCGGCGCGCTGCGCGGCGCGCCGGGGCTGCTCGCCACCCTGCGCAACACGACCGTCACGGTCGCGCTCATCGGCGCGCTCATCGCGCTCCTCGGCTTCGTCATCAGCGTGATGACGCGGGCGGGGACGGACATGCTCTACCTCGGCGTCATCGCCGTCGCGGTGCTCGCCTACGCTTACCCGAGGCGCGCCGCCTGGGAGGCGGTCGTGCGCGCGGCCGCCGCGGAGGACGCCGACCCGACGCGGGCCGCGAAAGGAACAACCGCTTGAAGCTCTCTTCTCGTCCCGCGACGCCGCCGCGAGGCCGCGCGCCGCTGGCGGCCGCCGCCGCGCTCACCGCCGCCGCCCTTTGCGCGCCCGCCCCGCCGGCGCAGGCGCAGCCCGCGCGCCCCGCCCCGGCCGCGCAGACGCCCGCGCAGGCGCAAGCGCAGTCGCCCCGCGAGCGGCGCGCGCAAGCTTACGTCAAGCTCCTCGAAGGGCAGCGTTATTTCGAGGGCATCCGCTCGGGGACGCTCACGCTCGACTCCCTGCGGCGGGCGCAGGCCGCCTTCCAGCAGGCCGCAGAGCTTGAGCCCTCGCTCTCCGAGGCGCGCGCCGCGCTCGCCGAAATCCACCTCATCCTCAACGACCTCAAGCAGGCCGAGTCGGAAGGGCTCGCCGCCGTCCGCGCCAACCCCGACAGTTACGGCGCGCGCCGCACGCTCGCGCGCGTCTACACGCTCCAGAGCCGGCTGGCCGAGCGCAACCTCGACCGCGCCGCCGCCGACAAGGCCGTCGCCGAACTGCGCGAGGTCATCCGCATCCACCCCAACGACGCCGAGGCGTGGGCGCTGCTCGCCGAGTTCTACGCCGCCACCGGCCGCGAGAAGGAGGCCGTCGAGGCGCTGCGGAGGTGGGCGACGCTGCCCGCCTCGGCCGAGGGGCGCTTCTACCAGGTCGTCACGCAGGGGCGCGAGCTGAGCCCCGACGCGGCCAACGCGCGCCTCGGCGAAGTCCTGCTCGCCGCCGGGCAGACGGCCGAGGCCGTCGCCGCCATCCGCCAGGCCATCTCCATCGAGCCCAACAACGCGCGCTACATCGAACTGCTCGGCGAGGCGCTCGAAGCCGGCGGGGCCGCCGACCAGAGCGTCGTCGAAGAGCTGCGCCGCATCGTCGCGCAGAACCCTTCGAACGCCGGCGCCGCCCAGACGCTCGCGCGCGCACAGGCGCGCATCGGCGGCGTGGACGAGGCCGTCAAGACGCTGCGCGCCGCCGTCGCCGCCGTCAAGCCCGGCGCGGACTCCGAGCGGCTCCAGCTCCTCCTCGAAATCGCAAAGGTCTACGAGGAGGGCGCGCGCTACGACGAGGCCGTCGCGGTCTACGAAGACCTCCTCCGGTCGCGCAACATCAAAGACACGCCGCTCGCCAACGACCGCGACCGCCGCTTCGCCGTGGGCGCGCTCCTCGAAATCGCCGACCTGCGCATGCAGGCGGGGAAGACGCAGGAGGTCGTGGCCGCCTTCGAGCGCATGCGCGCCCTCCTGCCCGACACCGACCCGACGCCCGACCTCCAGAAGGTCGAGTTTCTACGCTCGCACGGCAAGCGCGCCGAGGCGCTCGAAGGCGTCCGCGCCTCGCGCCGCCGCTTCCCCGAAGAGGTCAGGCTGCTCCGCGAGGAGGCGCTGACGCTGGCCGAGATGGGGCGCGCCGAAGAGGCGCTGGCGCTGCTCCGCCCGCGTCTGAAGGGCGGCGCGGCCGACTTTGAAGAATACCTCTTCATGTCGAGCATGCTCATCAGCGCGGGGCGGGGGACTGAGGCGGTCGAGACTGCGCGCAAGGCGCTCGCGCTCGCCTCGCCCGAAGACCCGAGGCAGGGGACGAGCGCCCTCATCATGCTCTCCTCGGCGCAGGAGCGCGCCGGCGACCCGCAGGGCGCCGAGGCCACGCTCCGCCAGGTGCTCGCCAAAGACGCAGAGAACCCCACGGCGCTCAACAACCTGGGCTACTTCCTCGCCGAGCGCGGTGAGAAACTCGAAGAGGCGCTCGGCCTCGTCGAGCGCGCCGTCCGCGCCGCCCCCGACAACGCCTCATTCCTCGACAGCCTCGGCTGGGTATATTTTAAACTCGGGAAACTGAAAGAGGCCGAACGGTATCTAAGCGACGCGGCGCGCCGTAACCCGACTTCGGCCGCGATTCAGGAGCACCTGGGCGACCTTTTCAAAAAGCTCGGCCGGCAGGAAAAGGCGCAAGCCTCTTGGCGCAGAGCCCTCTCACTGGCGGCGGAAGCCGCCGACATGGCGCGAATCAAAGCTAAGTTAAGCGGCGAGAACAAATAAGAGTTGATTGTCTCGCCCGCAAAGGTTAAAGTGGGGCTCGTCCGCGGCCGGCCGCTCCCCTGTGGCCGACGCCGACAGATTCTCTCCTGTACGTCTCGAAATTCCGCCTAAATCGGAATAAGTGCTTGAGTTTCAACGCCTTGACGACTGTCCGACGTGTGTCAAAACTGTCCCGATAATTTTGAGGATTGACGTCATCTTAACAATGTTTTACACTTGCCAACGGGTTGACCACTTGCCCATCTCGGTCAATTCTGAAGGCAAATCCTCCGACTAAGGGTTCTGATATTTCAAGGAGTTCCCCGATGTTCGCAAGGCGGTTCCCCCGCGGCGCGCGGCTCAAAAGGGCGGCGCAGGGCTTTATCCTTCTCTCTGCGTTGACTTTAACGTCTCAGGCGGCTTTGGCTAACGGCGGCAAGGGCTCGCCGAAGGGCGGCGAGCAGCAGCCGCGCCCGGTGGCGCGTCTCATCGGGACGGTCTACGCCGACGCCCCCACGCGCGTGAGGGAACGACAGGTTGCGCGAGTCTCCGCCCCGGCGGCGGCCCCTTCGTACGCGCCTGCCGTGACGGCCGCCGCCAACGGCGACGAGCGGCGCGCCTTCGATTTGGTCAACATGGAGCGTCAGCGCAGGGGCTTGCGCCCGCTGGCGTGGGACGGCGGGCTGACGCGGCTCGCGCGCTACCACTCGCAGAACATGGCGCGGGGCGGCTACCTGAGCCACGTTGACCGCGACGGGCTCGACCTGAAGGCGCGCGCGCAGGCTCTGGGTCTGCGCGGCTGGAGCACGCTCGGCGAGAACATCGCGTATAATCAGGGCTACTCCGACCCGACGGCCTTCGCCGTCGAGCGCTGGATGATCTCGCAGAAGCACCGCGAGAACGCCATGAACGACGATTACACGCACGCGGCCGTCGGCATCGCGCGCGCCGCCGACGGGACGTACTACTTCACGCAGGTTTTCATGAAGCGCTAAGGGCCGCGGAACGCCGCGGTAATCCGGGCGGCCGGCGCTTCCGATTCGGGAGGCTCCGGCCGCTCTCAGTGTCAGCAGAAAAACTCACAGTCCCCGCCTTCGCCAAGATAAACCTCGGCCTCCGCGTGCTGGGCCGCCGCCCCGACGGCTACCACGAAATCCGCACGATTTTTCAGACCATCACGCTGCACGACACGCTGACCTTCGAGGCGACCGCCGACGAGAGTCTCGGACTCGTCTGCACGGACCCGGAAATCCCGGCGGACGAGAGCAACCTGGTGCTGCGCGCGGCCGCGGCGCTGCGCGGGCGCTACGGCGCGCGGGAAGGGGCGCGTGTGACGCTGGAGAAGGTGATTCCGGCGGGGGGCGGCCTCGGCGGCGGCTCGTCCGACGCGGCGGTGACGCTGGCGGCGCTGGCGGCGCTCTGGAGGATCGAGGCGGGCGCGCGCGAGTTGGCGGAAATCGGCGCGCGGCTCGGCGCGGACGTGCCCTTCTTTTTGACCGGCGGGACGGCCGAGGGGACCGGGACGGGGGCGGACGTCCGGCCGCTCGCGGACGCGCCTGAAATGAGCCTCTGCGTGGTCACGCCGGGCGTACACGTTTCGACCGCCGAAGCCTATAAAGCGCTCGGCGCGCACGCCTTGACAAAGGCGGGGGCGGCGGCTAACCTTTCTGTTTCGCGCGCGGAGGCTGAATTCCCTGATTCACTCTGTGATGTGTGGTCGAACGACTTCGAGGCCGTCGTCGTGCGGCTCTACCCGGAAGTCGGGCGCGCGCGGGAGGCGCTGCGGGCGGCGGGCGCGCGGCGGGTCATGCTCTCGGGCAGCGGCTCAAGCGTCTTCGGAGTCTTTGACAGCGCGGCGGAAGCGGGTCGCGCGTGCGGGGCCCTGAAGGCCGAGGCGGGCTGGAAGGTCTTCGCGTGCGGGACGCTTTCGCGCGCCGGGCACCTCGCGGCGCTCGGGCGCGGCGGGGCGGTTCTCCGACCCGGCCGCGGGGCCTGAAAACGGGATTGGGGAGTCGCCAAGTGGTAAGGCACCGGTCTTTGGAACCGGCATTCGTAGGTTCGAGTCCTACCTCCCCAGTACAGGTGATAAGTGATGAGTGGTAGGTCATAAGGGGCGGCGGGCGTCGCGGCCTTTCTTGTCACTTATCACTCATCACCTATCACCCACAAAAAAGATGAGCACCACGGGCGGCATCAAAGTCTTTTCGGGGAACGCCAACAGGGCGCTGACTCAGGAGATTTGCAACTACCTGAGCTGCGACCCGGGCAGCGCGACGACCGACAGGTTCTCGGACGGCGAGTTCAACTTCCAGATCACCGAGAACGTGCGCGGCGCCGACATCTTCATCGTGCAGCCGACGTGCCCGCCGACCGACGCGCACCTGATGGAGCTGCTCGTCATGCTCGACGCCTTCCGCCGCTCGTCGGCCGAGAGGGTGACGGCCGTCATCCCGGACTTCGGCTACGCGCGCTCGGACAAGAAGGACCGGCCGCGCGTCTCCATCGGCGCGAAGCTGGTGGCTAATTTGATCACGACGGCGGGCGCCGACCGCGTGCTGACGATGGACCTGCACGCCGCGCAGATTCAAGGGTTCTTTGACATCCCCGTGGACCACCTGTTCGCGGCGCCGGCCTTCATCGGCCACTACCAGGACTACAAGCTGCCGGACCTGACGGTGGTCGCGCCCGACACGGGCGGGGCGGAGCGCGCGCGCGCCTACGCCAAGCGCCTGACGTCGGAGGACGGCAGCCCGGCGACGCTCGCGCTCTGCGACAAGCGGCGCGAGAAGGCGAACGTGGCCGAGGTGATGAACGTCGTCGGCGAGGTGAAGGGCCGGAGCTGCCTCATCGTGGACGACATGTGTGACACGGGCGGCTCTTTGACGAAGGTGGCCGCGGCCCTCTACGAGGCGGGCGCCGACCGCATCCACGCCTGCTTCACGCACCCCGTGCTGTCGGGGCGCGCGTGCGAGCTGCTGGCCGAGTCCGAGATAGAGCGCGTCGTGACGACCAACACGATACCGCTGCGCGACGCGGCCTGCCGCGAGAAGAAGATTAGCGTTTTGAGCATCGCGCCGCTTCTGGCGAAAGCGATTAAGTCGATCCACGAGGAGACGAGCGTCTCCTCGCTCTTCGTGTGAGGCGGAGGGCAAAAACTTAAAACAGGCGGTCAGCTTTCAGCTTTCGGCGACCGGCTTTCCCCCGCCCGCGGAGTTTGGTCGGTTCGGGGGTGGCGGTTGCCGGTGCTTCGGCAAAGGCTGGGTGCTGACCGCCGATTGCTGAGGGCTTCTGGAGTAACCATGGCAGAGAGACAAGAGATAACGGTGCGCGCTGAGATGCGCGCGGGACGCGGCAAGAACGACTCGCGGCGCTTGCGCGCGCGGGGCATGGTGCCGCTCACCATCTACGGCGGCGAGGGCGAGCCCGTGTCGGCCGCCGCGCCGCTGGCCGAGCTGGCGGCCATCCTGCGTTCCGGGGCGGGGCACAACGCCATCTTCACGCTCGACGTGGACGGCGTCGGCCCGACCGAGGTGATGTTCCTCGACCGCCAGATTGACCCGGTCAGGAGCCGGCTCATCCACGCCGACCTGCGCCGCCTCGTGCGCGGGCAGGAGATCGAGGTCACGGTGCGCATCGAACTCGACGGCGAGCCCGCGGGCGTCCGCGACGGCGGCGGCATTCTCGAACAGCTCCTGCGCGAGGTCACGCTGCGCTGCCGCCCGAGCCTCATCCCCGACGCCATCCACGTGGATGTCTCCGGCCTCGGCGTCCACGAGGTGCTGCACGTCTCCGACCTCCCGGCGTCCGAGGGCATCGCGTTCGTCACCGAGCCGGAGACGGCGGTCGCCACCGTCGCCGTCGTCCGCGAGGAGCAGGTCGAGGAGCGCACGCCCGAGAGCGATGTCTCCGAGCCCGAAGTCATCGGCAAGGGCAAGAAGGACGACGAGGCGTAGTCTGCGCGCGGCGGGCGGCGGACGGCGGCGCCACGCGCCGCCGGGGCCGGGGCCCGGGCGCGGAAGGTTCGACGAAGGCTTTTCCGCCGGCCGCCGGCCGCTGACTACGGGTTTCCATGCTTATCGTCGGTCTGGGCAATCCGGGCGAGCAGTACGAGTGGACGCGCCACAACCTGGGCTTCATGCTCGTTGACCTCCTGGCGCGGCAGGCGAACGCGCTGGTGAAGCGGGCGGAGTGCCGGGCGCTCGTCGGCCGCGCGGAGCTTGAGGGGCGCGCCGTCGAGCTGGTCAAGCCGCAGACCTACATGAACCTGAGCGGCGAGTCGGTGGCGTGCCTGCTGCGCAAGCGCGCGGGGCTCAAGCCGGCCGACGGCCTCGTCGTCGTCAGCGACGACATCGCGCTCCCCTTCGGCTCGATGCGCCTGAGGCGTTCGGGTTCGAGCGGCGGGCAGAAGGGTTTGAAGAACATCATCTCGGCGCTCGGCACGGACGAGTTCCCGCGCCTCAGGGTCGGGATTAAGCCCGAGCACCCCGTGTCGGACACGGCCGCCTTCGTGCTCGAACGCTTCCCGCGCGCGCAGCGCGACGAGGTCGAGAAGATTCTTGAGCGGTGCGCCGACGCGCTCCGCGCCGTCGTCCGCGACGGCGTTGACAAGGCGATGGCGCTTTACAACGGGAGTGATAAATAACGGGCGGCGGGTGTCGGGAAAAATCCGAAGGCTGTATTTTCTCGCCGCACGCCGCACGTCACGAACCCGGTTTCCTTCTTGCTTCAGCCCTGGGCTGAGGCTAGACATCCAAAAGGAGGATGGTTTTGGCAGAGAATAGAGTTTACGAGGTCCTCTTCATCGTGGACCCCGGCACGCAGGAAGAAGATTTAACCCGCCTGACCGAGAACCTACGCACCATCGTCACGGACCAGGGCGGCACGGTCACGCGCAACGAGGTGCTGGGCCGCCGCCAGCTCGCCTACCGCATCGGCCGCAGCAACGAGGGCATCTACGTCCTCTTCGAGGTCGAGGGCACCGGCCACGAGATAGCCGAGATGGAGCGCCGCATGCGGGTCAGCGACCAGGTGTTGCGCTACCTGACCGTCCGCGTGGACGAGGAGCGCCAGCGCGCCGAGAAGCTCCGCGCGCGCCGCGCCCGCAAGGCCTCCAAGCGCCCGATGGCCGCGGCCGCCGCCGGCGGCGGCGGCGCGTCCGCGCGCCGCGACGACGACGAGGCGTAAGGGGCGCCCCGGGCGTTCTCCTTCGGCAAGGGTTTTGCGGGCGTGCGGCGCGCGCCCTCTCACGGCGAGAGGTGAGCCGCGCGCGGCCCCGCGTTGAGAAAGAGAGAGAGAGAAGAGAGCAATGTCTAGAAACATGGAGAGAGGCGACCGCGACTTCGACCGCGACGACGACGGGGGCGCGCCGGAACGGCGGCCGCAGGGCGGCGGGGGCCGCGGCGGCGGGCGCGGGCGGATGCGCCGGCGCAAGGTCTGCCGCTTCTGCGTTGACAAGGTTGACCTCATTGACTTCAAGGACGTCAAGCTGTTGCAGAACTTCATCCCCGAGCGCGGCAAGATTCTGCCGCGCCGCATCTCGGGCGTCTGCACCGCGCACCAGCGCATGCTGACCGAGGCCATCAAGCGCGCGCGCAACATCGCGCTGCTCCCGTACACCGCGGACTAAGGAGGTTCGAGAAAGAAGATGGCGACTACGAGCGTACTTTTACGTGAGGACGTTGACAACCTCGGCGCCCGCGGCGAGATCGTCAGGGTCAAGGCCGGCTACGCGCGCAACTTCCTGCTGCCGCGCAAACTCGCCGTCGAGGCGACGCCCGGCAACGTCAAGCAGATCGAGGCCGAGCGCGGGGCGCTCCTCAAGAAGGAGGCCACGGAGCGCGCCGGGGCCGAGGCGCAGTCGGCGCAGATGTCCGGCCTCCGGCTCAACTTCGAGCGCAAGGTCGGCGAGCACGGCCTGCTCTACGGCTCTGTGACGGTCATGCACATCGCCGACGCGCTCAAAGAGAAGGGCTACGAGATAGACCGCCGCCGCGTGCACCTGCCCGAGCCCATCAAGGAGACGGGCGAGTACACCGTCGGCGTGCGCCTCCACCGCGAGGTCACGGTCGAGATACCCGTCATCGTCACCGGCGAGGGCGGCGCGCAGACCGCCAACGCCGCCGGCCCCGCGGCCGACGCCGCCGCGGCGACCGCGGCTCCGGCCGACGAGCCGAACGCCGACGCGGGCGAGACCGCCGAGGCTTAACGGAGAAGGGGACCGACCGGCGCGGGCGGACGTGTCGGGCGCCGGGCCGAAAGTCTGAAACCCCGGGCCGGGTCGAAGGTTTGGAATTTCAGGTTCGAACTCTCAAGCCTTCGTCCCGCCCGCCCGCGTCGGTTCTCAATTCACAGGCGAAACGGGGCGCGTCAACATGATTGTTGTCGCGCCCCCTGGCTTGTAGTATAAAGACCGGCGGCGCGTCCCCTCCGCGCTCCCGCGCGGCCGTTTGGCCGGCGCGGGCGTCACGCGGGGACGCGCCGTTTCCCTGTCCGCACCACTTCAGTTTTCCACAGGCCGACTCCCGATGGCACAGTTCATAGCCGACCCGACACGCGAACAGATGTTGGAGCGCCCGCTGCCGCACAGCGCGGACGCCGAGCGCGCCATCCTCGGGGCCATCGTCCTCGACAACGCGCTCGTCAACCAGGCCATCGAGCTTCTGCGCCCCGAGGACTTCTACGTCCGCGCGCACCAGTCCGTCTTCCGCGCGATGATCTCGATGAGCGAGCGCGGCGGCGAAATCAACCCCATCCTCATCGGCGAAGAACTCCGCCGCGACGGCGCGCTGGAGCAGACGGGCGGCATCGCCTTCATCAGTGAGCTGACCTACGGGCTGCCGCACTTCACCAACGTCGCGGCCTACGCCAAGGTCGTCAAAGACCACTCGCTGATGCGGCAGTTGGTGAGGGTCGCCAACAAGATCACGAGCGAGGCGCTCGAAGGCGAGGACGAGGCGACCCTCATCCTCGACCACGCCGAGCAGATGATTTTCGCGCTCGCCGACGAGCGCACGCGCCAGGGCTTCTCGCACATCAAGCCGGTCGCCGACCAGTTGCTGGAGAAGGTGCAGGAGATGGCGGGCCGCTCCGCCATGCTGACGGGGCTCACCACCGGGTTCAGCGAGTTGGACACGATGACCTCCGGGCTCCAGCCCTCCGACCTCGTCATCGTCGCGGCGCGCCCCTCGATGGGCAAGACGTCGCTCTGCCTGACGCTCGCGCAGAACGCCTCGATACAGGCGGGGGCGGTCGTCGCCATCTTCTCGCTGGAGATGTCGAAGGAGTCGCTGGTCATGCGCATGCTCTGCTCGGAGGGGCGCGTGGACGCGCACCGCTTCAGGAGCGGCTACCTGTCGCGGGACGAGTGGGCGCGGCTCGCGGGCGCGCTGGGGACGCTGGCCGAGGCGCGGATTTTCATTGACGACACGCCGGGCATCTCCGTGCTGGAGATGCGCGCGAAGGCGCGGCGCCTGGCGGCCGAGCAGAAGCGGCTCGACCTGATTGTGGTGGACTACCTGCAACTCATGTCGGGCTCGTCGCGCCGCTCCGAGTCCCGGCAGCAGGAGGTGTCGCAGATTTCGCGCGAGCTGAAGGGGCTGGCGAAGGAGTTGAACGTGCCGCTGGTGGCGCTCTCGCAGCTCTCGCGCGCGCCCGAGGCCCGCGCCGACCACCGCCCGCAGCTCTCGGACCTGCGCGAGTCGGGCTCCATCGAGCAGGACGCGGACCTCGTCGCCTTCATCTACCGCGAGGAGCAGTACAACCGGACGGAGGAGAACCAGGGCACGGCGGAACTCATCATCGCCAAGCAGCGCAACGGCCCGACGGGGACGGTGAACCTCGCGTTCCTCAAGGAGTTCACGCGCTTCGAGAACATGTGGCGCGAGTAGGCCGCCCGCGGCAATCTTCGGGCGCAAAGAGGCCGGGGCGCAGCTAACTGGTTTAGCTGCGCCCCGGCCTCTCTTTGCCTTCCTTCGCCGGCCCCGCGCCGCGCGCTCAGGGCTGGAGGACTATCTTGATGCAGTCGTCTTCCTTCCTGGTGAAGATGTCGAAGCCGTGCGGCGCCTCGTCGAGCTTCATGCGGTGCGTGATGACGAACGACGGGTCAATCCTGCCCTCCTGGATGTGGCCGAGCAGCTTCTTCCAGTAGCGCTGGACGTGGCACTGCCCGGTCTTCATCGTCAAGCTCCGGTTCATGAACGAGCCCATCGGGAACTTGTCGATGAAGCCGCCGTAGACGCCGATGACCGAGACGGTGCCGCCGTTGCGGCAGGCCATGATGGCCTCGCGCAGGGCGATGGGGCGGTCTGTCTCGGCGCCCAGAGCCTGCTTGACGCGGTCGTAGGCGTACTCGAAGCCGTGCGCGCCCGCGCCGTGCGCTTCGAGCCCGACGGCGTCAATGCAGGCGTCGGGGCCGCGCCCGCCCGTCATCTCCATCAGCGTCTCGTAGACGTTGGCCTCCTCGTAGTTGATGGTGTCGGCCTTCGCGCCCTCGCGCGCCATCCTGAGGCGCTCGGGGAAGCGGTCGATGCCGATGACGCGCTCGGCGCCGAGCAGGTAGGCGCTCGCCATCGCGAACTGCCCGACGGGGCCGCAGCCCCAGACGGCGACGGTGTCCCCCGGCTTGATGTCGCACATCTCCGCCCCCATGTAGCCGGTCGGGAAGATGTCCGAGAGGAAGAGCACCTGCTCGTCCGAGAGCCCCTCGGGGACTTTCAGCGTGCCGACGTCGGCGAAGGGCACGCGCGCGTACTCGGACTGCCCGCCGGCGAACCCGCCCGTCAGGTGCGAGTAGCCGTAGATGCCGCACGGGCTGTGGCCGAACATCTTCTCGGCCATCCAGGCGTTCGGGTTCGAGTTCTCGCACAGCGTGTACAACTCCTGCTCGCAGAAGAAGCACTTGCCGCAGGAGATGGGGAAGGAGACGACGACGCGGTCGCCCACCTTGCGGTCGTGGACGTCCGGGCCCACTTCGACGATCTCGCCCATGAACTCGTGGCCGAGGATGTCGCCCTTCTGCATCGTCGGCATGAAGCCGTTGTAGAGGTGCAGGTCCGAGCCGCAGATGGCCGTCGAGGATATCTTCACGATGGCGTCGCGCCGGTTGAGAATCTTCGGGTCGGGCACCTGCTCGACCCGCACGTCTTGCTTGCCGTACCAACAGTTCGCTCTCATCACGTCCCCCCTTAGTCCACTTCAAGAGAAGTCGGGCCGGCCGCCCGACTACCGCCGCTGCTGCCCGCCGAGCCCCACGCCGAGCGGCTGCGCGGGCCGCTGCTCGCTGTAGCCCTCGCCCGTCAGGGTGCCGTCCGAGATGACGATTTCGCCCAGCTCGATGACCTGCTTGAAGCGGCGCAGGTCAACCTGTATCTGCCCCTCGGGGTCGTTGCCGAGGAGCTTGGCGACGAGCGCGCCGGCGGCCCCGCCCGGCGGGCTGTAGTCCAGCTCGACGTGGACGACCGTGCCGCGCCCGCCCGTCGCCTGCTCGAAGCGCACCGCGCCCGAGTTCTCGACGTCCGCGCCTTCGAGCGAGCGCCAGGCGATGAGCTGGTTGGGCCGGTCTTCGGTGATTTCGGCGTCCCACTCGACCGTCCCGCCCGGCGCCTGCGCGACCCAGTGCGAGCGACCCTCGCCCGTCACCTTGACGGACTCGAGGTAGCGCATGAAGCGCGGCAGGTTCTCGAAGTCGCGCCAGAACTGGTAGACCTCGTCGGGCGAGGCGTTAACGATGATGCTCTTGTTCACTGGGATGCGCCCCCTTTCGGTCTGCGCGCCGTCGCCTTCGGCGCTGAGCTGCTGCGCGGCCAGCACGTCGAGCGCCGTCACCGTCAGCACGTTCGCCGTGGCGAAGGCCACCCGCCCCTTGTCCGAGTCCGGCGAGGCGAAGGCCGCGCCCAGGCACGCGAGGTCGAGCGCGTCGCCGGCGACCCGGGCCCACATCGCCCCGGCCGGCCGCCGCCCCTGCGCGAAGATGGCGAGGCCGTGCGCTATCTCGCGCAGACCCAAAAGCCGAATCAGCCCCTCGTTGCCTTTGACGCCCGCCACGCGCCCCACGCCGCGCGGCGCGAGCAACTCGGCCAGCCCCAGCCCGAGGCTGAACCACCCGAGCCCGCGCGCCAACTGCCCGCCGTCCACGTACTTCGTGTAAGCCTGCCGCCGCCCGTCGCCGAACTCGCGGCCGCTGACGGGCGCGTCCGGCCCCGTCAGGCCGTCCTTGACGCCGCCGGCCAGCGGAGACGTCTGCGGCTGCCCGCCGGCCTCGCCCTGCTGCGCCTCACCCTGCTCCTGTCTCTTCGCCACAGTCGCCATCGTCTAACCCCCTGTCTGAAGATTCGCCCGAACGGCCGTGCGAGCCGGACTTCCCGCGCCCGGCTCGACTCGCCCGCTGGATGCGCCACCCGAAACAAAATTCCGTGAAGGTTAGCAGCAGACGTTTGCGAGAAGGTTACGAGATTCGTGCGTCGCCGTCTCAGTTAGGTCGTAACTGTGCGGCCGGGGGCCGGGCGGCCGCGCGGGCCGGCTTCACGCCCGCCGCGCTTTTGTGCGAGACTGCGGGGCATAGCTTTCACACACCGGATGCGGACGGCAGGCTTGGATGAACGATTCGGTAACTGCGCAGGGGCGCCCGACGTGGGCCGAGATTGACCTCGACGCGCTGGCCTCGAACTTTCGCGCGGTGCGCTCGCGTGTGGGCGCGGGCGTGAAGGTGATGGGCGTCGTCAAGGCCGACGCCTACGGCCACGGCGCGGCCGCGTGCGCGCGGCGGCTGGAGGCTGAAGGCGCCGACTGGTTCGGCGTGGCGACGCCCGAGGAGGCTTTCGCGCTGCGCCGCGCGGGCGTGAGCCGCCCCGTCCTCTCGTTCGGA
Source organism: Pyrinomonadaceae bacterium (assembly GCA_036387195.1). Lineage (GTDB taxonomy): Bacteria > Acidobacteriota > Blastocatellia > Pyrinomonadales > Pyrinomonadaceae > QHXN01. Next base: position 2,334 of record DASVUF010000082.1, on the reverse strand, counting down.
GGCTTCTGGGAGGGGCAGGCCGCGGCGTGCCTGGCGCAGGGCGTGACGCCGGTCGTCTACAGGCTGGACATGGCCGAGGCGCTCGGCGCGGCGGCGGGCGCGGCCGGCGTCACGGCCGAGGTCCACGTCAAGGTGGACACGGGGATGGGGCGCCTCGGCGTGCGCTACGACGAGGCCGCGGAGTTCGCCGCGCGCCTGCGCGACGTGCCGCGCCTGCGCGTCGCGGGGCTGATGACGCACTTCGCCGCCGCCGACGAGCCGCGGCGCGACTGCTTCACCGGCGACCAGTTGCGACGCTTCCGCGAGGCGGTCGCGGCCTTCCGCGAGCGCGGCCACGAGCCCGAGCACGTACACATGGCGAACTCGGCGGCGAGCTTCGCGCACCCGGAGGCGTGGGGCAACATGGTCAGGCCGGGCGGCGTCCTCTACGGGCTGTGGCGCGACGTGCTGCCGCCGGCCGTGGGCGGCGAGGTCTTGCGCCCGGTGATGTCCCTGCGCTCGCGCGTGACGCTCGTCAAGCGCGTCCACGCGGGCGAGACGCTCGGCTACGGCTGCACGTACGAGGCGGCGCGCGAGATGCTGGTGGCGACCGTGCCCGCCGGCTACGCCGACGGCTACGCGCGCGCTCTGTCGAACCGCGGGCGCGCGGTCGTGCGGGGCCGGCACGCGCCGGTCGTGGGGCGCGTCTCGATGGACCTGACGCTGCTGGACGTGACGGACGTCGGGGGCGTGCGCGTCGGCGACCGCGTGACGCTGCTCGGCGCGGACGGCGGGCTCCTGCTCCCCGCGGAAGACCTAGCGCAGACGGCCGGCACGCTCTCTTACGAAATCACCTGCGGCGTCAGCGCCCGCGTCCCGCGCCTCCACGTCAGCGCCGTGTGACGCGGGGCGGGAAGGCCGGTGCGAGACGCCGCGGGGCGGCCCGAGGCATCCGGCCTCGGGCCGCCCCGCGGCGTCTTTAGCCTCGCCACTCCGACTTAGCGCAGGACGAAGTTGTAGGTGATGCTGCCGGTCACCTTCACGGGCTGGCCCGTGAGCAGCGTGGGCGTGAAGCGCGCGCGGTAGGCCGCCTGGACGGCCGCCTGCTGGAGCAGCGGGTTGCCGCTCGTCGCCCTCGCGGAGATGACCCGCCCCTGCTCGTCAACGACAATCTGCACGGCGACCGCGCCCTGCAAGCCCGCGGCCTTCGCGATGGGCGGGTAGGGCGGCGCGGGCTTATCTACGACCTTGCTGCTGATGACGGACGAGGGCAGGCTGACGGGCCCGGTCTTCTGCCTGGGCGTCGGCGCGGGCGTGGGCGTCGCCCTCGCGGGCGGCGGCTCGACGTCGGGCGTCACGGCGGGGCCCCTGTCACCGCCCTCGCCGCCGCGCTCGCCCGGGACGCCGGGCGTGTAAGGGCCGGGCGAGCCGGCGGCCGCCAGCTCGCGCGAGTTGAAGTCGCCGAGGCGGACGGCCTGCCCCGGCCGCGTCTCGGGCGTGTCGGCCTTGGCGACGCGCCCGGCGTAGGGCGTATTCATGGAAATCTCGACGCGCGTGGGGATGGGGGTGGCGCGGCTCGGGCCGCCGGCGGCGGCGCGCGTCTGCTCGCGGCGCGGCCGGGCGGCGCGCGCCTCGGCCGCCGGGAAGCGCATCAGCGTCAGCACCTCGTACTCGGGCGTGTAGTCGAGCCGCGCGTTGTACGCGTAGATGCTGCCGACGCCGGCCGTGGCGAGCAGCAGCCCGTAGAAGAGCGTCGCCCCGAGGAAGAATCTGCCTTTCCGCTTGAGGTCGGCCGCGTGCGACCCCGACTCGATCAGGTTGCTGAACATTTTCGGTCCTCCTCCGTCGCGCCGGCGCCATCGGGTCGAGCAGGAGACTCATGCGCTTAGACCCCGCCGCCGCCCGCCGGTTCCAAAATTAGTCCTTGAACTTTCGACCCCCAACTCATAGGATTGTCGCGCTTCAAGACGGACGAAAGAGGGAGGCCGACACCGGTGGCGACAAGCTCAGAGTGGCACGAGAGTTACGAGCAGATGAGCGAGCAGACGCTCAACTTCTCGCGGGCGATAAAGTCTTTGCAGGAGGAGCTGGAGGCGGTGGACTGGTACAACCAGCGCGTCGAGGTGACGAAGGACGAACAGCTCCGCCGCATACTCGCGCACAACCGCGACGAGGAGATAGAGCACGCCATGATGGCGCTCGAATACCTGCGTCGCATGCACCCCGCCTTCGACAAGCACATGCGCACGTACCTCTTCACCGAGGGCGACATCCTCGAAATCGAAGAGAAGGCGGAAGAGTAAACCTGGTCCGAGGCCGCGGGCCGCGGGGCCTCGGGGCGCCGTGGTTCAAATC
>DASVUF010000081.1:0-15446 GCA_036387195.1 Pyrinomonadaceae bacterium | reverse complement strand
CCGCTATTAATTTCCCTCTCAATAAGAAATAGAAGTCTCGCTAAAGATTCTACTGCGGCGGAGTCTTTACAAAGCTCGGGCTCAAGAATGTTAATCCACGTTTCATCGCCTGCTAATAGCTCGGCCTTTTCGCGGGTTGTTGCAGTAGATTGTCTCAAAAGATGAAGCTCAACTTCATTGTATTGATAATCTCAAGAGACGGCATGTTATCAAGCTTGGAAATTTTTATCAATCGGTAATTGATGGATTGGCATGTAAATTAGTCTAGTGTCCCTTCAAGCCACGCGCAAGCCTTTACAAGCTTGTAAAGGTGTCTAAAATCAATAAGATAGCGGTGCTATAGTTTTGAACTATGGCGCTGAAACTACAGGTTCAAGAGATTGCAAGAAGGCAAGGTATTGAGAACGCCGCGCAATTGTCGAAGTTAACGGGCATCGGACTACCTTCAAGCTATCAGCTATGGAAAGGAAATGCTAAAAGTATTTCTTTGAAAACGCTGAATACGCTTTGCAACAAGCTCAGAACGCATCCGGCGATTCTGTTTGATTATAAGCCTGACTCGGAAGAGGGAAGTTCAACTAAAGGTAGGAAGCCGACGCGGAAATAAAAATAAAAGTTTTCGCTCAAATCCAAGCGCCATTTTCAGCAAAAAAGCGCCTGCTTGGCTGAAGCCCCGGCGCGCTACAGGCGCGCAAAAAAGAAAGGGCATCCGTGATGGATGCCCTTTCTTTTTGACTGCATTGATGAGCCGGACTGGGCTCGAACCAGTGACCCGCTGATTAAGAGTCAGCTGCTCTACCAACTGAGCTACCGGCCCGCAAGGCGGAATAAAATTACACGGCGGGCGGAGGTGATGTCAAACGCGCGGGTGGCGCCGGCGCGGGGCGGGCGGGCGGAGGCGCCCGCCCGCCCCGGCGCGCGGGTCAGCGCGCGAGGCTCGCCGAGGGAATCTGCTTGTCCACGGCGGGGCGCTCGTCCGCGTTCGCCAGCTCGGAGGCGAGGACGAAGACGGTGCGCGTGACCGACTGCATCTTCTGGTAGTCAATCTTGTCGGGGCTGTCGCTGGGGCGGTGGTAGTCCTCGTGGACGCCGTCGAAGTAGAAGACGATGGGCACGCCGTGCTTGGCGTAGTTGTAGTGGTCGCTGCGGTAGAAGAGGCGCTCGGGGTCGTTCGGGTCGTCGTAGAAGTAGTTGAACTTCAGCCCGAGGTAGTCGCGGTTGACCGACTCGGTCAGGTCGCCGAGCCGCGTGCTCATCATGCGCGAGCCGATGACGTAGATTTCGTCGGGGCCGGTCAGCCGCGAGTTGGCCTGGCTGGTGTCGCCCGCCTTCCGGCTCCGCCCGATCATGTCCATGTTGAGCTGCGCGACGATCTGGCCGAGCGGCACGGTCGGGTAGCGCGTGTAGTACTCAGAGCCCCACAGCCCCTTCTCCTCGCCCGCGTGCCAGACGAAGAGGACGGAGCGGCGCGGGCGCGGCCCCTTCATGAAGGCTTCGGCCATCGCGAGCATGGCGGTCGTCCCCGAGCCGTCGTCGTCCGCGCCGTTGCAGATGGAGTCGCCGCCCACGGGGCGGCAGCCCGTCGCCGGGCTCGTCCCGACGTGGTCGTAGTGCGCGCCGAGCGCCACGTACTCCTTCCTGAGCTTCGAGTCCCGCCCCTCGATGACGCCGACGACGTTCTGCGTGGACTCCTCCTTCACGGAGAGCCTGACGCTCAGCCGCAGGCGCTTCGACGGCGAGAGCGCGAACGCCGCGGGGGGCGCGGCCCCGGGCTGGCGCGCCTGCGCGGCGGCGAGCACGGCCGCGCCGCTCGACTGCTCGCCCGCGAAGAGCGCGTCGAGCATCGCGTGCGAGGGGATGATGGAGACGACGCCCTGGACCGGGGGCTCGGCCGCGTCCTCGTCCGCGTCGTCGTCCGAGGGCAGGTTCTCCAGCCGCGGGACGGTGTAGGAGACGCGCGAGATGGAGGCCGCGCCGAAGCGCCAGCGCCGCTCGAAGTCGCGCGGGACGAGGATGAGGGCGCGCGCGCCGTGCTGCTGCGCGTAGCTGACGGGCGTCTCCCAGTCGCCGGGACGGAGTCCGGACACGGCCACGCCCGGCGGCGGCGCGACGCCGTCGCCCGAGACGACGACTATCTTGTCGCGCACGTCCAGTCGCTCGTAGGGGTTGACGTTCTTCGACCTGATGACCCAGCCGTGGCCGGCGTAGACCAGCGGCGCCTCGGCCTCGCCGCTGACGCGGCCCGCGGGCAGGAAGTCTTCGCCGACGCGGAAGACGCTGTCGCCCATCCGCGCCGCGGAGTTCTCGCGGTCCACCTCGGTCCGCGCGAGCGCGATGCGCTGGAAGTAGGAGCCGTCGTCGCCCGCCGGCTTAACTTTGAGCTTTTTGAGGCGGTCGGCGATGAACTGCGCGGCGCGGTCGAGGCCGGGCGAGGGCGTGTTGCGCCCGGCCATCTCGTCCGAGGCGATGACGTAGAGAATCTCTCTGAGCCTCTCGGCCGTAATCGCCTCGGCGGCGCGGCGCGCGGCCGCGAACGTGCGCGAGGGCGTGCGCGAGGGCGTGGCCGCGCGCGCGGCCCGCGGCGTCGCCCGCTGCGCCAGCGGCGCGGGCAGGGACACGAACAGCGTAGCCAGCACGAGGCCGGCCGTGGTCAATCGGCGCATGAATCCTCCGTCTTGCGTTGGTGCTGCGATGAGTGCAGGTGCGGCTTCGATGATAAACCGGCGGTGTGTGGTTTGCCAGTTGCGGGGCGGAGGGGATGGAGGGTTGTGAATGCGCCTGGCACGACTCGAACGTGCGGCCCCCTGCTCCGGAGGCAGGTGCTCTATCCACTGAGCTACAGGCGCGCGAGGGGCATTCTCGCATAGATGCGCGCGGGGAGCAAAACGGGGCGCGGGCGGCGGCTGTGTACGCTGTGAGGCTTTAACGCCTCCCGAAAGGTGATAGAAATGGGGTCGTCAATCCCTCAGACAGCCCCCGCCCCAGTTCCCGACAAAGTTCCCCCGGACATTCCGGCCGACGTGCGCTCGCCGGCCGCCGGTTTCAGGAGGGAAAAGAAAGTGGAGAGAAGAGACGCAAACATTCTACTGTCGGTGCTGGCGTTCGCGCTGGCGTTCGCCTTCGTCCTCGCCCCGCGCTCCGAGGGGCAGAGCCAACGCGGCGATTGCCAGCAGACCTGCACGCAGCGCTACCAGGAGTGCCGCCGCGGGGCGAACGCCAACGAGGACGCCTGCCGCCAGGCGTTCGACGCCTGCCGCGCCGGCTGCCGCGACGTGCGCGGCAACCAGAACGGCAACACGAACACGAACGGCAACACGAACACGAACGGCAACACCAACGCCAACGGCAACATGAACGGTAACGCCAACGGCAACATGAACACCAACGGGAACATGAACACCAACGGCAACATGAACTCGAACGGGAACACGAATGCCAACGGGAACATGAACTCGAACGGGAACATGAACTGGAACACCAACACGAACGGCAACACGAACACCAACACGAACGGCAACACGAACACCAACACCAACATGAACCGCAACATGAACGGGAACGGCAACTCCAACGGCAACGGCCGCGGGCGTCTGCCGGGAACGCCGCGCGGGCCCGCCAACCGTAACCTGAGCCTGTAGCCGCCCGCGCAGGCCGCGGGGCGTAGGTTAATTTGCGGGGACGCGGAGGAGCCGGGGGAGTTGAGACTTCAACACCCCCGGCTCCTCCGCGTATTTATAGCCGCCCGCGACTTCGCGCCCCTCCCGTCCCGTCCGCACGCCCCGGCCGCCTCCGCGCGCCGCTTTTGCCGACGCCGCGGGGGCTCGGCTACAATGACCCCGTTCTGAAAACCAGCCGCTCTCTCCGGCAAGAGAACTTCGCCGAACGTCAACCCGTCCCCTGTGAGGTGAAACTGTGTCCCGAAGATTCCAGGCGCTCGTCCTGACCGCCTCCGTCGTCCTCTCGTCCTTCGCGCCCGCCGTCGCCGCGCGGCAGGGGCAGCAGGACAAAGACAAACAGCTCCAAGACGCGCAGAAGAAGATCGAGCAGTTGCAGGACGCTTCCAGGAAGCCCGAGCCCTGGGACGTCGAGGCCGACCACGGCCCGGCGACCACCGTCGAGTTCGACACCGACGAGGGCACCTGGATGAGCTGCGACGTCTCGCCCGACGGCCGCACCGTGGTCTTCGACCTCCTCGGCGACATCTACCGCATGCCCGTCGCGGGCGGGCGCGCGGAGCTGCTCGCGGGCGGCGCCTCCTTCGAGTGGCAGCCGCGCTTCTCGCCCGACGGCAGGCTCATCGCCTTCACCTCCGACCGCGACGGCGGCGACAACATCTGGGTGATGGACGCCGACGGCCGCAACCGCCGGCAGGTGACGAAGGAGACGCAGCGCCTCCTGAACACCCCCGACTGGACGCCCGACGGGCAGTACCTCCTGGCGCGCAAGCACTTCGTGGACACGCGCTCGCTCGGCGCGGGCGAAATCTGGATGTACCACGTCCAGGGGGGCGGCAAGGGCGTGCAGCTCACCGAGCGGCCGAACTGGACGGCCAACATCGGCGAGCCGGCCGCCGACCCGAAGGGGCGCTTCGTCTACTTCGCCGCCAGCGGCGCCTTCGACTACAACAAGAACGTCTACGACAGCATCTACTGGATTGACCGCTACGACACGCAGAAGGGGCGGCGCTCTACCTTCGTCCGCGGCGCGGGCGGCAGCGTCCGCCCCGCCGTCTCGCCCGACGGCCGCTACCTCTCCTTCATCCGCCGCGTCGGCCTCAAGACCGTCCTCTTCCTGCGCGAGATAGGCACGGGGCGGGAGTGGCCCGTCTTCGACGGCCTGACGCACGACCAGCAGGAGACGTGGGCCATCTACGGCACGTACCCCGGCTACTCGTGGACGCCCGACGGCAAGTCAATCGTCATCACGGCGATGGGCAAGCTCGTCAGCGTGGACGTGGCTTCGAGGAAGGCCACGCCCATCCCCTTCACGGCGCGCGTCTCGCAGAGGGTGACGGAGGCCGTGCGCTCGCCCGTGCGCGTGGCGCCCGAGCGCGAGCGCGCCCGCCTGCTGCGCTGGGCGCAGCGCGGGGCCAACTCCGACCGCGTCGTCTACAGCGCGCTCGGCAAGCTCTACGTCAGGGAGGGCGACGCCGAACCGCGCCGCCTCTTCAAGACCGACCAGCTCGAATACGCGCCCGCCCTGAGCGCGGACGGCCGCCGCCTGACCTACGTCACCTGGAGCGACGACGAGAAGGGCGCGGTCTGGGTCGCCAACTCGGACGGCACGCAGGCGCGCAAGATAACCACCGCCGGCGACCAGTACGCCAACCCCGTCTTCTCCGCCGACGGGACGAAGATCGCCTACCTCAAGGGGCGCGGCAGCGTCTACCACGAGGAGGATTTGGCGAGCGAGTCCACGTTCGAGATTCACTACTGGGACGGCCGGCGCCACAACTACGTGATGGACTTGCAGAGCCGCGGCACGAACGCGCGGATGCCGGTGCTGTCGTTCGACCCGGCCGGCGAGCGCATCTTCTACATGGAGGCGGGCGGCGGCCCCGGCGGCGGGCCGACCGAGCCGGCGAAGTTCATCACCTACCTGTCGAGCGTCAAGCTGGCCGGCGACGACGCGCGCCGCCACATTGAGGGCAGCTACGTCACGGAGATCGTGCCCTCGCCCGACGGGAACTGGGTCTTCTTCAAGGAGCAGCACAAGCTCTACGTCGCGCCGTTCCCGAAGGTCGGCAAGACCGTGCGCCTGAGTTCGACGGAGACGGGCGTGCCCGTCCGCCCCGTCTCGACCGCCTCGGGCGACTGGCTCGCGTGGTCGCCCGACAGCAAGTCCGTCCAGTGGACGCTCGGCGAGAACTTCTACGAGCAGAGCCTCGAGAACGCCCTGCGCGCGCTCGCCAGGGACGAGAAGGCCCCGGAGCCGCGCCGCACCGTCATCGGCTTCGACTTTGAGCCGGCGCGGCCGCGCGGCCTCGTCGCGCTCACTAACGCGCGCGTCGTCACGATGCGCGGCGACGAGGTCATCGAGCGGGGCACGATTCTCGTCGAGGACAACCGCATCAGGGAGGTGGGCGCGCGCGTCGCCATCCCGGCGGGCGCCAAACGCATTGACCTCGCGGGCAAGACCGTCATCCCCGGCCTGATCGACGTCCACGCCCACATGAGCTACGACACGCTCGACATCATCCCCGAGAAGCAGTGGCCCTACTACGCCAACCTCGCCTACGGCGTGACGACGACGCACGACCCGTCGGCCGCCACGCAGACCGTCTTCGCGCAGTCCGAGATGGTCAAGGCGGGCGCGATGACGGGCCCGCGCGTCTTCTCGACCGGCTACATCCTCTACGGCGCGGAGAACCCGGAGAAGGCGGTCGTGAACTCCTACGACGACGCGCGCGCGCACCTCGAACGCCTCAAGGCCGTGGGCGCGTTCTCCGTCAAGAGCTACAACCACCAGCGGCGCGACAGCCGCCAGCGCATCATCCGCGCGGCGCGCGACCTCAACATGATGGTCGTGCCCGAGGGCGGCTCGACGTGGGCGCACAACATGACGATGATTCTCGACGGCCACACGGGCATCGAGCACGCCGTCCCCGTCGCGCCGCTCTACAAGGACGCGCTGACCCTTTTCGCCAGGAGCCGGACGGGCTACACGCCCACGCTCATCGTCGGCTACGGGGGCGTCTGGGGAGAGAACTACTGGTATCAGCAGTCGAACGTCTACGAGAACCAGAAGCTGCTGCGCTTCACGCCGCGCGCGCACGTCGAGCCGCGCTCGCGCCGCCGGATGCACGTCTCGGACGACGACTTCTACCACTTCGAGCTGGCGAAGACGGTCAGGGATTTGGTCAGGGCGGGCGGCAGGGCGCAGCTCGGCGCGCACGGGCAGTTGCAGGGGCTCGGCGCTCACTGGGAGCTGTGGATGCTGCGGCAGGGGGGCCTGACGCCTTTGGAGGCTTTGCGCGCGGCGACGCTCCACGGCGCGCAGTACCTCGGGCTCGACGGCGACCTCGGCTCGGTCGAGCCGGGCAAGCTCGCCGATTTGGTCGTCCTCGACCGCGACCCGCTCGCGGACATACGCAACTCCGAGTCCGTCCGCTACGTCATGGCGAACGGCGTGCTCTACTCGGCGGACAACATGGACGAGGTCTACCCGCGCCAGCGCCCGCGCCCGCCCTTCTTCTGGGAGCGCCGCGGCGAAGGCGTCCTCGCCGGCTCGGAGCCGTAAAGGCGGCGGCCGGAAGTCGGAAGAGAGAAAAAGCGGCTGGCCGCCGCGCGCCCGTTTCAGTCACGGGCGCGCGGCGCCAGCCGCTCTTACTTCGGGCCTCGCGTCTTCTGACTTCCGGCCCGCGTCTTCTGTCTTCTAACGACTGGTCTTGCGTTCGCCGGCCGCGCCGCCGATTTGGCCCGTGCCCTGGCCGGCGACGTTGGTCTCGGTCGCGCCCTCGCCCTGGTTGTCCTCTCCCGTGCGCGGCTCGCCCTCGCCGGCGTTGTCGGAGTTCGAGCCCTCGCCCGTGGATTCCTTCTTCGGGAAGCTCTCGCCGCCCTCACGCTGTTCTGCCATCGTGCTCCTCCACTGTCCGTCTGAAAGTCCGTCTGTACGGGATGCGTGCGTCGCGGACGCCGCGCCGCGCCCATGCGGCAAGGGGCGTGCCCGCGCCCCGAGATTGAAAAGGGGAGGTGGGAGTAAAAGTCCCGCGGCTCAGAACTGGCCGCTGACGGCGCGGTAGAGCCAGAAGGAGACGGCGGAGATGAGCGCCGCGAGCGGAATCGTCAGCACCCACGCCCAGACGATGCGCCCGGCCACGCCCCACTTGACGGCCGACAGCCGCCGCGTCGCGCCGACGCCGACGATGGCGCCCGTGATGGTGTGCGTCGTCGAGACGGGGACGCCGCCGAAGGTGACGCCGATGATGGCCGCCGCGGCGGCCGTCTCGGCGCTGAAGCCGCCGACGGGCTTGAGCTTGGTGATGCGCGAGCCCATCGTCTTGACGATGCGCCAGCCGCCCGAGAGCGTCCCCAGCCCGATGGCCGCGTGGCAGACGAGCACCACCCAGAGCGGGATGTCGTTCGACGCGTTGCGGTCGAGGTTCGAGGCGACCAGCACGCCGGCGATGATGCCCATCGTCTTCTGCGCGTCGTTGCCGCCGTGCCCCAGGCTGAAGAGCGCCGCCGAGACGAGCTGCCCCTTGCGGAAGAACTTGTCCACCCTGTGCGGCGACCAGCGGCGGAAAATCCACATCACCGCCACCATGATGGCGAAGCCGAGCACCGCCCCGATGATGGGCGACAGCACGATGAAGATTAGCGTCTTCGTCCACCCCGCCGGCAGGATGACGCCGAAGCCCGACGCCGCCACGGCCGCGCCCGCGTAGCCGCCGACGAGCGCGTGCGACGAGCTGGAGGGGATGCCGTAGTACCACGTGATGAGGTTCCAGACGATGGCCCCGACGAGCCCGCACAGGAGCACCCACAACTGCCAGTTCTGCGGGATGGACTTGATGTCCACCATGTCCTTGCCGATGGTCTTCGCCACGGCCTCGCCCAGCACGACGAACGCGATGAAGTTGAAGAAGGCCGCCCACACGACCGCCGCCCCCGGGCTCAGCACGCGCGTCGAGACCACCGTCGCGATGGAGTTCGCCGCGTCGTGGAACCCGTTGATGTAGTCGAAAATCAACGCGATCAGGATGATGATGACGACGAATGTGATGGTGGCAGTCATAGGGCGAGTGATGAGTGGCGAGGGCCGGGGGCCGGGTGTCAAGACGGGAGCTTTTACACGGCCCTCGTCACTCAGTACTTTTCAGACGTGCTTGATGATGACGGACTCGATGATGTTGGCGGCCTGCTCGCAGCGGTCCACGGTGGCCTCCAGCTTGTCGTAGATGTCCTTCCAGCGGATGACGCGCAGCGGCTCGGGGTCGCCGCGGAACAGGTCGCCGATGGCCTCGTGGTAGAGGTCGTCGCCCTCGTTCTCCAGCCGGTGAATCTCGACCAGGCGCGGGGCGATGCCGGCCGGGCGTTCGAGCGTCGAGACGACCTCGTGGAGCTGGACGGCCATGCGCTGGATGACGTCGCCGAACTGGCGCGCGAAGTCGGTCGTCTCGCGCACGTTGTACATGACGATGGCGCGGGCCGCGTCGTCTATCAGGTCAACGATGTCGTCGAGCGCGCCCGAGAGGAGGTAGATGTCCTCGCGGTCAAAGGGGGTGATGAAGGACGTGTTGAGCTTCTTCGAGATGGAGTGCGTCAGCTCGTCGCAGGCGTGCTCGATGTCCTTGATGCGCTTGAGGTGTGCGGGGAAGTCGCCGTGCTTGTCGGCCAGCATCTCCGCGAGCCGGCTGGCCGCGTCGTAGATGTGCGAGGTCATCTGGCGGAAGAGGCCGAAGTACTGCTCCTCCTTCGGGATCAGGCTGAAGCGTGCCATTGGACGGTTGTCTCCCTGCCGGACTGATGTTGCTTTTGAAACGAGAGCCGAAATATAGACTAACGCCGACGCCGTTGTCTATCCGCCGCACGAAGGCCGGGCGGGCGCGGGCGGCCGCCGGTTGTCGCGCCGCGGCGGTTCGTCGTATCCTCGTCGCCTTGAGCCGATGAGCGAATCCCACCACGAACAAGTCGCGAGGTTGATGCGGATGGAGGCCGAGGCCGTGGCGTGCGCCGCCGGGCGGCTCGCGCCCGCCGAGGTCGAGCGCGCCGTCGGGCTGCTGGCCGCGTGCGTCGGCAAGGTCGTCACGACCGGCGTCGGCAAGTCGGGGCACATCGCGCAGAAGGCCGCCGCCACCTTGACGAGCACGGGCACGCCGGCCGTCTTCCTGCACCCGTCGGACGCGCTGCACGGCGGCATGGGGCTGGTCGCGGCGGGCGACGTCTGCGTCTTCGTCAGCAACGGCGGCGAGACGCCCGAGCTGCTGGAGCTGTTGCCCTACATGCAGCACCGCGGCGCGCCCGTCGTCGCGGTCGTGGGGAACACGTCCTCGACCCTGGCGCGGCGCGCGGACGTGGTGCTCAACGCCTCGGTGGACCAGGAGGCGTGTCCGTTGAACCTCGCTCCGACGACGAGCACGACGGTCGCGCTCGCGGTCTGCGACGCGCTGGCGATGACGCTGATGTCGGTGAAGCGCCTGACGCCCGAGGACTTCGCGCTCAACCACCCGGGCGGCCGGCTGGGCAAGCGGCTGACGCTGAAAGTCTCGGACCTGATGCGCGGCGGCGAAGAGAACCCGACGGTGGGCGCGGCGGCCTCGCTGCTCGAAGTGGTGCAGGCCATCAGCCGCGGCGGGCTGGGGGCGGTGTGCGTCGTGGGCGAGGGCGGCCGCCTCGCCGGCATCGTGACGGACGGCGACCTGCGCCGCGCCTTGCAGCGGATGCGGCCCGAAGACGTGGCGGGGCTGACGGCCGAGGGGCTGATGACGCGCGAGCCGGTCGTCGTCGAGCCCGGCCGGCTCGCGCACGCCGCGCTCCAACTGATGGAGAACCGCCCGTCGCAAATCTCCGTCCTCCCCGTCGTTGACGAAGACGGCCGCGCCGTCGGCCTGCTCCGCCTGCACGACATCGTCCGCAGCGGACTGTGAGATGAATCGGGCGGCGCAGGGCGCGGCCCCGCCGCGCGGGAGCCGACGCCGTCATCCCGGCGACCCGGCCGCGGAGGGTCGTCCACCGGCCGCGGGCTCAACGGCCACCGACTCGCTGACTTACCGTCTACTCTTCAAGCGATGAAAGCTTTCTGCCTGTCGTTGATCTTAGTGCTGACGCCCGCGGCGACGCCCGCGGGCGCACAGGGCGAGCGCGTGAGCCCGGCCGGCGAGGTCGCCGTCGTGCTGAACGAGGCGTTCCTCGACTCGCTGCTCGTGGCGCTGGCGTCGCTGCCGGAGCCGCCGAGCTTCCCTCTGTCGAAAGAGAAGGGGGGCGGGAAGTGCGAGAGCCGCGTGCAGCTTCTGCGCGAGGCGGCGGGCGCGCGGACGGGCGTGCGCTTCGTCGAGGGGCGCGTCACCGCGCCGGTCGCCTTCCGCGGCTCGTACGAGGCGCCGCTCGTCGGCTGCCTGCGCTTCGAGGGCTGGGCCGACACCTCCTTCCAGTTGGAGTTCGACCGCGCGCGTCAGGTCCTGGGCGCGCGCGTGACGGTGCGCGACCTCAAGCTGAAGAACGTGCCGGCGTCGCTCATCGGCGGGGGGCTGGCGGGGCTTGTGCAGGACGCCATTGACGACCGCGTCAACCCGGTCGAAATCCTCCGCGCCGAACAGCTCGGCGCGCGCGTCCCCGTCACGCGCGGCGGCGGCGGCCCGGAGCTGCGCCTGCGCGCGCGCGACGTCCGCCACGAAGTCGTCGGCCGCGAGCTGCGACTCTTCATCGTCTACGAACTCGTACAGGCGGGCTGAAGGGCAGGCGGGCGGCGAAAGGCGGAAGGGGGCGGGAAGCGGCGCGCTTCCCGTCCCCTTCCGGCCTTTAGGAAGTCCCGACGACGCCCTACCCCGCGGTGGCGAGCGCCGCGCCGACCGGCACGTCCACTATCTCCCACGCCGACTCGTCGCGGAGCAGCTTCGACATCAGCGCCGCGTGGAGCAGGTGGCCGCTGCGCTCGGCGCGGACGCGCCCGAGCAGGGGCATGCCGAGCAGCGCGAAGTCGCCGATGATGTCGAGTATCTTGTGGCGGACGAACTCGTCGGCGCTGCGCAGCGGCGTCTCGTTGAGCATCCCTTCGGGCGTGAGGACGATGGCGTTCTCCAGCGAGCCGCCGCGTATGAGGTTCGCGCGCCTGAGCGCCTCTATCTCCTCCGTGAAGCCGAAGGTGCGCGCCGGCGAAATCTCGCGCAGGAAGGCTTCCGCGTCGAGCGCGTCGAAGCGCATCCGCTGGACGCCGATGAGCGGGTGCGCGAAGTCAATCACGCAATCTATCTCCCACCCCTCGTGCGGCTCGACCGAGACGCGCCGCTCGCCCTGCTCGACCTCCACCGGGCGCCGCACGCGCAAGGCCCTGCGCGCCGCCGGCTGCGCGACCACGCCGGCGCGCAGAATCATCGCCGCGAAGTCGTCCGAGGAGCCGTCCATGATGGGCAGTTCGAGGTTGTCCACCTCGATGTAGGCGTTGTCCACGCCGAGGCCGCGCAGCGCCGCCAGCAGGTGCTCGACCGTCGAGAGCATGACGCCCGTGCGCATCAGCGTCGTGGCGTAGGAGCAGTGGGCGATGCACTCGACCGACGCCGGAATCTCGAAGTCGTCGAGGTCGGTGCGGACGAAGACGTGGCCCGTGTCGGGCGGCGCGGGGCGCAGGCGCAGGCGCACGGGGACGGCCGTGTGCAGTCCGAGGCCGCTCGTCTCGACGGCCGTGGCGATGGTGGTCTGGTTTATCAAAGCGGGGCGACTGACCTTTCGTCTGCCGTGCGCGCCGGGGCGCCGGCCGTATGAATGAATGAACGCGGAGCATAAGAGCAACGGCCGTGCCGCCCCCGCCGCGCGCGAAATCCCCGCGCTTTCGGGAGACGGCGCCCCGGCCTGTGGCGCGAGGGCGACAGCCGCCGCCCCGCCCTGTGGTTCGCGCGCCACACGCGCCGCCGGCGCCCGCGCCGCCGCCCCGGGCCCCGCGTCGCCGCGAAGCTTGTCACCCGCCGCCGTCTTTCCTTATCATCGGGGCGCATGCCGTCCAAAAAATCGAAGCCGAAAGAGCCGACCGAGCGGGTCTTTCTCATTGACTCGTTCTCGCACATCTTCCGCGCGTTCTTCGCGCCGATGGGGGGGCGCGCCGAGCCCCTGACGAACAGCCGCGGGCAGGTGACGCAGGCCGTCTTCGTCTTCACCAACATGCTGCGCAAACTCCTCTCGGACGAGAAGCCGCACTACATCGCGGCCGTCTTCGAGTCGGGCGTGCCCACGTTCCGCCACGAGATGAACGTCGGTTACAAGGCCAACCGCGTCGCCCCGCCCGAGGAGCTTGAGTCGCAGATACCCTACATCGTCCGCGTCTGCGAGGCGTACAACGTCCCCATCCTGAACGTCCCCGGCTTCGAGGCCGACGACGTCATCGGCACGCTCGCCGTCCAGGCGGCCGAGGCCGGTTTGCAGGCCGTCGTCGTCTCGAACGACAAGGACATGACGCAGCTCGTGCGCGACCCCTGGGTCGTCTGCATGCGCAACAACTCGCAGAACGTCAAGCGCAAGGAGCCCGTCCCGCCCGTCGAGTGGTGCGACGAGGCGTGGGTCGTGAACAAGTTCGGCGTCAGGCCGACGCAAATCGTTGACCTGCTCGGCCTGATGGGCGACTCGGTGGACAACATCCCCGGCGCGCCCGGCATCGGCGCGAAGGGCGCGGTGCAGCTCGTCCAGCAGTTCGGCTCGGTGGAGCAGGCGCTCGAACGCTGGGAGGAGGTCAAGCACAAGACCTACCGCGAGTCGCTGCGCGACAACCGCGAGCTGATACTCCAGTCGAAAGACCTCGCCACCATCCGCACCGACGTCAACATCAAGCTCGACCTCGACAGGCTCCGCTGCAAGGCGCCCGACCGCGCCGCCGCCTACAAGCTTTTCCGCGAGCTGGAATTCCAGACCCTGACGCGCGAGTTCGCCGACGCCGCCTCCGAGGTGGACATGGGCGCGGCCGCCAAGGTCTACCTGCGCGTGCGCACGGTCTCGGAGCTTGAGGCGCTGACGCGCAAGCTGTGGGAGGTTGACCACTGGGCGTTCGCGCTCGCCGACTCGACGCCGGCCGGCGCCGGCCAGCAGGTCTCGGTGCGCGAGGGGGGCGAGCCGCCCACGGGCATCGCCATCTCGCACGCGCCGAACACGGCGCACTTCATCGCCTTCGACGACTTCGAGGGCGGGGGCGAGCAGGCCGTCTCGATGCTGCGCGACGCGCTCTCCAACGGGCTGCTCTCGAAGTCCGTCCACGACTTCAAGCGCGCGACCGCGCTGCTGGCGGCCGTCGGCGTCGAGCCGGAGGGCGTCGCCGACGACACGCTGCTGGCCGCCTACCTGCTCGACCCCGTGCGCAGCCGCTACGACCTCGGCGACCTCGCGCGCGAGGCGCTGAACGTGGAGGAGGGCTGGTCGGACGCGCCCGAGGGCGGCGGCTGGTCGGCCGAACACTGGCGCGCGGCCGAGGCCGCCGACCTCACCGCGCAGGTGGCGGACGTCCTGCACGGCCGCATCCTCGAACAGGGGCTCGAAGCCATCTACAACGAGATAGAGCTGCCCATCGCGCCGCTGCTCTACCGCATCGAGCGCGCGGGGCTGAAGGTTGACACGTCGGTTCTGGGCGAGCTGTCGGCGCTGTTCGGCGCGGAGCTTGAGAAGCTGACCGCGCAGATTTACAAGGTCGCCGGGCGCGAGTTCAAGATCAACTCGCCCAAGCAGGTCGGCGAAGTCCTCGAAGAACTCAACATCAGCACGCGCCGCAAGACGGCCACGGGTCAGGTCTCGACCAGCCGCGCCGTCCTCGACGAGCTGGCCGCGCAGGGGTACGAGCTGCCGCGCCTGCTCATCGAGTTCCGCGAGCTGGACAAGCTCAAGGCCACCTACACCGACGCGCTGCCCGCGCTCGTCGGGCCGGACGGGCGCATCCACTCGGAGCTTAACCAGGCGGTGACGGCGACGGGCCGGCTCTCCTCGTCGAACCCGAACCTTCAGAACATCCCCATCCGCACCGAGCTGGGGCGGCGCATCCGCCGCGCCTTCGTCCCCGAGCAGGGGCACGTCTTCGTGGCGGCCGACTACTCGCAGCTCGAGCTGCGCCTGCTGGCGCACGTCACGCGCGACGAGCAGATGCTCGACGCCTTCCAGAAGGGCGAGGACATCCACGAGCGCACCGCCCGCCTCGTCTTCGGCGCGCGGACGAAGGAGGAGCTGAAGGAGAAGCGCCGCTTCGCCAAGATAGTCAACTTCGCCATCGCCTACGCCGTCGAGCCCTTCGGACTCTCGCAGCGCGTCGGCATCTCGCGCAAGGAGGCGCGCCAGGTCATCGACGACTACTACAAGACCTACACCGGCGTCCGCCGCTTCATGGACGAGGTGCCCGAGAAGGCGCGCGAGACGGGCGTCGTCCGCTCCGCCTACGGGCGCATCCGCCCCGTCCCCACCATCAACGACCGCAACGGCAACATCCGCGCCCGCGCCGAACGCGAGGCCATCAACATGCCCATCCAGGGGACCGCGAGCGACATCGTCAAGATCGCGATGCTGAAGGTGGACGAGGCGCTGCGGTCGGCCGGGCTGAAGGCGCAGATGGTGATGCAGGTGCACGACGAGCTGCTGGTCGAGGCCCCGAAGGCCGAGGCCGAGCAGGTCAGGGAGATTCTGTGCCGCGAGATGGAGACGGCCGTCGAGCTGGACGTCCCGCTCGAAGTCGAGTCCGGCGTCGGCGACAACTGGATGGACGTCAAGAAGTGAGCGGTTAGCATGGGCCGCGGGCCGCCGGCCGCGACGGGTGAGGGCTGGTCGTAA
>DASVUF010000080.1:0-7414 GCA_036387195.1 Pyrinomonadaceae bacterium | reverse complement strand
CCATCCCCGAGTCGAGGACGGCGATGCCTACGCCGGCGCCGTCGAGGGTAGAGCCGAGCAGGCCGCTGACGAGCCCGCCGTTGCGGACGGCGTCAACGCCCGTCGTCGAGGTGACGTGGCCGAAGGAGCGGATTTCGCGGTCGGGCGACAGGTAGCGCGAGCCGCCGGCCGACGCCAATTCTTTCAGAGCCCCGACGGGAACCTCTACGCGGAGCGCGCCGAGCTGCGCCATGCGCGCGCCGGGCTCGACGCCGTAGCGCCGCAGCGTGGCCTCAATCTGCGCGTCCCGCAAATCGTCGGCCTGGAGGATGACGCCGACGCGCCCGCCCGCGGACTTCGCGCCCGCGGCCACGAGCGCGCGCAGCTCCGGCGAGAGTTTGTCGCCCGCCGCGGCCGCGCCGCCCCTGTCCACGCCCGCGCCCTTGCCGCCCGCGCCGACCTCGATTGGTTGGAACAGCCGCGCAAGACCCGCGTCTTTGGCGATGTGCTCGCCGTAGATGCTCTCGGTCGTCGCGCCGACGAGGCGGAGACGGCCGCCCTCGACGGCCGCGCGCGTAACGTCGGAAGTGGAGCGCCCCGTGTAGGAGCCGACGTACTGGTGCAGGTCTTCCAGGAAGAGGACGACCCGGCCGCGCCCGCCGGCCGCGTCCGCGAGCACCGCCCGCAGCCGCGAGACGAATTCGTCGCCGGTCTTCGCGCCGGCCAGCAGCGCGTCGCGGCTGAGGCTGTAAACGCTGGCGCCCCGCAGCCGCGCCGGGACCTGCCCGGCGGCGACCCTCAGCGCGACGCCCCGGACGACCGCGGCCGGGACCGAACCCGGCTCGGCAAGCAGCACGGGGTTCTTACTGGCATCGCCCGAGAGCGCCTCGACGACCCTTGTAACGTCGGCCTCGAAGTCCGCGGCCGGCGAAAGCCTGCCGAGGCGCGCGAGCCGTGTCATGTCCGTCGCGTACTGCGACAGCGGCGTCAGTTGAACTCCGGCGCGGGGCGCCGAGGCGTCCCGCGACTGAGCGCCCGCCCGGTTCGTCGTGACGCCGCCGGCCAGGGACGCGGCCGCCAAAGAGAGGGAGATGAACCCTCTGGCGAGGAGTGAGCTGTTCTTGAGTTTCACCATGATGAATTCCCCTGCTTGCTGTTCGGCGCACGTTCGGCGCAAGCGCCCGACACGCGTGGTCACTTCAACGCGCGTGCCGTAACGTCTTCCGCCGGCAAGTGGGTGAATCTTCAGGCGAACAGTGGCAGGGGCGTGCGGCGCGGGCGGGCCTTCACGTCACGATGACCGGGGTTGACCTGAGAGACAGGTCAGACTGATTGGCGCGGCGCCCAGCCGCCACCGCAGGTGCGCTCATCTAAACCGCCATCCCCGCGCGCGAGTGACGTGACAGTCGTCGAGGGCGGCGGGGAGGCGCGTGAAGAACGACCCGATGAGGCTGCGCCTCTGCCCCGCGCCTCTTGAGGGGGCTTTGCTGAAAACATTAATGACGCGGCCTCGACGCGCGTGCTAAGATTTTGACGGCGCGCGCGGCGCCTCGGATGCGCCCCACGATACGAACCACCTAACCCGACATGGCCGGCCTGGAAGAACTTCTAAAAGTCGCGAAGCAGCACAACGCCTCTGACCTCCACCTCGCCAGCGGCTCCTCCCCCTACCTGCGAATCCACGGCGACATGGTGCGCCTGAACTACAAGAGCGTGCCGGCCGAGGTCTGCCAGAGGCTCATCTTCGAGGTGCTGTCGGAGCGGCAGAGGGAGCTGTTCAGGGAGAGTCTGGAACTCGACTTCAGCCACACCGTGCAGGGCGTCGGCCGGTTCCGCGTTAACGTGTTCATGCAGCGCAACGGCATCGGCGGCGTCTTCCGCCTCATCCCCGAAGAGGTGCAGACGCCGGCGGCGCTGGGTCTGCCCGAGGACAAGCTCCTCGACCTCATAGACGTTTCCGAAGGTCTGATTCTCGTCACGGGCCCTACGGGGTCCGGCAAGTCAACCACGCTCGCCTCCATCGTTGACGCCATCAACGAGAGCCGCCGCGCACACATCATCACCATCGAAGACCCCATCGAGTTCGTGCACCGGAACAAACAGTCGCTGATTAACCAGCGCGAGGTGTCGAGCCACACGCTCTCTTTCAGCAACGCGCTGCGCGCGGCGCTCCGCGAAGACCCCGACATCATCCTCGTGGGCGAGATGCGCGACCTAGAGACTATCTCGCTGGCCATCACGGCGGCCGAGACGGGACACCTGGTCTTCGGCACGCTGCACACGAACAGCGCCGTCAAGACCGTTGACCGTATCATCGACGTCTTCCCGGAGAGGCAGCAGGCGCAGGTGCGCACCATGCTCGCGGAGAGTTTGAGGGGCGTCGTCGCGCAGGCGCTGCTGCCGCGCGAGGACGGGAAGGGGCGCGTGGCCGTCGCCGAAATCCTCGTCAACATCCCGGCCGTCGCCAACCTCATCCGCGAGGGCAAGGGCTACCAGATAGCCTCCGCCATGCAGACGGGCCGCTCCCAGGGGATGGTCACCTTCGAGACTTCCATCAACGAACTCATGAGGGCGGGCTTAATCACCAGAGACGAAGGGCAGAACTTCCTCTCGCGGCGCAGCGTCGGGAGCAAGAGGCCGTAAAGGCCGCTTCGCCCCCCGCCTTCAAGCTTCAATTAAACAACTGCCGGAACCCCGTCGGCTCGACGTACTGGAAGAGCGGCGTGCCGGGGGGCAGGCGAGCCGGGTGTGATGAGCGTCAGCCCGGCGTCGGCCGGCCTGCGGCCGACCACGTCGTTCGCCGTGTCGTTCGCCGGCGGATTCGCGTGCGTTCCCCTCTCCTGGTTGTCAATGATGACGACCAACACTACGACGATTGAAAAGCCGTCGGCCGAGCTGGATAATCTTGATTTATGCGCCGGCATGCTTACCTCATCGCTTTTCGTCTGTGTGGGGCGCGGCGTCTAACAATTAACGGATGAGTGTGGGACGTATCTTCTCCGCTCGGGGTGGCGGGTGATGCGGGGCGTCGGGCGGACATCTCTATTCGGAGGCTAAATTCATGGGACTGTATGGCTACACGGATGCTCAGTGGGATGCGGCTAAGGAAGAAATGAGGGCGGTTCTTATCGCCAGAGCCAGAGAAGAAAGAACAATCCCATACTCAGAGCTGACCGGGAAGGTGCATGCGATACATTTTTCGCCGGAGGATAATGCCTTTCATCATATGCTTGATGATCTTTCGAGAGAAGAGGACGCCGCCGGCCGAGGAATGCTTTCCGTCATAGTTGTTCATAAGGCCGGCGATATGATGCCGGGGCCTGGATTCTTCAAGCTGGCCAGGAAGCTGGGACGAGACACATCGGATCGTGAAAAATGCTGGTCGGACGAACTCAAAAAGGTTTACGGCAGTTCAAAATGAAAAGCATAGGTTCTCCAACCGGTCCGCCTTAACAACTGCATGCGCCCGACCCGCGACACGCGCGCTTTCATCTTTTAGCAGAGGCGCGGGCGGGCGGCGGACGCCGGGCGTTAACCCGCATCTTTTATCGAATGCTGTTTTGGGATGAGCACGAGCTTATAGAGTTCTTCGGCGTCCTGCCCGAAGTGCATGAGGACAGCGGCGGTCACACGTTTCGCGTCGAAAGGGATGGCCTGCGTCTGGAAGTCACTCTCTTCCCTGACACCCACGAGGCGCTCCGGGCGGGCGAGGCATACATTGATATATTTCAGGCGGGGCGTGATGAGCCGGTCTTCTCTACCAGGATTAAAGAGTGCCCCGGATGTAAGCGCATCAAGTATCCCAACGGGTGGGAATGCTTAGAGGTCGCAGCCCCGGCGAGGGGAATCTTTATGGAGGAGCAGTGGATCGTCCCGATGGGAGCGCGCATCAGAGTGAACCCACATATCAGCGTCGAGCTGTTCCAATCCGAGGCGGGCTGACGACGGCATGCGCCCGCCCCGCGACAGCGCGGCCTTCGTCATCAATCTCGCGGGCCGGCGGGTGATGCCCGGCGCTAGATGGCCATGTGATGACGTGCGGCCTCAGTCCCGGAGGCGCTGTCGAGTGTGACCATAAGTCTCCGCTCGGCCGAGCACTCGGCTTAGTCCGCCGGCGAGCAGGCGCGCCGGCGTCGAGCCGCGGTTGATGATCACGCCCCTCTCCGTTCCGCACTCGTCTGTCTCCACGAACCCTCTTACACAGAGCACGTCGCATAGGAGTCGCACGACCCCGCACCGCTTCAGACTCGGCTCTGACGAGTCGAGCCACTCGCGGGCCCAGACCGGCACGTTTTGGCGAGCGCGCCGGGTAGCGTGAGCTTGGCCCTCGATGCGACGGACTTTCAATCAAAGCATGGGGTGAGTCGGTCAAGTCCGCGTCAGGTTGCGAGGGCGCGCCTGTCAGTCTGACCTGACCGGGCAGACGCCACGCAAGGGTGTGTGTATTTGCCGGGAAATTCGCGTCCCGTCTGTGGAACGCTCTTTGAATCGTGGAGTGCGCCGAGGTGCGGCGGCAATTACACAGATTGCGATTTGAGTGCCTTTGAACCAGCGGAGACTTTGAAGATGAATCGCTCACCCTTCTTAAACGGCCTTGCCCTGTTAGCGCTACTGCTGCCGCAGGCGGCGCTCGTGCCGGCCGGCGCGCAGACGCGCGCGGCGAGTTCTCGCGGGGACGGGCTCGGGGCCCTCACGGCCTACACGCAGGAGTTGACCCGCGACGATTCGAGCGCCGGGGGCGTGTTCGAGGGAGGGGCGGCGTCCGCCGGCGCCGTGATGCGGACGCTGGCGCGCTCGGGCGGCCGAAACAACCCCGTGCTCGTCACCGAAGACCTGGCCGCGGGCGGCGCGCTGGTCGAGTCGCTCGCGCGCCGCGTCGCCGCGGGTGACGCGCCCGCGACGCTGCGCGGCCGGAGAATCTTCCGGCTAGACGCGGGCCGTCTCCTCTCGGAGCGGGGCGGCGCGGAGTTCACGCAGAGGTTCGAGGCGGTGTTGCGCGATGCCGGACGTGCAGACGGCCGCGCCGTCCTCTTCCTGGAAAATCTCGACGGGCTCCTCGCGGCGCGCGACGCCGGGCGGGCGGGCGCGGCGCTCGACTCGCTCGCGCGCGAGGTCAGGCGCGGCTCGGTGCGGCTGCTGGCGACCGTCACGCCCGCGGCCTTCGAGCTGAGGCTCGCGCAGGACGAGAGGTTCCGTGGGCTCTTACAGGAGGTCTACCTCGACCGGCCGGAGAGCGCACAGTCGGACGACGAAGATGACCCGGGCGACGCCGCGGACGCGCAGGCGGCCGCCCTCGACTTCGTCGGAGAAAAGATTTCGCCCGACCTGCGCGCGGCGTTGGGCGGCGCGGACGCGGGGGAGCGCGTGCCCGTCATCCTACAGGGGGAAGACCTGAAGGACGGGGCGCTGCGCGAGTTCCTGAAGTCGAACGGCGCGCGCGTCGGCGCGAGCTACGCGGGTCTGGGCGCGCAACTGGTCGAAGTGCCCGCGGGCGCCGTCGAGCGGCTGGCGGAACTGCGCGGCGTCTCGCACCTCTCGCTCGACCGCGAGGTCGGGGCGCTCGGCGGCCACGTTTCGAGGACGACCGGCAAGGAGGACGTGGAGAACGACCAGGAAGTCTCCTCGACCGGCGTCGTCACCACGCGCAAGCTCGACGGCAAGAGCATCGGCATCGCCGTCCTCGACTCGGGCGTTTACGCGGCGCACCGCATGTTCAAGGGGCGCGACGGCCGCTCGCGCGTCGTCTACAGTAAGGACTTCACGGGCGAGGGGCGCACCGACGACCCTTACGGGCACGGGACGCACGTCGCGGGGCTCGCCGCTGGCAACGGCCAGATTGCTAACGGCGCCTACGAGGGCGTCGCGCCTGAGGCCAACCTCATCAACCTGCGCGTGCTCAACTCGCAGGGCGTGGGCAAGGTATCCGCGCTGCTCTCGGCGCTCAACTGGCTGCTCGCCAACCGCACCTACTACAACATCCGCGTCGTCAACGTCAGCCTCGGCGCCTCGGCCGCCGACTCTTACCGCAACGACCCCGTCTGCCGCGCCGTGCGCAAGCTGGTGGACGCGGGCGTCGTCGTCGTGGCCGCCGCCGGCAACGACGGGAAGAACGCCGCGGGGCGGAAGGTCTACGGGCAGATTCATTCGCCGGGGCACGAGCCGTCGGCGCTGACGGTCGGGGCGGTCAACACCTTCGGCACCGACTCGCGCTCGGACGACGGCGTCGCCACCTACAGCTCGCGCGGGCCCACACGCGGCTCGTGGCGGGACGCCGCGGGCGTGCGCCACTACGACAACCTCATCAAGCCCGACCTCGTCGCCCCGGGCAACAAGCTCATCAGCGCCGAGTCGGCGAGCAACCTCCTCGTCCGCATGACGCCCACGCTCGACAGCAACGTCAGCTCGGCGCCCGACTGCGAGATGATGTCTCTGAGCGGCACCTCGATGGCGACGCCGGTCGTCGCCGGCTCGGCGGCGCTGCTCCTCCAGGTCAACCCGAAGCTCACGCCGAACATGATCAAGGCGCTGATGATGGTTACGGCGCAGCAGTTGCGCGGCTTCAACGCCTTCGAGCAGGGGGCGGGGCAGCTCAACGTCGCGGGCGCGGTGACGGTCGCCAAGATAGTCCGCACCGACCTGTCGGCGGCGACGCCCGTCGGCACGCCGGTCTACACGAAGATGCCGTCGGCGGTCTACACGACCATCGCCGGCTACACCTTCCCGTGGTCGGGCGGCGTCATCGTCGGCCACACCTTCGCCACCGGCTACGGCCTCGCGCTCTACCAGAAGGTCTACGGCCTGGGCGCGCTGCTCGGCGACGGCGTCACGTCCGGCGACGGCGTGCTCATGGCCGACCGCGCCACCTGGTCGAGCGGCGTCATCATGTCCGACCAGATACTGACGAGCAAGGGCGCGCTGATGAGCGACGGCCTGCCCTTCT
The DNA here is from genome assembly GCA_036387195.1 of Pyrinomonadaceae bacterium. GTDB lineage: Bacteria > Acidobacteriota > Blastocatellia > Pyrinomonadales > Pyrinomonadaceae > QHXN01. The sequence continues at coordinate 495 of DASVUF010000080.1, read as the reverse complement.
GCCCGGCCGGGGTGCTGCTCGGCGACGGGGTGCTGCTCGGCGACGGCGCGCTGCTCGGCGACGGGGTCATCATGGGCGACGGCGCGCTGCTCACCGACGCCGTCCTCATGAGCGACAGCACGCGGGCGATGCTGGCGCTGCTCTACGGCGACCCGACGGCCGCGATGGCCGTGGTCAAGGACGGCGGCGTCGTCAACCTGAACTACTAGGCCAGCGCCGGGGTTCACCTTTCAGTCTCAAAGGCGTCTACGTCCACCCGTCGAAGCGGGGCGCGGGGCTCGGGCGGTGGCGCCTGACGCGGCTCACACGGCTTCTGCTCCTGCACAGCACGCGCAAAATCTGCCTGCTCGCCAACGAAGAGAACCCGGCCGCCCACACCTTCTACCGCATGTGCGGCTTCCGCCGGCGCGGCGTCTACGACACGATCTTCCTGAGCGCGGGCTGACCCGCGTGAAGCCCGGGATGGCCGGGTAAGACTCAACCGCGTGGGCGCGG
>DASVUF010000079.1:0-37842 GCA_036387195.1 Pyrinomonadaceae bacterium | reverse complement strand
CTTTCGCGTTCGACTTGCATGTCTGAGGCACGCCGCCAGCGTTGATTCTGAGCCAGGATCAAACTCTCGTTTGTTTTTCTGGCAACATTATCGATACTGGTTAATGTATCCAATAATGACTCTCTCGAGTTTTGAAGCGGGACTTTATCGCCCCGCGTCGCCCTCAAAGGTCATCTCTTGGGACACGCTCTATCTAGTTTTCAAAGATCGCTTCTTCTTCAACCGAAGCCTGATTTAGATGTTCAGGTTTCGTTCTGGTTGCCTTCAGGCGACGTTTTGTCGTCTCAAGGAAACGGTGACTTTACCCTAAGTCACGAACCTTGTCAAGCGAGCTTCGCAACTTTTTCCGTTGCGATTGCAGCGCAGGCTTTTTAAGCCCGGCGGCAGCGTTTCACGCAGGCTCATTCTCAAAGGCGGAGGGGTTAGATGCGTCAGTCGCGACGCAGTTGCCTACGCTTTTAAGGTTATGAGCAGGAGCATCGGCTTATTTCGGCCGATGAAACAGCCGCTCTCTTTCGACAATAATGAGAAAGAGAAGCGGCTCGTCAAACGCGCTCTTTGTGACCTAGATGTCAACCGCCTTGTCTCAAGGCAAGGGAGCATTATAGGGATTCCAAATCTTTTGTCAACAGCCTACGACAAAAAATTTCACCGGCGAGACGGTCGGCCGAATTTCCCCGCATTTTCGGCCAAATTCAGCTCACCGGGGCTTACTGTTTTTCGGCAGCTCGCCGAGGGGCTCGACCTTGAGCAGCCCTCTTTCGTTCGTGTAGGTCCTGAATTTCACGTCCTTCAACTGGCCGTCGGCCTGCATGCGGACGGAGAACGCCTTCGCGTCGCCCTTCCCTTCTACGCGCAGCGGCAGGTAGCCTTGCACGTCGGGGCTTCTGTAGGCCGTGTAGTGCTCCTGCCTGTCCTTGTCGTAGCCGAGGACGTAGACGCGGTCGAAGTCGGGCGAGCCGGGGCCGTTCGCGTCCGGGGCGCTGCTCTTTTCGAGGATGACCCAACTGCCGGGGCGAGTCTCTTTGGCGGCGTCTTTGTCTTTCTCCGCCGCCTGCTGCGCCGCGGAGTCGTCGCCGTCGAGCCGCTGCCAGGCGACGAACTCGCGCCCGGTCCTGTAGAAGATGATGTCGCTCGGCACGGTCAGCTCGACCTGCTTGCCGAAGACCCAGCCGGCGGGCGCGGGCGAGATAGAGGACGGGAGGCGCACTTTGTACCAGAGTTCGTCCTGCTCCTCGGGCTCCTTCTGCTCGTCCTTCTCGCGCCTGCGCGTGGACGAGCCCTGCGGCGCGGCGCCGGCCTTCGGGGCGTCGTCGCTCTCGGTCGTCCCCACCGACTTCGGGCGCGGGACGCGCTTCCAGCCCATGATGTCGAAGCGCGAGCCGCTCTCTAATTTCATCAGGATGTTGTCGTTGACGCCGCGGTCGGGCGAGAACCTGATGTTGGTGCTGGCGCGGAGTTGGCCGGCGGCCTGCGGGGGGATGTCGCCGTCATCGCGCGCGAGCCGGCGCGAGCGCTCTATCATGTCATTCGAGATGACGTTGCGCGCCTCGATCCAGCCCTCGACGGGCTCGGCGTCGCGCGTGCGGACGTGGAGCCAGCGCTCGCCCGTGTCGGGCACGGTGACGGAGTCCATGATGTCCAGCTCGTCGCCGCGGACGACCTCCTTGAGGTCTGCGGCGACGACGGCGGTCGAACTCCTCACCTGAGCCCTGCGGGCGATGACGGCGCCCGTCTCTTCCTTGCCGGCGAGCGTGCTGCACGCGCAGGCGACGTATAAAAGCAGGAGGGACGAAGCTAACTTTATAAACTTCATTTGGCGGTAGACTTTTTCGGATTTCGGGCCGGCGGAGACCGAATCGCCGCGGCGCGGCGCTCACGGGAGATGTTGCGGGAGAACGTCAGGGCGCGCCCTTTCTCAAACGTTCGTGGAGCTTTCGCGACTCCGCGTCCGGGACGGCATTGTAACCCAATTTGCGCAGCAATTCCCGTTGCGAAGAGTCGAGGGCGTCGGCGACGCCGACGTGCGTGCGCGCGCCGCCCGGCTTCACCTCCAGCCCGAACGGCTCGATCAGCGCGGGCAGCGCCAACTCGGCCGCGCCTTCGACGTAGCGCTCGACGAAGGGGCGCATGCCGCCCGTCGCGCCGAGGATTTCGAGGACGGCGCGGTCGCCGTCCTCGCGCCTCTCTCCGCGTCCGTAGCGCCGGAAAAGCTCTCGATAGACGTCCGTCAGCGAGTTCTTCCCGCGCGTCTCGCGCATGAGCGTCAGGTCGTAGAGGAGGGCGACGAGCATCCCCTTGTGGTAGACGAGCGAGGGGCTTCCGGCCCAGCGCCGCTGTGAGGCTTCGAGCAGCGAAACCTCCCTCTGCCCGCGCGCGGCCCTGTAGGAATCGTAGGCGCGCCCGAGCGCGTTCAGATAGTCGTTGAAGGTCAACTGCCCGCGCCTCATCCCCGCGCGCAGCGCGACGTAGTTGGTAAAACCCTCGTAAAACCAGCCGTAATCGCCGCCGAAGGCGAGCCCGTTCGGCGCCCAGAGGTGAAAAAGCTCGTGCGTGAGCGCGCCGTCGAGCTGTGCGCGCGCGGAGAGTTTTGTGGGGAGGCGGCCTGACAGCAGCACGACGGTCGCGCCGCGCGTCTCGGCCGTCCAGAGGTTTCCGGCCGCGTTCGGCTGCGGCAGCGGGAGCAGCGCGACGAGAGAGCGCTTGAGCGGGGCGTCGCCCGCCGTCTCCTCGTGGAGCTTGAGAATCTCTTCGACCGAGTCGGCGGCCTCCGCGTCGGTGAAGGCCCAGGCGCCGGTCGTCGCCAGCGTGTAGGCCGTCCCGCCGGCGCGCCCGCGGCGCTCCCTCAGGTCGCGGCCGACGGCGAAGACGGCGCGTTCGGCGTCCGCGACGTCGAAGACGCCGGCGGCGCTTCCCTGCTCGGTCGTGGAGACTTTCCAGCCGGGCGGGAGCGTCAGCTCGGCCTTCGCGGCCGCGAGCGGCTGTGGCAGGAGGTCGCCGAGCATGAGAAGGCCGCCGTCGGCCGTCAGCCAGGAGACGTGCGCGGAGTCTGAGACGAAGCCCGGCGGGGCGAGCCTGACTTCGTAGGCGAAGCGCGCGGCCGGCATCTCGGCCGTGAACTCGCCGGGCGCGAGCCTTCTGACGTTGACGGCGGCGCCGCCTTCGTCAACCAGCGCGAAATTTTCGACGCGCTCGGCGAGTCCGGCCGCGCTCCCGTAGAAGTTGCGGAACGACCAGACGGCCGCGGCCGTCGCCCTGCGCCCCTCGACGCGCACGCGCGGCGGGCTGACGGAGACGACCTTCAGCTTCACTTCGAGCGCCTGCGCGCGCGCCTCCGCGCCGGCTAGCGCGGACGCCGCGAGCGCGATGAGGAGCGCCGTCAGTCGCCCCGCGGCCAGCTTGACGAAAAGTGGTCTGAGTCTTTGTCGGTCTGACATCGGGAGGGAGCATTTAAACACACGCGGCGCGCTTCGCCGAAGCGGGCGGCGAAAACGGCTCCGGGCGCCGCGTCGCAAAGGACGGCGGCGCCCGGTCGCCTCTTCGAGCCCCGCGCCGGCTCAGAAGTAGCGGATGGTGTAGCTGAAGCGTACCCCGCGGCCGATCTCGGGCGCGAGGTCTTTGATGAAGGAGAGGTGGTTGCGGTAGACGCGGTCGCCGAGGTTGAACGCGACGACCGAGAAGACCTGCGCGTAGTGCTGGCTCGGGAGGGTGTAAGAGGCCGTCACGTCGAAGAGCGTGTAGCCGGCCGTGCGCGTCTCGGTCGGGAATATCCTGTCCTGGTCTTTGACGAAGACCGCCTCCGGCCGCACGTTGAGATTACGGTGGCGCCAGTCGAGCCCGAGGCGCGCGCGCATCGGCGGGATGCGCGGCAGCGGCGTGCCCGTCTCCTTCAACTCGGCGTTGACGTAGTCGAAGCCGGTGTTGACCCAAAGGTTCTCGTGCGCCGCGAAGTCGAAGCCCAGCTCCGTGCCGCGGAAGCGGCTGTCGGCCTGCGAGTAGGCCGCCTCGATGAGGTTGTCTTCTATCTCGCCGGTCGGCGCGAGGAAGACGAAGTCTTTGATGTTGTAGTAGTAGAAGTTCGCCACGCCGCGGACGCGCTTCGAGTCGTGGCGGAGCGAGACGTCGAAGCCGTCGTTGCGCTCGCGCCTGAGCAGAGGGTTCCCGACCTCGAAGGTCAGGTTCCCGAGGTGCGGGCCGTTGTTGTAAAGCTCTTCGAGCGCGGGCGCGCGGTAGGAGTGCGTGTAGTTGGCGACGAAGGCGCCGCCCGCCCACAGCCCGACGCGGACGCCGGCCGCGCCCGAGAAGCCGGTGAAGGAGCGTTCGAGCGAGCCTTCGGGGTCGTAGCCGTTATGCTCGACGCGGCCGCCGAGCTGGAACCTGACGCGCTCGAAGTCAATCTCCTGAAGGCCGAAGACGGCGAAGTTCTTCTGAATCGTCGGCGGCGCGAGCGCCTCCTCGCCGGCCGACTCGAAGTCGCGGCGGAAGCCCGAGAAGCCCCAACTGCCGGTGAACTTCCCCGTCTTGCGCTGGTCGAAGACGCCCCGGAACATGAAATTCCTGTTGGAGAAGCGCGTGCCGACCTCCTCGCCCTCAAGCTCCTTGTGGCCGTAGTCCGTGTAGTCGAGCGTCAGGCGGAAGCCGTTGACGAAGCCGCCGAGGTCGCGCCAGCCGCCGTTGAACTTGAAGTCGTGGCGGCGCGCGCTGATGGAGACGTCGGAGCCCAACTCCTCGCCGCCCGACTCGAAGAACGAGGCGAAGGGGATGCCGTAGCGGCGTCGGTCGTGGGCGTAGGTGAAGCTGGCGAAGCTCTTGTCGCCGTAGTGGCCGAAGCCGAGGACGCCGGCGCCGTTGCGCGTGAAAGACTGCTCGACGCGGCCGAGCGGCGTCGCGTAGTCGCCCGTCCGCTGGAGCGTGCCGTTGCCCCAGAACATCCACGGCCCCGAGCCGTACTCGACCCCGCCGCTCGCGCCGCCCTGGTTGTTCGTCGTCCCCGCGACGCCCGTGAAGTAGCCGCGCCAGCCCTCGTGCGCGTAGTCGTGCCCGGTCACGGCGTTGACGACGCCGCCCGTCGCGCTGCTGCCGTAGAGCAGCGTCGCCGGCCCCTTCACGACTTCGAGCCGTTCGAGCGAGAGCACGTCCACGGGCTCGGCGTGGTCGGCCGACTGCGAGGCGAGCGAGCCGGTCGAAGCCCCGTCCTGCGTGACGAGCACGCGGTCGCCGTCGAACCCGCGCACGACGGGGCGCGACGAGCCGGGGCCGAAGCTGCGCTTGGCGACGCCCGGCTCCTTGTCGAGCACCTCGCCGATGGAGGTGTGGCTCTCCTGCGCGAGCCGGATGGAGTCAACCGTGGTCACCGACTGGAACGACTCGAAGACCGACTGCTCGCTGCCGGTCGCGGTGACCGTGACCTGCTCCTGTATCCCCGCGAGGCGCATGCGGAAGTCGGCCGTCAGCGAGCCGCCGGCCGCGACCCTCACCTGCCGCGTCTGGTCCGGGAAACCCTCCATGTGCGCCAGCACGGTGTAGACGCCGGGCGGGACGTTCTGAAACTCGTAAGCGCCGTTCTCGTCCGTCTCGGTCGAGCGCCCGAGCTGCACGAGGTTGACGATGACGTTGTGGAGCGGCGTGCCGCCCTCCTGTAGCTGAATCGTCCCGCGAATCGCCCCCCCGCCCTGCGTCTGCGCCTGCGTCTGAGTCTGCGCCTGTGTCTGCGCCTGAGTCTGTCCGAACAGCGCGCCTTTGAACCCCGTCTGCGCCAGCCCGCGCGCTGGGAAAAACTGCGTCACGAAAACCGCCGTCAAAACCGCCGCGTATCTGCGTCGTCTCATTAAAGCCTCCAAATATCGTATGAAGCCGCCCGCCGGGCCCGGCCCGTCGAAGGGGCCGAATCCCGGCTTTAACTCCGGCGCGTCGCCCCCGGACGGCCGCCGCGCGACTCACGCGGACTACGCGCCCTGCTGGCGCGATGGCCGTGCGAATCGGGGAGCGCGTGGGCGCACGCCGATGCCGTTTTGCAGATGAATCGGAACGGGAGCTAGGCGGCGGGAGGCGCGCGGCCCGAGGGGCGTAGCGAGCGCGAAGCGAGCGCGGAGGCGTTGCGGAAGAGGACGCGGCCGAGGGCTTCGGCCGGCGGCGGGGCGACCGCGTGGGCCGCGCCGTTCAACTCGGAGACGAGGTTGCGCTGGAGGCGGCAGAGAAGACACTGCGTGTCGTCGCCGGCCAGCGGGGCGCTCTGCCCGGCCCCGTCCCTGCCGAGGACGGCGGCGCGCGCGGGCTGTCCGCCCGGCGTCGCCACGCGGTGAAAGTGCGTGGCGCTGGCGACGAAGGCGTGCGCCGTCACGACGAGCAGCAGCAAGCCCGCCGCCGCGCGCGACCGCGCCACTCCACGCCCCATTCTGCTTAAGCCTTCGCCCAAATTTCTGGTCTTAATCCGCGGAAAAATATTTGCGACGAACTATATCACCGACGGGCTCTTTGATGAAGCCCGCCCCCCTCGGCTTTGCCCGGCCGCGGGGGACAGTGCGCGGAACCCGCGCCCGTTTTTTCGCGTATTTTTGGGGGAAAAGGGGACGCCGGGCGATTTTCAGACCGCGAGCCAGAATGTTGACACGCCGCTCGAAGCGCCGATAGAATGTCTGCCCTGAACAAGTGGCGGGCGCTACACTCCGGAGGAATCGGCTGTGACTCTCATCAAGATTATCTTCATCACGCTCGCCTTCATCATCGGCCTCTTCTTCCTCGGCCGCTTCCTGTTCTAGGCGGCCGGATGAGCCCTCTCGACCCGGCCGCCGGCCCGCGCCCTCGGCCCGAAGGCCGACGCCACACAGCCCTGCTCGCCGCGCTCACCTTCGCGCTCCAACTCTCAATCTACGGCGGGGACGCCCGCGCGCAGGAGCCGGCGCCGCTCCCCGCCGACGAGGACGAGGTCGTCCGCGTGCGCACAGACCTCGTGGTCGTCCCCGTCTACGTCACCGACGGCCGCGGCCGGCGCGTCTCCGGCCTCGCGCGCGAGGACTTTCAGGCGCTAGACAACGGCCGCCCCGTCGAGGTCAGCTACTTCGCCGCCGGCGCCGAGAGCGTCCGCCTCCTCTTCCTGCTCGACGCCTCGGGCAGCACGCGCGAGACGGTCACGCAGCAGCGCGAGACGGCGCTCGCCCTCTTCGCGCGCTTCGGCGCGCGCTCCCGGGTCGCCGTCGTGCGGTTCCGCGAGCGCCCCGAGACGGCGCTCGACTTCACGCGCGACCTGCGCGCCGCCCGCGAGGCGTTCCGCATCGAGGCGCTGCCCGACCGCCGCACCGCCATCTTCGACGCCGCGCTCGCCGCCGTCCGCGCCTTCCGGACGGGCGGGAGCGCGGCCGAGCGCCGCATCGTCGTCCTCATCAGCGACGGGCTCGACACGGCCAGCGCCGCCCGCTACTCCTCCGTCGTCGGCGAGGCGAACGCCGCCGGCGTCAGCTTCTACGTCATACACCTGCCGCTCTACGAGCCGCGCGAAGGCCGGCTCGCCGCGCGGCGGCCGTCCAAAGGCTTCCGCGAGCTGGCCGAGAGGACGGGCGGCCGCTTCTTCGTCGTCGGCGACGCCGCCTCCTCGCTCGACCCGCGCGCCGAGCACGACCTCGCGCCCGTCTTCCGCGCCGTCGCCGAAGACCTTGAGAGCCAGTACGTCGTCGGCTACGACCCGGCCGCCGCCGGGCGCGAGCCGGGCGCGCACCGCGTCGAGGTGCGGCTCGCCGCGCCGCGCGACCGCAAGCTCCGCGTCCGCCAACTGCGCGAGACGTACGAGTCGAAGCCGTGACTTTGCACGGCGCGTGTCCCGCCGCGCCGCGCGCGAACGGCATGACACTCCCGCCCGTTTGAACTACAATCTGCCTTCCGCTCTTACAACCCGGTCATCCCCTTCGGACTTATGGACGAACAGAACACCCAGGGACTCAGGCGCATCCGCCGGGCGCTCCTCAGCGTCTCGGACAAGACGGGGCTCGTCGAATTCGCGCGCGCGCTGCGCGGCTTCGGCGTCGAGTTGCTCAGCACGGGCGGCACGGCGAAGACGTTGCGCGAGGCCGGGCTCGAAGTGCGCGACGTCTCCGACGTGACGGGCTTCCCCGAGCTGATGGACGGGCGCGTCAAGACGCTCCACCCGCGCATCCACGGCGGCATCCTCGCCGTCCGCGACAACCCCGAGCACGCGCGCGCGCTCGCCGAGCATGACATCGGCCCGATAGACGTGGTCGTCGTCAACCTCTACCCCTTCGAGCGGACGGTGGCGCGCGAGGGCGTCACGCTCGAAGAGGCGGTCGAGCAGATAGACATCGGCGGCCCCGCGATGGTGCGCTCCGCCGCGAAGAACTTCCGCGACGTCGCCGTCGTCGTCTCGCCCGACCTCTACAGTCTCGTCCTCGCCGAGTTGGAGCGGAACGGCGGCGCGCTCTCCCTCCCCACGCGCTCGCACCTCGCGCTCAACGCCTTCATGCACACCTCCACCTACGACGGCGCCATCGTCCGCTATCTGTCCGAGGCGCTGCCGCGCGGGGGGCAGGGCGAGTTTGTCACCGCCTTCACCGTCACGGAGATGGCGAGGACGGCCGGGGGCGCGGACGAGGCGGCCGCGGACGACGCCCGCTGCCCGCCCTACCTCGGCCTTCACCTGGGCAAGCGCTCCGACCTGCGCTACGGCGAGAACCCGCACCAGCGCGCCGCGCTCTACGCGCTCGCGGAGAAGGACGGCGGCGTCTGCTCGGCCGAGCTGCTCGGCGGCAAGGAGATGTCCTTCAACAACTACGTGGACGCCGACGCCGCGTGGCAGTTGGTCTGCGACTTCGACGAGACGACCTGCGCCGTCATCAAGCACATGAACCCGGCCGGCGTGGGCGCGGCCGCCACGCCCGAGGAGGCTTACCGCCTCGCGCTCGCCACCGACCCCGTGTCGGCCTTCGGCGGCATCGTCGCCTTCAACCGGCGCGTGGACGAGGCGGCCGCCCGCGCCGTCACGGAGATTTTCACTGAGGTGGTCGTCGCGCCCGACTTCGACGAGGCGGCCGTCGAGATTCTGAAGGCCAGGAAGAACCTGCGCATCCTGCGCGCGGGCGGGCCGCGCCAGCCCGCCGGCCTCGACTTCAAGCGCGTCACGGGCGGCCTGCTCGTCCAGACGCGCGACTCACACCGCCTGCGCCGCGAAGACCTCAAGGTCGTCACGCGGCGCGCGCCGACCGAGGAGGAGACGGCCGCGCTCATGTTCGCGTGGACGGTCTGCAAGCACACGAAGTCGAACGCCATCGTCTACGCGCGCGCGGGCCAGACCGTCGGCGTCGGCGCGGGGCAGATGTCGCGCGTGGACTCCGTCCGCATCGGCGCGATGCGCGCGCGGCTCCCGGTCGCCGGCTCCGCCCTCGCCTCCGACGCCTTCTTCCCCTTCCGCGACGGGCTCGACGAGGCCGCGAAGCACGGCGTCGCCGCCGTCATCCAGCCCGGCGGCTCCGTCCGCGACGCCGAGGTCGTCGCCGCCGCCGACGAGCACGGCCTCGCCATGGTCTTCACCGGCGTCCGACACTTCAGGCATTGATTCTTCACTTGCCCTCGCGGCGGGCAATCGTCAATACTTGCGTCACCGAAACAGGCACTTACAGAGACTACTCTTCCCGTGCGGCCTGTCATTCTCGTTTTCTGAAGGGGAATAAAGATGGCTGATTTGGAACCGATGGGGACAGGCGGCGAGACCGTGCGCTGCCGCTACTGCGGGCAGTTGAACAACACGCGCGGCGGGACGGGCGAGGCGCGCTGCGGGCGCTGCCGCCTGCTGCTCGCGGGCGGGCCGCACAAGAAGTTCGCCAGCCTCGACAAGTACGACTACATCCACCCGCTCGACAGCCGCGCGCTCGCGGCGCTGCGCAACATTCCCGGCATTGACAGCGCGCTCAAGAAGCTTCTGGAGGTCACCGGCGAGTCGGCCATCCGCGTCATCTTCACCGCCAGCGCCGTCAAGGTCACGCCCAAACAGTGCCCCGACCTCTACGCCAAGCTCCAGGTCGCCTGCACGACGCTCGGCGTGGACATGCCCGAGCTGTTCGTCCAGCAGAACCCGACGGTCAACGCCTTCACGGGCGGCGTCAAAAAGCCCATCATCGTCCTCCACTCGCAGCTCATCGAGCGGCTCAACGACGAGGAGACGCTGGCCGTCATCGCGCACGAGGTCGGCCACATCCACGCCGAGCACGTCCTCTACATCACGGCGGCGCGGCTGCTGGAGGCGCTCGCCAACGCCGCCATCGCCGTCTCGCCCATCACCAACCTCATCGGCCAGATTCTCTCGGTCACGATGCGCTCGGCGCTGCTCGCCTGGGCGCGGCGCGCCGAGCTGTCCTGCGACCGCGCGGCGCTGCTCGTCGTGCAGGACCCGGACGTCATCGGGCGGACGATGATGAAGCTCTGCGGCGGGACGTTCGCGTCGCGCGTGGACTACGACCAGTTCCTCGCGCAGGCGCGCGACTTCCAGAAGAACTACGACGAGAAGGCGCTCGACCGCTTCTGGGCCGACATCATCAACGCCGGCCTGACGCACCCCTTCCCCGTCTGGCGCGTCGCCGAAATCCTGAGCTGGGTCGAGAGCGGCGAGTACGCGCGCCTCATCAGCGGCGAGCCCGCGAGCGCCGCCGCCTGAGGCCGACGATGAAGACGCCCGCCCCGACGCTCGTCGCCGCCGCCGCGCTCCTGGCCCTCCTGCTCGGGCCGTGCGCGGCCGGCGCCCGCGGCGGCCTCCAGGACGAGGAAGACCCCTGCGCGCCCGAGGCGCAGCGGTCGCCGCAGTTGATTGCCTGCGCCCGGCGCGAGCTACGCGCGGCCGACGCCGAACTGAAGCGCGCCCGCGAAGAGCTGAACGCCGACCTCGAACCGCGCTCGCGCGTGAAGCTGCGCGCGTCGGAGAGGCTCTGGCTCCGGTATCGGAAGACGAACTGCGACGCCGAAGCCTCCATCTACGCGAACGGGACGATTCAGCCGCTCATCGAGCTGCGCTGCATGGCGCGCCTGACGCGCGGACGCGCGGCCGAGTTGCGGGCGCAGCTTCAGACGCTCCGCGGCTGAGTCGCGCAGGGCCAACACTCTTTCGACGCGGGCGGAGAAACGTAACTTCCATGAAGAAAATAATCCCGGCGCTCCTGCTCGCCCTCGCGCTGCTCCCGGCCGCCGACGCCGCCGCGGCGCGGCAGGGCAAGGTGCGCTTCGACTGCGAGGACCCGAAGACGCAGTCCGAGCTGAACGTCTGCGCCGACAGGAAATTCTCTGCCGCCGACGCCGAGCTGAACCGCGCCTATAGCCAGCTCGCGTCGCGGCTCGAAGAGCGCTGGCGCGCCGGGCTCAAGGCGGCCGAGGTCGCGTGGCTCAAGTACCGCGACGCCAACTGCGAGTACGAGACGGCGCTCTACGAGGGCGGCTCGATGCGGCCCATGCTCTTCTCGCTCTGCATGGAGCGGATGACGAGGGCGCGCACGGCCGAGTTGCGCGAACAGCTTAAGGATTTGGACAACTAGGGCGAACGGGAGGGGTTTACGCGGATGCTTCTTGAGAACAAGTTCGGCGTCATCTTCGGCGTGGCGAACAAGCGCTCCATCGCCTGGGCGACGGCGCAGGCGTGCCGCGAGGCGGGCGCGCGCCTCGCCTTCTCGTACCAGAACGAGCGGCTGCGCGAGAACGTCGAGAGCCTGACGGCGGGGACGGACTCGCCGCTCGTCCAGTGCGACGTCTCGAACCCGGAGGAGGTCGCGGCGGCCTTCGCGGCCATCGGGGAGAAGTTCGGCCGGCTCGACTTCCTCGTCCACAGCCTCGCCTTCGCCCCGCGCGAGGCGCTCGAAGGCGAGTACGTGGCGACCACGCGCGACGCGTTTTTGACGGCGCTCGACGTGTCGGCCTACTCGCTGGCGGCGCTGGCGCGCGCGGCCGCGCCGCTGATGACCGAGGGCGGCAGCATCGTCTCGATGACCTACTACGGCGCCGAGAAGGTGGTGTCGAACTACAACGTGATGGGCGTGGCGAAGGCCGCGCTCGAAGCGAGCACGCGCTACCTGGCGGCCGACCTGGGCAAGCACAACATCCGCGTCAACGCCGTCAGCGCCGGCCCCATCAACACGCTCGCCGCGCGCGGCGTCGGCAACATGAACGTGATGCTGCGCCACCACGCCGAGCGCGCCCCTCTGCGCCGCAACGTCGAGGCGCGCGAGGTCGGCGGCGCCGCCCTCTTCCTCCTCAGCCCGCTCGCCTCGGGCGTCACCGGCGAAGTCCTCCACGTGGACTGCGGCTTCAACATCATGGCCTTCTAAGACAATGGCTGACACGAAACACGAAGAAGAAGAGGCGCGCGGGCGGCAGACGACGCAGGACGAGCAACTGCTGGAGTCGCCGCGCGCCGACGAGTTCACGCACACCGACACGTGGCGCGTCTTCCGCATCATGGGCGAGTTCGTCGAGGGGTTCGACGACCTGGCGACGGTGACGCGCGGCGTCGCCATCTTCGGCTCGGCGCGGACGCAGACCGACAACCCCTTCTACGCGGCGGCGCAGGAGACGGCGGCGCTGCTCGCCCGCGCCGGCTTCACCGTCATCACCGGCGGCGGCCCCGGCATCATGGAGGCCGCCAACCGCGGCGCCTTCGAGGCCCACGGCTCCTCCATCGGGTGCAACATCGAGCTGCCGTTCGAGCAGGCGCCGAACCCGTACCAGACGCGCTCGCTGAAGTTCAAGTACTTCTTCGTGCGCAAGACGATGTTCGTCAAGTACAGCAACGCCTTCGTCATCTTCCCCGGCGGCTACGGCACGCTCGACGAGCTGTTCGAGGCGCTCACGCTCATCCAGACGCGCAAGATTAACAACTTCCCCGTCATCCTCTTCGGCGCGGAGTTCTGGCGCGGGATGCTCGAATGGCTCGAAGGCGTGATGCTCAAGGCGAAGTACATCTCGGCCGACGACCGCGGCCTGCTCCACCTCACCGACTCGCCCTCCGAGGTGGTGGACATCGTCCGCCGCAGCCAGGACGCCCTCAGCAAGATGAGTCGCGACGAGTTCGACCTCTGAGGAAGGCGCGCGGCAGGCGGGGGACGGCGGTAAAAAGAGTTCGGCGGGCGTCGGGTTTTAACCCGCGACGCCCGCCGAAGTTTTTTAACCGCCCGCGGCCCGCCGTCTACTGTTCCAGTTGCGGCGGCGAGGGCAAATCTCTTTCCGAGGCGGCCTGGCGCGAGACGAGCGGGGGGAAGGCGTTCGAGGCCAGCCAGTCGAAGTAGGGCGCGGAGACGTTCGAGACGGGGAGCGCGATAATCTCGGGCGTGTCGTAGGTGTGGAGCGAGCGCACCTCGCGCTCCAGCTCGTCGAAGCAGGCGGCCGTGGTCTTCGCCAGCAGCAGGAACTCGGGCGCGCGGTGCACCTCGCCCTTCCAGCGGTAGACCGACTCCATCTGCGGCATGACCTGCACGCAGGCCGCGAGGTGCGCGCCCACCAGCATCTCGGCCAGCCGCGAAGCCTCCTCCTGGCTCCCCGCCGTCATCAGCACCACAATCGCCGCCGAATTCGCCGCCGCCACGATGCACCTCCCAAAGCAGTAGACAAGTAGTCGGTGGAAAAGCCTCCGCCGGCGCGTCGCCTGACTCCCGGCGTCGGCGGCCGCGGTTCGGGGCCGCCGACGCCTGCCATCTACCCGGCCTGCCTGTCGCCGTCCACTTCGTCGTCGTCGTCCTCGCCGGCCTCGTCGCCCGCGGCCTCGCCGGTGAGCGGCGTGGTGTCTCCGCCGAAGAATGAGTCGTAAAGCTCGCGCGCGCGTTCGAAGTCGCGCTCGTCAACGAGCACCATCGCGCCGGGCGAGGCCGCCGAGAGCAGCGGCGAGAAGGCGTCCGCCCCGCCCGACTGGACGGCCACGCGGATGTCGTTCTGGCCGAGCAGGTCTGCGACCATCTCGGCCTCGGCCGGCGAGCCGACGTTGTGCAGCGGCACGAAGCGCGCCTCGCTGTGGTCGCGCACGGTGTTCTCGGGCGTCAGGCGCTCGACCAGCTCCGACCCGTCGTCCGGGCAGCTCGCGATACCCTCTTCGTACTCCGACTCGCAGACAGGACAGAACATCTCCGTTTACCCCGTGTTTAAGTTGATTCGGAAAAGCGCTTGGGCGTGAGGATTATACAGCCAAAAGGCCCGCGAACGGTAAACCGCAGGCCGTGACGAGGGGAGGCGGCCTCCCACCCGTCACGGCCTATGGCTCGCGGCTCGCGCCTTATTTGGTGGCGCCGGAGGCGCGCTCGAAGGGCAGCTCCTCGAAGTGCGTCATGCGCTTGAAGTCGCTGAAGCGGCGGTTAATCTCGTCGTGCGTCAGGCGGCGGACGCGCTCGGTGCCGAACTCCTCGACGTTGAAGGAGGCCATGACCGAGCCGAAGATGATGGCGCGCCTGAGCGTCGCGTCGTTAACCTCGTCGTGGCTCGCCAGGTAGCCCATGAAGCCGCCGGCGAAGGTGTCGCCCGCGCCCGTCGGGTCGAAGACCGACTCCAGCGGGTAGGCCGGGATGGCGAAGTAGGACTCGCCCGTGAACATCGCCGCGCCGTACTCGCCGCGCTTGACGACGAGCGCGCGCGGGCCCCACGAGAGGATTTTGCGCGCCGCCTTGATGAGGTTCGGCTCGCCCGAGAGCTGCCGCGCCTCGGCGTCGTTGATGATGACGACGTCCACGCCGCGGATGGCCGCCTCGACCTGCTCGGGGACGGTCGCTATCCAGTAGTTCATCGTGTCGAGCGCGACCAGCTCGGCCCCGCGCACCTGCTCGCGCACCTCGCCCTGCAACTCGGGCTGGATGTTGCCGAGGAAGACCATCCGCGCGCGCTTCGACTCCTCGGAAAGCTTCGGCTTGAAGTCGGCGAAGACGTTGAGCTGCGTGTCGAGCGTGTGCGCGGTGTTGAGGTCGAAGTCGTAGCGGCCGCTCCAGAAGAACGTCTTGCCGTCCTCGACCCGCTCCAGGTCGTCCGTGTTGACGCCGCGCTCGCTGAAGACCGCCATCTCGTCCGGGCCGAAGTCGCCGCCGACGACGCCGACGACGCGGACGTCCGTGAAGAAGCTGGCCGAGAGCCCGAAGTGCGTGGCCGAGCCGCCCAGCATCCTCTCGCGCTTACCGAAGGGCGTCTCGACCGCGTCGAACGCCACCGAACCTACGACGAGCAATGACACTTAAAAAGTTCTCCTGCCTGTGTGATGTGAAAGCTTTGGGGGACGGGACGGGCCTACGGCCGCGGCCGGGGCTTCTCCGCCCCGGGCGCCGCCGGCGCCGCCGCGCCGCCGAGTTGCGCCAGCGCCTCCTCGGCGTCCTTGCGGAACTTGCTGTCGGGGTAGTCTTTGACGAGGCGCGTCAGGTACTCGCGCGCCGTCTCGCGCAAACCCTGCGGCGACAGCTCGGCGGCCTTGTCGGGCGCGGAGGCCGGCGGCCGCTGCTTGCCCTTGCCCTCGGAGAGGTAGAGGCTGCTCATGCCGGCCATGTAGAGCACCTCGTCAATCTTCTGGAACTCCGGGTAGCCCGCGGCCAGCTCCTCGCAGCGCTTGAAGGACGCGTAGTAAGCCTTCTTGTTTTTGAAGTAGTGGCGCGCGACCTCCAGCTCGTGCCTCGCGGCCTTGTCGGACTCGGCGTCGGTCACGGCGGTCGGGTCTGGCCCGACGGCCACCGCCCCGGTCTGCGCGCGCCCGGCCGGCGCCGACGCCAGGGCCGCGAACGCCGCGCAGCAGGCCGCCAGGATGAATCTCTTCATTTCTCGAATACCCCTTTTCGGTGATGAGCGGCGGGCGACGGATGGGATACGAGCCCCGCTGGCGTCACCCGTCGCGCGTCACTTCTTGCTGTACTTTTTGATGATGGCGTCCAGCTTCTCCGTTGTCGCGGCGGGCCAGAGTTCGGGCGGCGTGAAGATGGCGCTCTTGAGGGCGGAGCCGCAGCCGCAGCCGCGCCCGGCCGAGGCCAGCCGGCGGACGGCCTCGCGCATGATGGCCTGCGCGTTGCGGACGTTCTTGTTGAGGTACTCGACGACCGTCTCGACCGAGACGGCGTCGTGCTCCTCGTGCCAGCAGTCGTAGTCCGTGACGAGCGCCAGCGTCGCGTAGCAGATTTCGGCCTCGCGCGCCAGCTTCGCCTCCTGAAGGTTCGTCATCCCGATGACGTCCATGCCCCAGGAGCGGTAGACGTTCGACTCGGCCCGGGTCGAGAAGGCCGGCCCCTCCATGCAGAGGTACGCGCCGCCGCGGTGGACGTTGACGCCGGCCGCGCCGCAGGACTCCTGGAGCACGTCGCCCAGCTCGTCGCAGACCGGGCGCGCGAACGTGATGTGGCCGACGATGCCTTCGCCGAAGAAGGTGGACTCGCGGGCGCGGGCGCGCGTGCGGTCGAAGAACTGGTCGGGGATGACCATGTCGAGCGGCGCGTAGCGCTCCTGCAACGAGCCGACGGCCGAGGCCGAGAGGATGCGCTCGACGCCGAGCAGCTTCATGGCGTAGATGTTGGCGCGGAACGGCAGCTCGGTCGGGAGCAGCCTGTGGCCGCGGCCGTGGCGCGGGAGGAAGGCCACGCGCTCGCCTTCGAGCGTGCCGACGATGAATGCGTCGGAGGGGCTGCCGAAGGGCGTCTCGACGCTCACCTCCTCGACGTCCTTCAGCTCGGGCATCTGGTAGAGGCCGCTGCCCCCGATGATGCCAATCTTCACGTTCGTCATCTGTTAGTCACCTTTACGTGCCCGGCGAACTTGTCGGGCGTGATTCTGTGCTCGAAACGGTTGCGGCCGTCTATCTTCAGGCTCTCGCAGAGCGCGTTGAAGTCCGAGGCGGCGCGCTCGACCCACTTCGGGTCGCCGCCCGCGAAGAGCGGGAGCGCCGCGCGCAGCTCGACCGCCCTGCCCGCCTCCACGCCGAAGCGGTGGAGGACGAGGTAGGCGCGCCCGCCCGCGCGGAACGTCCAGACGAGCGTGCGCCAGTGGTCGCCGTCCGCCGTGTCACTGAGGACGGCCAGCCCCTCGTAGCGGTTCTTCGCGACGCCGTCGCTCTCCTGCGCGACCGTCACCCCCGGCGGGACGGGGCGCGCCGTCAGCGTCACCTCGGCCTTGAGGTTCGCGCGCTCGGCCGCCGGGTAGGGGATGGTCGCCTGCACGACGCCGCGCCCGGGGGTGGTCACGTAGGGGCCGACCTCCCACGACTCCGGGAGCTTGAAGGTGACGGCGCCGTCGAGCGTAGAGGTCGGGCGCTCCGCCTGCGCCGCGGCGGCGGCCGGGAGGAGGAGCAGGACGAGAGTCAGGCTGTAGGCGATTCGTCTGAGCATGCGACTTCCCCGTGTCACCCGCCGTGGGCGGGCAGGGCCGGCCCGTCTTCGGGCCCGACGGCGCGCAGGCGGCCGTCCTCTTCCCTGAGGCGCGCCAGCGGCGCGTCCGCGTCGTGGTAGAAGAGGCAGAGCCAGCCCTCGCGCGCGGCCAGCGGCAGCAGCCGCCGCTTGGCCTCCAACGTCTCCACAGGGTAGAGGTCGTAGCCCATCACCCACGCGAGCGGCACGTGCGCGCGCGTCGGCACGAGGTCGGCGAAGCCGTAGAGCGTCCGCCCGCCGCGCGCGAGGCGCACGCACTGCATCGTGCGCGAATGGCCGGGCACCGTCTCCAGCGTCAGCCCCGGCAGGACTTCGTAGTCGTCGCCCTTCAGCTCCAACTGCCCCGACTCGGCGAGCGGCCGCCAGTTCTCCGGCAGGTAGCTGGCGCGGTCGCGCTCGTGCGGCGACTCGGCGTGCTCGTGCTCGGCGCGTGAGACGAAGTAGCGCGCGTTGGGGAAGGCCGGGGCGGCGCGCCCGGCGGCGGCGAGCAGGGTGTTGCCGCCCGCGTGGTCGAAGTGGAGGTGTGTGTTGACGACTATCGTCACGTCTTCGGGCCGGCGGCCCGTCCGCCGGAAGAGGCTCTCGGCGAGGGTCGGGCCGTCGGCGACGCCGTACGTCTCGCGCTGGCGCGGCGTCCACTTGGCGCCCATCCCGGTTTCGACGAGGACGCGCTCGCCCGCGCCCTCGACGTAGAGGCAGTTGGAGCCGAGCCGGACGCGGTTCTCTTCGTCGGGCTCGGCCGCTCGCCGCCAGAGGGCGCGCGGCACGACCCCGAACATCGCGCCGCCGTCGAGGCGGAACTCGCCGCCGCTCACGACCTCAACGCGGTAGTCGCCGAACTGCATCGCGGCCCGAACGCCCCCCTCCGGCGGCTACTTCTTCTTGCCGCCGGGGGCGGCCTTCTGCTTGCCCGCGCCCTGGGGCTGCGACGGCGCTCCGGCCGGGCCTCCGTCGGAGGGCGGCGGCAGCTCGTGCTCGTCGGGCGCGCCGCCCATGTCGCCGTGCGGCGAGGCTCCCATCGGCGACGCCGGCGGCGTCTCGGGGGCCTTGACGGGGAAGTCTTCGGGCACCTTGACGTTGGTGCGCTTGGTAATCTCTTCGAGCGCCTTCTTGGTCTTCTCTTCGAGGATGGCCTCCTTGGCCGTGTCGCGCGGCGCCTTGGGCGGCGCGAAGGGGTTGGCCGAGGGGGCGGTGGGCTTGAGGAGGATGTGGCGGACGTGCACCTGCTCCTCGGGGGCCGCGCCGTTCTCGCCGGGCTGCGTGCGCGTGCCGAGCCGCTGGATGATGTGGAAGCCGAAGGGCGTCTCGACGATGTCGCTGATCTCGTTGTCCTTGAGCGCGAACGAGGCGTCCTCGAACTGCTTGACGACGCGGAACTTGTCGGGCGAGCGCTCCTCGCCCTCGACGGCGCGGCCGAACCACGGCAGGTCGCCGCCGCTCTCCTTCGCGCCCGGCTCCTCGGAGAACTCCTTGGCGAGCGCGCCGAAGTCCTCGCCGCCGCGGGCGCGCTTGAGAACGTCCTCGGCCCTCTGGCGCGTGGCCTTGGGGTCCATCTCGGGGTGCGCGGCGAAGTAAGCCTGTATCTCCTCGTCGGTCGGCTCAAGCTTCTTCGTCAGCTCGGCCGAGTAGACGCGGCTGAGCGCGACGGCCTGCTGGAACTGCACCTGGAGCTGCGTGGCGCGGTCGGACTCGACGCCCGCGGCGCGCCCCCTCTGCGCGAGGATGGACATCGGCGCCCACTGCTGGCGGAACTGCGTCTTGATCTCCTCGGTGATCTCCTGCCCCTCGGGCACCATCCCCATCTTCTTGAGGTCTTCGAGGTAGGAGTCGGCCTGCTGGACGTTCTTCGGGTCCTTGAGGAAGGCTTCTATCTCCTCCTGCTTCGGGCGGTAGTCCTCGGGCTTGGCGTTGGCGTCGCGCTGCTTCTTGACGTACATCTGCGCGATGACGAGCATCTTCATCGCTTCGAGCTGGCGCTTGACCTCGGGGCGGTCGGCGACGCCCTTCTCGCGCGCCTCCTGCGCGACGGCGAGAATCTGGCGGACGTCCTCGGCCAGCTTCTTGCGCTCCTCGGGGCTCGTGGAGAGTCTGGAGAGCGCGGAGGGCCCGAGCGACTCGGCGATGAGCGACATGTCTTCGGGGGTGAGGCTGGTCAGCGCCGCGTGGGCCTTGTTGTGCCGAGCCTGCCAGACGATGAGCCCGACCGAGGCGGCCACCGCCACCAGCATGGCGATGAGAGCTTTCGTGGTTGCCTTCAAAACTGTTCCTCTTCCTTTCTGGACTTCTCAAAAGGCGCCGCCGCTCACACGGGCGAGGGGGACGCGGGCGCGCCAGCCGTACAAGATACACGAAAAAGACCTGTGCCGCATGTCGCCGCGGCGCGGGCGCGGGCGCCTGTTTCCGGCCGGCGCGGGGCGGGCCGCGCGGGCGCTTTTGCCGGCGGGCGCCGGGGGCTGACGGCGCCGGCGGCGCCGCTCGCAACTAAGGGCGGCGGCGCGCGGGCGCGCGGCGCGGCGCAGTGGAAGCGCCCTTCGCCGGCGCGCCCTTGGGCTGCGTGGTCGCGGCCGGCCTGGCGCCCGCGCCGGAAGCGGAGGCGGCCGGCTTCGCGGGCGCGGCCGGCTCCGCCGCGGCGCCGACGCGGAAGTCTTCGGCCACGCGGACGCCCCTGCGGGCGGCTATCTCGTCGTAGAGGCGCCCGAGCCTCTCCTCCTCGGCGGCGGCGCGCGCCCGCTCGCGCGGCGACTGCGGGGGCGCGCCGGCCGGCGACGCGCCGTACCTGATGAGGATGTGGCGGGCGCGCACCTCATCGGCGCCCCCCTGCGCGCGCCGCTCGTCAACCTTGATGATGTGGAAGCCGAACTGCGTCTCGACGACGCCGCTGACCTCGCCCTGCTTGAGCGCGAAGGCCGCGTCCTCGAACGGCTTGACCATCATGCCGCGGCCGAACCAGCCCAGCTCGCCGCCGCGCCCCTTACCGCTCGGGTCTTCGGTGAACTCGTCGGCCAGCTTGGCGAAGTCCTCTCCGGCGCGGACGCGCGCCAGCAGCCCCTCGACCTTCGCGCGCGGCGCCTTCGTGTCGTACTCCGGGTGCGAAGCGACGTAGGCGTCCAGCTCCGCCTCCGTGAGCCTGGCCTTCGGCGCCAGCTCCTTCGAGTAGGCGCCGGCGAGCAGGCGCGCGTGCTGGAGCATGACGGCGAGCTGCGTCCCGCGCCGCGCGGCGAGCCCGGCGGCCGTGCCCTTGCGCAGGCCGACCATCACGCGGCCGTAGTGCTGCCCGAGCTGTTTGCGCTGCTCGTCGCTGATGGCGGCGCCGCGGCCGGGGCCGTTCACGCGGTAGTCCTCGACGAAGGCGGCGAACTGCTGCTGCTGCGCCGGCTCGGCGAGCAGGGCGTCAATCTCGGCCTGCGTGACGACCTGCTCGGGCGCGGTCGCCCCCTCGCGCTGCCGCTGCTTGAAGTACGCCTGCGCGACGGCGAAGGCGCGCGCCAAGTCCATCTGGAGTTTCAGCTCGGGCCGCGCGGCGTAGCCGAGCGCCCTCGCCTCCTCGGCCGCGGCGAGCATGTGGCGCAGGTCGCGCGCGAAGCGGCTGCGCTCGGCCGGGTCGCTTTCGAGCTTCGAGATGGCCTGCGGCGGCAACCCCAGCTCGCCGATGACGAGCGCCATGTCCGCCGCCGTCAGGTTGACGGCCTGCGGGGCGGCGGCCGGGGCGGCGGCGGCGGGGCGCGTCGCCCGCGGCGGCCGCGCCCCCTTCGTCTGTTGCGCGTCGGCGTGTGTGGTGGCTGAGAGTGCGAAGAGCGTGACGGCGAGAAACTTGCTGAGGGTCAAAACGGCTACCTTTCCTGCTCTGTTTGATGCGCGCCGGCGTCGCCCGTGTGCTCGACGAGTTCGAGCAGCACGCCGCCCGACGCCGCCGGGTGGACGAAGGCGACGAGGCAGCCGCCCGCGCCCACGCGCGGCTCCTCGTCAATCAGCCGCGCCCCCCCGGCTTTGAGGCGCGCGAGCGCGGCGCGGATGTCCGCGACGCGGACGGCGACGTGGTGGATGCCGGGGCCGCGCTTCTCCAGAAACCTTGCGACGGGCGAGTCGGGGCCCGTCGGCTCCAGCAGCTCGACGCGCGGCTCGCCGGCGGGCAGCATGGCGACGTTGACGCCCTGCTCCTCGACCGTCTCGGTGTGTTTGACTTCGAGCCCGAGCGCGTCGCGCCAGAAAGAGAGCGCCTCTTCGATGCTGCGCGTGGCGATGCCGATGTGTTCGATTCTCATCTTCTACCCCCGACCGCCCAGAAGCTCCTCGACCGCCGAGTAAGGGTCGCGCCGCTTCTCCGCGACCTCCAGCGCCAGCGCTTCGAGCCGCTCGCGCGCGCCGCCCTCTTCGAGCGCGCGCGCCAGCAGTCGCTCGCGCAGCAGTTCGAGTATGCGCCAGCGCGCGACCGCGCCGCGCCGCGCGTTCGCGCCCGTCGCGCCCGCCTGAAACTCGCGGTAGCTCTCGACCGCGGCGGCCAGCTCCTCCAGCCCGCGGTTCTCGGTGGCGACCGTCTTGACTATCGGCGGCGACCACATGTCGGGGCGGTGCGCGAGCGACAGCAGCGCCTCAAGCTCCTTCTCGGTCCTCAGCACGCCGTCGCGGTCGGCCTTGTTGATGACGAAGACGTCGCCTATCTCCATGATGCCGGCCTTGATGGCCTGGATGTCGTCGCCCATGCCGGGGACGAGGACGACGACCGAGACGTCGGCCGTCTTGACTATCTCGACCTCGTCCTGGCCGACGCCGACCGTCTCGACGACGACCTTCTGGTAGCCGGCGGCGTCGAGGATGGCGACGGCGTCCACGGTCGCGCGCGCCAGGCCGCCCAGGTTGCCGCGCGTCGCCATCGAGCGGATGAAGACGCCGGGGTCGAGCCCCAGCGCCTGCATGCGTATGCGGTCGCCGAGGATGGCGCCGCCCGAGAAGGGGCTCGAAGGGTCTACGGCGACGATGCCGACGCGCTCGCCCCGCGCGCGGTAGAGCCCCGCGAGCCTGTCCACCAGCGAAGACTTCCCCGCCCCCGGCGAGCCCGTGATGCCGACGACCAGCCCCCGGCCCGTGTGCGGGAACACGCCCTTCATCAACTCCGACGCGCCCGCCGCCCCGTCCTCCACCAGCGAGATGGCGCGCGCCACCGCGCGCGGCTCGCCCGCGAGCACCCTTTCGATGAGTTGCGCGCCGCCGCTGCTCGCCACGCCCTTTAACACCCCCCGCTCTTCTCGACGAATTTGACCAGCTTCAGGGCGCCGCCGTCCCACTCGTAGTAGTAGAGCCCCTTCTTCGGCTCGGACTTGTCGCGCTCGCTGTACGGGTAGCCCGACATGACTATGAGTCGGCTCCCCTTCCGAAACTGTAGCGCCTCCTCCAGATCGTTCACCGGGGCGTCCCCGTAGTAGCAGGCGATGAAGCCGTTCAGCTCCTCGGGGAAGAAGACGTCGCCGGTCTTCGCGTCGATGAAGGCGGTCTGGAGGCAGCCCGTCCCGCAGCTCCAGGTGTGCAGCTTGTAGCGGCCTGCGAAGTTGACGGCGCGGCGCGCCCCCTCGCGCAGCCGCGTGCGGTAGCCGCGCGCCAGCGGCGTCGTCAGCCTGAGGGCGGCCGCCCGGCCCCGGAACGCCGCCGCCGGGTAGTCGCCGAAGCCCGGCGCCGCGCCGTCCTGCGCGAACGCGGGCGCGGCCAGGATGCAGGCGCAGAACGCCGCGAACAGAAGTTTGGCTCTCAAAGTCAGCGAGGCACCCTCTTTCAGTCGTCAGATATCGCTAAAAATTTGTCCCTGAGTTCCGGCCGGCGCGAAGCCGGAGGCCGCACGCCGGCCGGAACCGTCTCAACCAACCTCCGACTCTTCTTAAAGACTCAGGCGGCCGGCGGGCGTCTCTTGAGCATTTCAACGTCGGCGCGTGTGTCCACAAGGTCTCTGGCAAAAACGTCCAGCTTCGCATCCATCTTGTCGAGCCGAGTCTCTATCTTGTCGAGCCGCGACAGCACCGCCTCCCAGATGGGGCGCGTGTCGTGGAGCCGCGCGTCAACCTTCTGTTCTAAGCTGGTCAGACGGCCTTCAAGGCTAGTGAAACCACCCTCCAGCCCGTTAAGACGCTGGTTGATGTTCGCCAGCTCGCGCAGGACGCGAATCTCGAAGGGCGTGCCGCCTTCGAGCCTCTCGGTGTTCTCTTCACTCATCGGAACCACTCCTTAAGTTCGGACGTTGCGGTTAAGGGCATGTTCCGGGCAGCCGAAAGCGTTCAGGCGTTGCTGAGAATCTGCTTGGCGATGACGAGGCGCTGGATTTCGCTGGTGCCCTCGCCGATGGTGCAGAGCTTGGAGTCGCGCCAGAACTTCTCGGGCGGGTAGTCCTTGGTGTAGCCGTAGCCGCCGTGAATCTGGATGGCCTCCTCGCTCACCTTGACCGCCACCTCCGAGGCGTAGAGCTTCGCCATCGAGGACTCCTTGGTCGTCTTGCGCCCCGCGTCCTTCATCGCGGCGGCGCGGTACGTCAGCAGCCGCGCGGCCTCGATCTGCGTCGCCATGTCGGCCAGCTTGAACTGGATGCCCTGGAAGTTCGAGATGGCCTGTCCGAACTGCTGGCGCTCCTTGGAGTATTTCACGGCCGACTCGAACGCGCCCTGCGCGATGCCGAGCGCGAGCGCGGCGATGGAGATGCGCCCGCCGTCCAACACCTGCATCGAGTGGATGAAGCCGAGCCCCTCGGGGCCGAGCCGGTTCTCGTCGGGGATGTGGCAGTCCTCGAAGATGACGCTGGCCGTCTCGGAGGCGCGCAGGCCGAGCTTGTCCTCCTTCTTGCCGGGGCCGAAGCCCTCCATCCCCTTCTCGAAGATGAAGGCCGTGATGCCCTTCGAGCGCATGGCGCGGTCGGTCGAGGCCATCGCGACGCAGACGTCGCCGTGGATGGCGTGCGTGATGAAGTTCTTCGAGCCGTTGACGACCCACCCCCCGTCGCGGCGGACGGCCGTCGTGCGCGTCCCCGAGGCGTCCGAGCCGGCCTGCGGCTCGGTCAGCCCCCACGCGCCCAGCTTCTCGCCCGAGGCGAGCGGCGTGACGTACTTCCGCTTCTGCTCCTCCGAGCCGAACATGTAAATGTGGTTCGTGCAGAGCGAGTTGTGCGCGGCGACCGAGATGCCGACCGAGCCGTCCACGCGCGACAGCTCCTCGATGATGGCGACGTACTCGACGTAGCCCATCCCCGCGCCCCCGTACTCTTCGGGGAAGATGACGCCCATGAAGCCCTGCTCGGCGAGCTTCGGCACGAGTTCCACGGGGAAGTGCTGCGACTCGTCCCACTCGCGGACGTGCGGCGCGACCTCGCCCTCGGCGAACTCGCGCACGCTCATCTTCACCTGCTGCTGGTCTTCGTTCAGTTCAAAATCCATAAAGTCCTTGAAGCTCCGACGATTCCCTTCACCTTAACGCGCGCGGCGGCCGACGCGTTGTTTGAATATGGCGCACGCTGCCCTACGATTGTACTTGGGAACGCGCCCGCCCGCGAGCCGCAGGGCGGGGCTGGGGCGCGGTCAGAAGGCGTCCTTGAACTTCCCCCTGGCGTCGAACCTGACGAACTTGTGGTCCCAGTCGGGCGGCCCCGGCCCGCGCTCGACCATGACCGTCCAGACCGGCGACTCGCCCTTGTAGCGGATGCCCTCGTAGGCGAAAGAGACGCTGGTCACGCGCGCCCCGGCGAGCCCCGAGCGGTCGAGCGCCTCCTGCGCCAACTTCGGTATCAGGTCGAGGTTGACCGCCTTCTGCTCGTAGAGGCTGTCGGCGAGCGGGTTGTCCCCGATGAGGTTGACCGGGCTCGGCCCCTCGGCCTGCTTACGGCCGCGCGCCAGGAGGAACTGCCGGACGGTCTGGCCGTCGGTGGAGACGAGCGCCTTCGTCATCTCGTCCGCGAAGCGGAGTTCCATCAGCTTGAAGTCCTGCCCGACGGCCTGCCGGATGGCGTCGAGCGCCTCGCGCGGCCGCTCGCTCGCGAACGGGTCGCGCGTCTCCTCGAACGCGTCGGCCGGCGTGGGCGTCGGCGTCGGGTACATGGACTGGAGCCGCTGCTCGCGCTGGACGCGCGCGAGGGTTTCGAGCGTGCGCTCCATGCGCCGCCGCTCCTCCTTCTGGTGGTAGTGGCGCGCCACCGCGCCGAGGACGCTGAGGACGATGAAGCTGACGAGTATGACTTTTCGCTTGCCCAAGTGAACCGCGGGGCGGCCGCGCGGGCGCGGCCGGCTCAGGCGCCTTTGCCGCCCCCCGACCTCCTTCGCCCTTTATCCGCCTGCCGCTTCGAGCCCTGCCCTCCCTGCACGCCGCCCGCCCTCGCGCGCGCGCCCGCGGGGGCGGCGGCCGGCCTCGCGGCCTTGCGCGCGCCGGCGGTCTTCGCGCCCTTCGGCCCGCCGCCCTTCGGCCCGCCGCCCTTGAGGCGCTTGACCTCGGCGGGGGTCAGGCGCCGCCACTGGCCGATGAGGATGCCTTCGGCGGTGAGGGAGCCTATCCGGACGCGGCGCAGCTTGACGACCGAGTGGCCGATGGAGTCGAACATGCGGCGTATCTGCTGGTTGCGCCCCTGGCGCAGCACGACCTCGAACCAGGTGTTGGTCTTCGTCTCGTCGGTCTTGGTGATCTGGGCGGGCGCGGTCTTCACGCCGTCGTCGAGGCGGACGCCGCGCCGCAGCCGCTCTATCTGCGCCTCGGGCGGCAGGCCCTTGACCTTCACCTCGTAGACCTTCTCGACGTGGTTGCGCGCGGAGGTGACGTAGTTGGTCAGCTCGCCGTCGTTGGTCAGGATGAGCAGCCCCTCGGTGTTGAAGTCGAGCCGGCCGACGGGGTGGAGGCGGCCGAGCGCCTGCGGGACGAGGTCCGAGATGAGCGGCCGTCCTTCGGGGTCCGAGAGCGCGGTCAGGTAGCCGCGCGGCTTGTTCAGAAGGACGTAGGTCTTCTCCTGCTTCTCCAGCAGCGGGTTGATGAGGCGTCCGCGCACCTTGATGTGGTCGCGCTCGGGGTCGGCCTTCGTGCCCGGCTCGCGGACGACCTCGCCGTTGACCGTCACCTCGCCCGCCGCGATCATCTCCTCGGCGTGGCGGCGCGAGGCCAGCCCCGCCGCCGCAATCAGCTTTTGCAGACGCTCTTCCAAGACACGCTCCTTCAACTCAAAGTCCGTCCCGGGCGAAGACGAAAGTCCGTCTCAGGCGAAGACGACGGCCGCGCCCGTCTCGATTGACGCCTCGCAGGCGCGCATCAGGCAGAGGCACGCCTGCGACTCGACGCCGTAACGCTCCCACGTCGCCCCGCCCTCGGCCGCGTCCTCGCCCTGGTTGTCCGCCGCCTCCCACAACGCCTCGTCGTCGGGCGAGAGGGCTTCGGGGATTTCGAGCGCGCGGGCCAACTCCCGGCACTCGCGCAGCAGCGCGTGCGACGAGCCGAGCATCCCGCCGGCTATCTCCAGCGAGGCGTCGGGGATGATGACCTCCTCGAACTCGACGGGCAGGTAGTACCCCTCGGCGTCGCCGTGGACGATGAGGTGCTGGAAGGGCATCGCGCCCGCCTGCCCCTGCGCGAAGCTCGCGTCGAAGATTTTGTAGTAGTCGCCGAGGACGGGGTCGTCGGCGGCCGTCTCGTCGCCGGGCGGCGGCAGCTCGCCCTTCAAGGCCAGGTGCGCCGCGAGGCGGCGGAGGCAGTGGAGCCCCGAGTCGCCGTACAGCTCGCACTCGAACGTCCGCCCCTCCTCGATGTCGAAAGGCTCCTGATACTCGGGCAGGCCGAAGGAGTCGAGGACGCCGTTGACGGCCTCCACCTGGCCGTCGAAGTATTCGAGGTATTCCGGGTCGCCCTCGCGCGCCTCGGGCGGCAGGCCGACGCAAATCGTGAGTCCCACTTGCTCTGAGCCCTCCACGGCGGCGCGCGGCGTCAGGCTTCGCCGCCCCCGGCCAGGTCTTCGAAGTCCTCGACGTTCGGCAGCTCGGACAGGTCCCTGAGCCCGAACTGGAGGAGGAAGTCTTTCGACGTGCCGTACATCATCGGGCGGCCGACCGTCTCCTTGCGCCCCTTGGCGACGATGAGCCGCTTGTCGAGCAGCGTCTTGATGGCAGAGGACGACTGGACGCCGCGGATTTCGAGAATCTCGGGGACGGTGACGGGCTGCTTGTAGGCGATGACGGCGAGGGTTTCGAGCGCGGCCAGCGAGAGCTTGGCGCTCGGCTTCGACTTGAGGTAGGCGCGGACGTGCTCGTGGTGCTCGGGGCGCGTGGCGAACTGCCAGCCGCCCGCCACCTCGCGCAGCATCAGCCCGCCGTTGCGCTCGTTGAACTCTTTGGCCAGCTCCTCGACCGCGACCTGCACCCAGCCCTTGTCCTCGTTGAGGATGTCGGCCATCGCCTTGGCCGGCAGCGGGTCTTCCGAGACGAAGATGAGCGCCTCGCAGATGGCGACCAGCTCGGCCAGCTCGCGCGGCTTCCCGCCGGGCGCGACCTCGTCGTCGTCGGCGACGACCTCGACGCCGGCCTCGGCCGCGACGGCGGTCATCTGCGCGCGCATCCGCTCAAGCTCCTCGGCGCGGTCTTCGGCGTCGGCGTCGAAGACCGCGTACTCGGCCTTCTCGTCGTCCGAAGCCTCGTCGTCGGTCAGCCCGTCGTCGTCGTCAACGCCCTCGGCGTCATCCTCGTCGTCCTCGTCGTCCTCATCCCCGTCAACGGCTTCGGCCTCATCCTCTTCAACGGCTTCGGCGGCGTCTTCGTCAACGTCGGCGGCTTCGGCGGCCTCTTCGTCAAGGTCGGCGTCGCCCTCGTCATCTTCGTCGTCCGCGTCCGCCTCCTCGTCATCCTCCTCGAACTCGGCCGAGTCGAAGGATGTTTCGCCGCCCACGTCAATGCGGCCGAGCGGATTGCCGCCGTCGTCATCGGCCCCCGCGGCGTCGTCGCCGCCGCCGGGCAGCGCGTCGAGCGCCTCGTCCAACTCCTCGACCGCGTCCTCGCGCGAGTCGGCCGCGGCGTCGTCCGCCGAGAGGAAGGCGTCGGCCGGCGCGGCCGGCTCTCCGAGACTCTGCTTGCTTCTGCGTTTGCTCATGTCAGGTCGGGCGGCGCTAAACGCCGACGCGCGCGATGATGTCGCCGTACGTCTCGCGCTGGATTAGTTTGATCTCGGTGGTGCGGACGAGTTCGAGGACGGAGAGGAAGGCGAGCACCAGCTCGCGCCGCGTCCCGGCGCGCTCGAAGAAGTCGCGCATGTTCAGCTCGCCCGTGGAGAAGATCATGTTGCGGAGGCGTTCGAGCATCTCGGCCATCGTGACCTCGTCGCGCTCGATCTCCATCAAGACCTCTTCCTTGCGGCGCGCGAGTATCTGCTGGAAGACCCGCAGCAGGTCGAACGCCCCGGCCGACACCTCCGGGTTCTCCTTGTCGGTCTCCAGCGGCGCGCGCGTGTAGACCGCCTGCTCGACGGTGGCGCGCGACCAGAGCATCTCGGCCGCCGCCTTGTACTTCTGGTGTTCGAGCAGCCGCTCGACCAGCTCGCGGCGCGGGTCGTCCTCCTGAAGCTCCTCCTCGCTGACGGCCGGGTCGCGCGGCAGCAGCATCCGCGACTTGATCTCGATGAGCGTGGCGGCCATCACCAGGAAGTCGCTGGCGACCGTGATGTCCATGCCCTGCATCAGGCGCAGGTAGCGCAGGTACTCGTCCGTGATGCGCGCGATGGGGATGTCGTAGATGCTGACCTGCTCCTGCCGTATGAGGTAGAGCAGCAAGTCCATCGGGCCGGCGAACTCGCCGAGGACGAGCTTCAGCTCCTCGCCGCCGACGGCGGCGCTAATCTCGGGGGTGGCGCCCGCGACGTTGAGGGACTGCCCCTCGGCCGCGCTCGCGACCGTCCCCTCCTCCGTGGCTTTCTGCGCCTCAGGCTGCTCGCTCGACAACTCTCTCAAGCCCCCACGATTCCCATGCGCTCTTTCACGGCGCGCATCGTCTCGGCGGCGATGGCGCGCGCCTTCTCCGCGCCGCGCGACAGGACGCGGCTCAACTCCTCGTCCGAGATGCCGCGCACGCGCTCCTGGAAGGGGCGCAGGAATTCGACCGTCGCCTCGGCCAAGTCACTCTTCAACTGCGCGTAGCCCTTGCCCGCGAAGTGCCCCTCGACCTGCTCGCGGGTCTGCCCCGTCAGCAGTTGGTAGACGGAGAGCAGGTTGGTGACGGCCGGGCGCGTCTCGTCGAAGCGCACCTCGGAGCCCGAGTCGGTGACGGCGCGCTTGAACTTGCGGCGGACCGTGTCGGCGTCGTCCATCAGCGAGATGCGGCCGTTGGCGTTCTCGTCCGACTTCGACATCTTCTTCGAGGGGTCGTCGAGCGCCTGAATCTTCGCCCCGACCTTCGGGATGTAAGCCTCGGGGACGCGGAACGTCTCGCCGAAGTCGCGGTTGAAGCGCTCGGCGAGGTCGCGCGTCAGCTCCAGGTGCTGCTTCTGGTCCTGCCCGACGGGGACGAGGTCGGTCTGGTAGAGCAGGATGTCGGCGGCCATCAGCGCCGGGTAGGTCAGCAGCCCCGCCAGCACGTTCTCGCGCTGCTTCTTGGCCTTGTCCTTGAACTGCGTCATCCGTTCAAGCTCCGAGATGCGCACGACGCAGTTGAGCACCCACGCCAGCTCGGCGTGCTCCTTGACGTCCGACTGGACGAAGATGGTCGAAACCTCGGGGTCAATGCCTGCGGCCAGGTAGAAGCGCGCCACCTCGCGCGTCTTCTCGGCCAACTGCCGCGGGTCCTGCGGGACGGTGATGGCGTGCAGGTCCACGACGCAGAGGAAGCTCTCGTACTCGTGCTGGAGCGTGACCCAGTTGCGCAGCGCGCCGAGGTAGTTCCCAAGGTGGAGGTTGCCGGTCGGCTGCGCGCCGCTGAAGATTCTCTTAGCCATCTCGGATAGACCGCCTTAACTCACCCCCGCACGCCCGCCAGCAGCAGGTAGAAGACCACCCGCCTGACGGGGTCAATGATGGCGTTGACGACGCCGAAGTACATCAGCCCGATGAGGATGATGAAGCTGAACCGCTCCATCGCCTCCAGCGTGGGCTGCGCGCTGGCCGGGAGGAAGGTGTAGAGCACCTTGCTGCCGTCGAGCGGGGGCACCGGCAGCAGGTTGAAGACCGCCAGCGAGAGGTTCATCAAAAGCACTTGCAGCAGCAGCAGGAAGACCGGCTCGTCGAACGAGCCGAGGCGGCCGCCCGAGCTGCCGACCGTCCCCGTGTGCAGCCCCACCTTCAGCACGACGAAGGCGATGAGCGCCAGCAGCAGGTTCGCCAGGATGCCCGCCAGCGACACCATCACGTTCGCCACGTCCTTGTTGCGCCAGCGCAGCGGGTTGACCGGCGTCGGCTTGCCCCACCCGATGAGCGGCACGAAGACTCCCATCCCGGCCGCGGCCACGAAGTTGACGATGGGGATGAGCAGCGTGCCGACGGGGTCGGTGTGCGCGACGGGGTTGAGCGTCACGCGCCCGAGCAGGTAGGCCGTGTCGTCGCCGAACTTGTGCGACATCCATGCGTGCGCCGCCTCGTGCGCCGAGATGGCGAGCAGCAGCACGACGATGTAGATGATTAGCTGTCCGACGAGGTCACTTGGCATCACAACTCACAGTCGAAAACGCCCCCGGCGCGGAGTCAGAAAAAGTAGCACGCGGGGGTAGGGGTGTCAAAAACAATGGTCGGTTGGCGGCGGGAAGTGGACGGCGGAGAACCCTTCGCGGCCGGGCGGCCGGTCTGTCGTCGTCAACGCCCGCCGCGCGGAGCCCCGCCGCCACCACCGGCCTACTTCACCAGCCTCCCCCTGATGCCCAGCGGGAGGCTGTAGACGGCCTCGTTGGTGGCGACGATCATGTCGCCGGCGGCGTTGAAGCAGAGGCCGACGACGTTCATCCCGGCGACGGCGAGGCGCGCCTCGTCCCCCCCCCGCGAGATGCGGACGACGCCGCGCCGGCCGCGGTAGGAGGCCGCGACGTAGAGGTTGCCCTCGGCGTCGAAGGCCAGCCCGTTCGGGCGGCCGAGCCCCTTGAAGAAGACCGACACGCGGCCGTCGCGGTCAACGCGCTGCACCGACTCGTGGCTCGAAACCGTGGGGCCGGTCACGTAGAGGTGGTCGTCGGGGCCGAAGGCGAGGTGGTAGGCCGCGACCGAAGGTTCGAGCAGCGCCCAGACCTCGGCCTCGCCGCGGCCGTTGACGCGGTGAATCGTCCCCGTGCGGTCGCCGACGTACATCCGCCCGGCCGCGTCGAAGGCGAGGCCCGTGGCGACGCCGAGGTCGCGGGCGAACGGCACGACCTCGTGGAAGGGCGTCACGCGGTAGACCGTCCCGTCCATCCGCGAGGTGACGTACATCTGGCCGAGGCCGTCGAAGGCTATCCCGGTGGGGTTGGTGATTTCGCCGGTGACGCCGGCCATCTCGCCGGCCGGGTCAATGCGGAAGAGCGAGACGGGCATCCGCTGGCCGCGCGAGCCCGAGCGCGTGACGTAGACCGAGCCGTCGTCCGGGTCTACGGCCGGGTTGGCGACCATGTGCACGTCCTCGGCCAGCCTGCGCCCGACGTTGAGGCGCGCGGGGCCCGTGCGCCCGCCGTCGCCGCTCTCGAGCGCCACCTCGACCTCGCCGCCCG
The DNA here is from genome assembly GCA_036387195.1 of Pyrinomonadaceae bacterium. Lineage (GTDB taxonomy): Bacteria > Acidobacteriota > Blastocatellia > Pyrinomonadales > Pyrinomonadaceae > QHXN01. Next base: position 5,851 of record DASVUF010000079.1, on the reverse strand, counting down.
CTTCGAGCGCCTCGGGCACGAGCGCCAGCACGCGCCACGGCGCGGCGCCGACCATCCGCCCCTCGACCCCGTCGAACGTCACGCGGCACTCGCGCAGGTTGCCCGTGTCGTAGCCCGAGCACTCGACCGACACCTCGCCGCCCGGTATCGCGGCCGGCGGCACGACGCGCACACTCTGTTCGTTCGACATCTACACTCCCCGCCGCGCGGCTGGCGGCGCGCGGCCCGCCCCGCGCCCCGCGCGTCTCCGCCCGCAGCCAAACCCTTTAACGACTCGGACAATAAAGTTGGCCTCATCATACGACGCCGCCTATCCGAAGGCAAAAGGCGGAAGGCGCGGGGCGCGGGGCGAAAGCGGGGGCGAAAGGCGCCCCGCCCCGCCCCTCGCTTTTCGCCGCCCGCCCACGGCCTTTTGCCTGTCGCCTCACCGAATTTGTGCTATACTCCGCCGCAGTTAAAGGAGACATCTGCTGCGGCCTTAAAATCGCGGCATGTTTTTTTGTCGCGATGTTTCCCCGGGGGGGCGGCCGCCGCGCGCTCACGCGAAGTGTCTGAGCGAGAGTCAAAATCGAAGGTTTCCAGGCAGCGTCCGCTCGTCCCCGCTCGCTTCACTATCTCTCTAACTTGAGGCCGAAAGTTTAAGGCGCCGGCGCAACGCCCGGCGCCTTTCGGCTTTGGCGGGCGGCGGCGGCGGTCGGCGGAGGTGGCGTTATCAGCAACGTACAGGGGAACACGCAGGGGCTCAAGCCTAATCAGCTCCGGCGCATCGAGAAGCTTTACTCGCGGCGCATCCCGCCGCAGCAGGTCTTGACGCCCGAGTTCGCGCGCCAGCTCTCCGAGCTGTCCTACGAGACGCGGCGGCAGATAGGCGCGCTCATTGACCGCAAGGGCTACGTCGAGTCGGTCGTCGTCGGCGACGCGCGCCGCATCGAGTGGCCCGACCTCAAGCGCACGCGCGTCGGCGAGGGGCGCTTCCGCGGCCTGCGCGCCGTCCACACGCACCTGCGCGGCGAGGAGCTGACGCAGGACGATTTGAACGACCTGGCGCTGCTGCGCCTCGACCTGATGGTGGCCGTGGACGTGGACGAGCGCACGGGGCTGCCGGGCAAGGTGCGCGGCGCCCACCTCCTGCCGACGACCGCCGAGCGGGTCAGCGCCGACGAGGCCGCCGACGTCCACGAAGGCGCCTACACCTTCTTCGAGGCCCCGGCCGCCTCGCAGCTCGACGTTGACTTCATCGAACTCATCGGGTCGCTCGAAGAGGAGATAGCGCGCAACCGCAGCGGCGGGCGCCGCGCCGCCGCGCGCGACCGCGCCATCCTCGTCGGCGTCACCACGGGCTCGGCCGACGAGGCCGAAGAGTCCATGGCCGAGCTGCGCGAGCTGGCGACCTCGGCCGGCATCGTCGTCATGAACGAGACGGTCCAGCGCCGCCAGGCCATAGACCCGCGCACCGTGCTCGGCCGCGGCAAGCTCGACGAGCTGATAGTCCGCGCGCTGCGCCTCGGCGCTGACCTCCTGGTCTTCGACCGCGAGCTTTCGCCGGCGCAGGTGCGCGCCGTCTCGGAGGCGACCGACCTCAAGGTCATTGACCGCGCCCAGCTCATCCTCGACATCTTCGCGCAGCGCGCGCAGACCAGCGAGGGCAAGATTCAGGTCGAGCTGGCGCAGTTGCGCTACATGCTGCCGCGGCTCATCGCCGGGCACGACTCGGCCTTCTCGCGCCTCGCGGGCGGCATCGGCGGGCGCGGCCCCGGCGAGACGAAGCTCGAAACCGACCGCCGCCGCGTCCGCGACCGCATCAACCGCCTCGAAAAAGAGATCGAGCACCAGCGCATGCGCCGCCAGCAGCGGCGCAAGGAGCGCACGCGGCGCGGCCTGCCCATCATCTCCATCGTCGGCTACACCAACGCCGGCAAGTCAACGCTCCTGAACACGCTCACCTCGTCCGAGGTGCTGGCCGAGAAGCGGATGTTCGCCACGCTCGACCCGACCTCGCGCCGCCTGCGCCTGCCGCGCGAGCAGGAGGTGATAGTCAACGACACGGTCGGCTTCATCCGCGACCTGCCGCCCGACCTCATCGCCGCCTTCCGCGCGACGCTCGAAGAGATTGACGACAGCGACCTCCTCATCCACCTCGTTGACGCCTCGAACCCGCGCTGGCAGCAGCAGCTCGAATCGGTCGAGCGCATCCTCGGCGAGCTGGGCCACACGGACATCCCGCGCGTCGTCGCCTTCAACAAGGCCGACCTGCTCGCGGCCGACGACCTCGAAGCGCTCCTGCGCCAGGCGTGCCTCGGCGAACAGCGCGACTGCATCGCCTTCTCCGCGCTCAAGCCCGAGACGCTGCGCCCGCTGCTGGAGCGCGCCGGCGCGATACTCGCGCGCGACCTCACGCCCGAGCAGACGTACGCGCGCGCCGACGCCGGCCAGGGCGACGACGCGCAGCAGGACGACGCGCGGGAGGACGACGCGCAGGGCGGCGAAGCCTTAGTCGAGGCGGCCGCGCCCGAGGCGTCGGCGCCCGGCGACGGGGCGACGCCGCAGGACGACGAGACGACGCGGCCGGGCGACCCCGAGCACGCGGAGGAGGTCGCCGCGCGCTGAGGCCGGACACGATTTCGCCCCTCTTGCCATGAAAAGAGACGGACGCCGCCCCCGCTTCAAGTCCCCGCTCTCGGACGCGCGCGACCGCGCGCTGGCCGCGGCCACGCGCCCTCTGCGCGCGCTGCGGCCGACGACGCGCTTCCTCATCGGCTTCTTCGCGCTCGCCGTGCTCTCGACGCTCCTGCTGGCGCGCACGCGCTCGGCGCTCACCTCCGCGGAGGTCTACCAGGAGGGCGACGTCGTCCGCGCCGACGTCGTCTCGCCCGCCGACATCACCGCCGAAGACCCGCGCCAGACCGAAGCCCGCCGCGAGGCCGCGCGCGCCGCCGCGCCGCCCGTCTTCGACCACGACCCCGCGCGGGCGGAGGCGGCCGCGCAGAGCTTCCGCGGCTCGTGGCTCGCGCTCAGGCAGCAGGCCGAGTCGGGCGGCGCGTCCGCCAACTCGAACGGCGCCGGCGCGAACTCGCAACGCGAGCGCGCCGAGCTGACGTGGCCGGGCGAGGCGCCCGACCGCCGCGCGTTGGCGCGCGCCGTCGCCGCGCACGACTTCGACGCGGGCGCGCTCGAACTGCTCGCGCACATGCTGCGCGACGCGGGCGGCGGCTACGTCTACGACGAGCGCGACGCGGCGGAGCTGAGGCCCGAGGTCAGGGTGACGGACGCGCGCGGCGGCGCGTCCCAGGTGTTGAGCGCCGAGGGCGCGCGCTTCGTCTCCGTCGCGGCGGCGCGCGAGCACCTGCGCGGCCGCGTCTCGGAGCTGGCCGGGTGGCGCGCGGCGGAGAGCGAGCTGCTCGCCTCGGCGATGCTGCCGCTGATAGGCCCGACCATCACGTTCGACCGCGCGGCGACCGAGGCGGCGCGCGCGCAGGCGGCCGCCGCCGTCAAGCCGACGCTCGTCGTCCTCAAGCGCAACCAGACGGTCGCGCGCGAGGGCGACACCGTGACGCCGCAGATGCTCGGCCAGTTCGCCGCCATCCGCCTCTACACCCACACCGAGCGCCGCCCGCAGCTCTACATCGGCCTCTTCATCTTCGTCTGCGCGCTCTTCTGGGGCGCGTGGCGGTTCACCGAATACCGCGCGACGATTACGACGCTGCCGCTCTCCGCGCCGCGCGGCTTCGCGCTCGTCGGCCTCTCGGTGCTGGCGGGGCTGGCGCTGATGCGCGTCGGCTTCGCGCTGGCCGAGGGCGTCGCCTCGCAGTCCACGCACGCGCCGACCAACGACGCGAGCCTCTGGACGTTCGCCATCCCCTTCGCCGCGACCGCCCTGCTGGTGACGATGCTCGTGGACACGCAGCTCGCGCTCATCACGGCGGTGCTGACGGCCGTCTTCGCCGGCCTGCTCGCGCCGGGCGGGATGCTCACGTCCTGCTTCGCGCTCGTCTCTTCGTCGTCGGCCATCTACGGCATCGGGCGCTACCGCGAGCGCCAGTCGGTGACGAAGGCGGGGCTGCTCGTCGGGCTGGTCAACATCGGGCTGGCGCTGGCCGTGATGCTCTCTTCGCAGAAGCCCCTGACGCTCAACGCCGTCGCGCTGGCGGCCGCGTGCGGGCTGGGGGGCGGGCTGCTGACGGCCATCTTCACGGCGGGGCTGCTGCCCGTCGGCGAGTCGCTGTTCGGGATTCTGACCGACGTGCGGCTGCTCGAACTGTCGAACGCGGACTTGCCCGTGCTCGGCCAGTTGGCGCTGCGCGCGCCGGGGACGAACCAGCACTCGCACGCCGTCGGCCGGCTCGCCGAGGACGCGGCGCGCGCCATCGGGGCGAACTCGCTGCTGACGCGCATCGGCGCGCTCTACCACGACATCGGCAAGCTGGCCGCGCCCGCCTACTTCGTCGAGAACCAGGCGGGCGACAACCCGCACGACCGCCTGCGCCCGCCGCAGAGCGCGCGCATCATCACCAGCCACGTCACCTACGGCCTCAAGCTCGCCGGGGAGATCGGGCTCCCCAAGCAGATAGCCGACTTCATCCCGCAGCACCACGGCACGCGCACGCTCCACTTCTTCCTGCGCAAGGCGCAGGCCGAGGCGGCCGAGGGCGAGACGGTGGACGAGGGGGAGTTTCGCTACCCCGGCCCCAAGCCGCAGTTCAAAGAGGCGGCCATCATGATGCTCGCCGACTCGTGCGAGGCCGCCGCGCGCAGCCTGGCCCGCCCCGACCCGGAGAACGTCCGCGCCATCGTCAACAAGATTTTCGACGCCATCGTCAGCGACGGCCAACTCGACGAGTGCGACCTCTCGCTGCGCGAGCTGACCAAGGTGCGCGAGGCCATCACCTGCTCGCTCGTCGCCATCTACCACGCGCGCATTGACTACCCGGGCTTCAACCCGCCCTCGCTCGACCCCGGCCACGAGCCGCCGCCCCCCGAGTTCGACAGCGAGGAGCGCGGCGTCGGCTACCGCCGCCCCATCGAAGTCCCCATCAGCCGCGGCGGCGAGGTCGAGGACGAGGCGCTGTCGGGCAAGTCGAAGGCTTAGCCGCCGGGCTTGTGCTCCGGCCCCGACCGCGTTTAATCTGTCCGCGCCGGGAGGCTTCACTTCATGCGCTGGCTGTCTAGTCCAAAGGTGCGTCTGGGGCTGCTCGTCAACGGCCTCTACTTCCTCAGCCTCTTCGCGGCGTCGCCCCAGTCCGACACACGCGCGCTCGGCCGCTACGTGCGGGCGCTGCGCCCGGGGCGGGGGCCGGCCTTCGCCCCGCTCCCGCCGGCCGCCGGCCCCTCGAAGGCCACGACCTACAGGGGCGTGGGGACGAATCAGGTTGAGGTCTACCTGACGAAAGACCTCACGCTGGTCAATAAGCCCGGCCACTCGCTGCTGCTCTCGCCCATCTACACGGCGGACGCCGACGGCGGCATGCCGCCCGACACCGTCATGCTGCGCTTCGTCTCCTTCTCGCGCGCCCAGTTCTACGACGACGACAGCCCGCTGCACATCATCGCCGACGGCGAGTACGTGTGGCCCGAGACATCCCCGGCCGGGCTGCTCAAGTCGGGCTCCGACCCGTCCCGACACTCGGCCACGCCCGGCGGGGACGGCCAGGTCGTCGAGACCATCGGCGAGACGCTGCCCTACGACCTGTTCGTCGAAATCGCCGGCGCGCGCCGCGTCATCCTCCGACTCGGGCCTGACACAGTCGAGCTGAACGCCGAGCAGATGGAGGCGCTACGCGACCTGCACCGCAAGCTCCCGCAGCCGCGCCAGACCGTCGGCGGCGCGCCCCCCAATTTCTACGGCCCCCCGCCG